>JBBSOW010000056.1:0-20640 GCA_038259365.1 Propionibacteriales bacterium
AGCAGCGGCAGCGCCAGGGAGCCCATCCAGAAGGCCAACCCCAGGCCGAGCAGCGTCCACAGCCAGACGGTGAGGACGCCGAGGCCGAGCGAGGCCCAGGTGGCGCCCTGGTCGAGCCGCAACCCCGCGCCGGCCGACAGCACGAACGGGATCGCGACGGCCACGCCGACGATCTGGACGGCCACGCCGATCGCCAGACCCATCATCGAGGCCGAGAACACCTTGGCCAGCAACAGTGGGGTCCGCGTCGGGGCCGCCAGGTAGCCGGCGGCCAGGGTGCGGTGGCGGTACTCCTCGCCCATGATCGTGACGCCCAGGACCAGCGCCAGCACGCGGGCGATGCTGTTGCCGCCGTGGAAGACCGAGGCCAGCTCGGAGAAGGTTTGAAAGGCCGATGTCCCGGCCGCCGAGGCCTGCCAGATCACCAGCACCGCGTACAGGGCGCTGTAGGCGGCCACCAACAACACGAGGGCCAGACCCAACAGCCACCACAGCCGCGTGCTGAAGATCTTGACCCGTTCGGCGGCGATCAACGAGCCCAGGCTCGAACCCGCCCTCGTCGCGGTTCTCACGCCGGCACCCGTTCGGTCCGGTCTGCCTTGGCCAGGAGTTCGAAGAAGGCCCGCTCCAGGTCCAGTGGTTCGGCGGCCAGTTCATGGATCTCGACGTCGGCCTGAAAGAGCGCCGCCCCGGCCTCGCTGAGGCTGAGGCCGTTGATCCGCATCGCGGAGCTGCCGACCTCGAAGCTCACCCCCTGCTCCGTGAGCGATTCGGTGGCCTGGTCGAGGTCGTTGGGGTGGACGCGAGCCCGCACGAGCGCACCGCCGACGGTCAGCTCGCTCAGTGGGGTGTCCACGAGCAGCTTGCCTCGGTGGATGATCAACACGTCGTCGACCGTGTGCTGCACCTCGCCCAACAGGTGGGAGGACATCAGCACGACCTTGCCTCGCTCGGCCTGATCCTTCAGCAGCCCCCGTAACCAGCGGATGCCCTCGGGATCGAGACCGTTGGCGGGCTCGTCCAAGATCAGATACTGCGGATCGGCGAGCAGGGCGCTGGCCAGCCCCAACCGCTGCCGCATCCCCATCGAGTACTGGCCGACGCGTCGGCGAGCCGATTCCGTCAGCTCCACCTGCGCCAGCACCGCGTCGACGCGCGCGGCGTCGACGCCGGCGGGGTGGGCGAGTACCCGCAGGTGATCGCGGCCGGTGCGGCCGGGATGGAAATCGGTTCCCAGGGCCACCCCGACCTCCGTGGTCGGCCGAGCCAGCTCGCGGTAAGAATGCCCATCGAAGGTGGCCGAACCCGAGGTGGGGGTGATGAGGCCGACCAGCATCTTGCAGCAGGTAGTCTTGCCGGCGCCGTTCGGGCCCAGAAAGCCGGTAACCCGGCCGGGCCGAATGGTGGCACTGAGATCTTCCACGACCGCCATCTCGCCGTAGCGCTTGGTCAGCCCAGCAAGGCAAAGGGGCGCTTCGCCCGCCGCGTTCAAGGACACCCGACCACCCTCTCGTCCCCCGCCGATCAAAGCTCGATCCTAGCGCGTGAACTCTTCGCTGCCCCTAAGCCGCCGCGGGGTGAAAGAATCGCCTCGTGAACCGAACCTCTAGCGGCCCAGCGCCCGACGACACTGCGCCCGCCGGCCCAGCGCCCGCCGATATTGCGCGCGACGACACTGCCGACCAACCGACTCAAGGGTCGGAACGATCTTCGGATTTCGCGTCGAAGCTGTTCAACCTGGGATCGGACAGCGCCGAATCGGGTTCACTCACCTCCCCCGAGGCCGCCGCGCGTGACGTTACCGAGAGGGTTGAGGACGCCGACCGGGAAAAGCCCGAGCCCCCGCCGGTGGCGGCGGTGGTGTACAACCCGGTGAAGGTGAAGCTGGACGTGCTCAAAGCGGCCATCAACGCCGGCGCGGAGACGGCCGGCTACCGCGAGACGATGTGGATCGAGACGACCGTCGACGATCCCGGTGAGGGCATGGCCAAGGAGGCCATGGACCGCGGGGCCGACCTCGTCATCGTCGCGGGCGGCGACGGCACCGTGCGCTGCGTCGCCCAGGCGCTGGTCAACACCGGGGTCTCGCTGGCCCTGCTGCCCTCGGGCACCGGCAACATCTTGGCCCGAAACCTCGATCTCAGCCTCGACAACCTGGAGGACTCGATCTCCACGGCCTTCACCGGGGAGGACCGTGCGGTGGACGCCGGCGTCGCCGAGCTGCGCCGTGGCGACGACAGCCAGGAGCGCCACATCTTCGTCGTCATGGCCGGCATCGGCCTGGACGCCCAGATGATCGCCAACACCGATGACGAACTCAAGGCGAAGGTCGGCTGGCTGGCCTACGTCCAGGCGATCACCAAGTCCCTGCGCCACGGCCGCCAGGTGCGCATGCGCTGGAGCGTCGACGGCGGCACCCAGCACGACAGCCACGTCAACACCCTCCTGGTTGGCAACTGCGGATCGCTGCCCGGCAACGTGCTCCTGCTTCCCGACGCCGCCGTTGACGACGGTGAGCTCGACTTCGTCGCCATGCGACCCAAGGGCGTCATCGGCTGGTTGCAGGTCTGGGCGAAGATCTTCATCGAGAACGGCATCCTGCGGCGTAACGAGGTGGGCAAGAAGTTCGCGGGCCCGACGAACAACGTGCGCGCCCTTCGCTACCAGAAGGGCCAGCGGATCGACGTCTCGCTGCGCGAGGCGCAGGCGTTCGAGCTCGACGGCGACGAGTTCGGCCGGGTGGCCGCCTTCCGCGCCTCGGTCTCCGCTGGCGCCCTCGCGATCCGGGTACCCGCCAGGAGCTGAGCCGGCCCGAGGAATTTGCGCGCCGGGGACACTGGGAGGGTGCCCACACCGAGCCGCAAGTTCTCTGCCCAGGTCCGCACCCACGCCCAGGGGGCGGTCGCCGGATCGCGCACCCTCTTGGCCCGCAGCCTGCGGGCCAAGGTGGCCGGCGACGACGCGGCATCCCGGGCTCAGACGATCTGGGCTCGCCCCGGCGAACGCTGGTTCAGCGAGACCGATCCGGTCTGGCGGGTCCACGCCGATGCGTCGATGTTCGTCGGCGGCGTCACCGCCCTGCTGCTGCAATCCCTGCATCCGCTCGCGATGGCCGGGGTGGCGGGGCACTCGGGTTACAAGGGCGACCCGTGGGGTCGGCTACAGCGCACCAGCTACTTCTTGGCGAGCACCACCTTCGGCACCATCACCGACGCGGAGCGGACCATCGCCAAGATCCGCGGCATCCACGGGCGGGTCAGCGGGTTCGCCGACGACGGCACGCCCTACCGGGCGTCGGATCCGCACCTGCTCAAGTGGGTGCACGTGGCCGAGGCGGACAGCTTCCTCCGCGCCTATCAGGCCTACGGGGAAACCCCGCTCACCACGGCCGAGGCAGATCTCTACGTGCAGCAGGGATCGATCGTGGCGGGCAAGCTCGGGGTGCTCGATCCGCCGGGGTCGGCGGCCGAGTTGGCCGATCAGCTGGCCAGCTACCGCAGCGAGCTTCGCGTGACCCCCGCCGCCCGCGAGGCCGCCCGTTTCCTTTTGCTGACCCCACCCCTGCCCTTGGCGGCGCGCGGTGGATACTCGATGCTCGCCGCCGGTGGCCTCGCGCTGCTGCCCCGCTGGGCCCGTCGCGAACTGGGCATTCCCGCTCCCCAGGGCGTCGACGCGCTCGTGGCTCGTCCGCTCGGGAAGTCGGCCGCCAAAATTGTTCGGTGGGCGATGGCGGATCCCGTCATCGCCACCGATCGCGGGGGCGAGCTCAGCCCGAGGTAGCCCGTTGGCTTTTTCCGGTAGGCAAACATAACGATTTGGCAGCAGGCTCCCTCAGGGGTCTAGGCACTGAATTTCGGGGGGCATATTCTTCAAGAAGTTCGAGCGTTACCCCAACCGCTCAGGTTGCACACTGTGCGCTCGGCCCGACCAAAGGAGGTCCGGGTGAGAAGACGTATAGCTCTCATCGCAGGCGTTGTGGGGTGCTCGCTGTTAGCCAGCGGATGCGCGGGATTCGGCCGGTTGGCGGACGAGCCGGGGGTCACCACGTTGACCCTGGCGAGCGTGAACAACCCGCAGATGCAAGACATGTCCGAACTGCTGCCGGAGTTTCGCAAACAGCACCCGGACATCAAGGTCAATATCTTGTTCCTCGAAGAGAACGACCTCCGCAACGCGATCACGAAGGATGTGGCCACCGGCGGCGGCCAGTACGACATCATGACCGTCGGCGCCTACGAGGTGCCGATCTGGGCCAAGAACAACTGGCTGGTCGACCTGACGCCGCGTGCCAGCGCCGACACCGACTACGACATCGGCGACTTCTTCGGCCCCGTGCGCCAAGGCGTCTCCCAAAACGACCACATTTACGCCGCCCCGTTCTACGGTGAATCCTCGTTCCTGATGTACCGCAAGGATCTGTTCCAAGAGGCCGGCATCACGATGCCCGAGCGCCCGACGTGGGATCAGGTGGCCGAGTACGCCGCCAAGGTCAAGACCCCCGATCGCGCGGGCATCTGCCTGCGCGCCAAGCCGGGCTGGGGCGAGATGTTCGCGCCGCTGACCACGGTCGTCAACACCTTCGGCGGGCAGTGGTACGACGAGCAGTGGAACGCCCAAGTCACCGGTCAAGGCTTCGCCGATGCGGTGAACTTCTACGTCGACACGCTGGCCAAATCCGGCGAGGCCGATCCGGTGTCCTTCGGCTTCACCGAATGCCTCAACCTGTTCAGCCAGGGGGGGGCCGCCATGTGGTACGACGCGACCTCAGCGGCCGGTTCGGTGGAATCAGACGCCTCAGAGGTCAAGGGCAAGGTCGGCTACGTCCGGGCCCCCGTCAAGGAGACCGAGAACTCCGGCTGGCTGTGGTCGTGGAACCTCGGCATCAACGCGAGTTCGGAGAAACAAGACGCCGCCTGGGAGTTCGTGCGCTGGGCCACGTCGAAGGAGTACGCGAAGCTCGTCGGTGAGGAGAAGGGCTGGTCCAGGGTGCCACCGGGTACCCGCAAATCCACCTACGAGATTCCCCAATACCAAGAAGCCGGCGGGGAGTTCGCGCCGCTGACGGCGGCCATCCTCAACGAGGTGAACCCCAAGCAACCCGGGGTGGCGCCCCAGCCGTGGACCGGTATTCAGTACGTCAGCATCCCCGAGTTCCAAGACGTCGGCAATCAAACGTCCCAACAGATCGCCGACGCCATAGCCGGGCGAAAGACCGTCGCCGAGGCTCTCGCCAACGGAGAGAAGATCGCCCAGCGAGCCGGCGAACTACAGAAGGAGGGGGGAAGCTGATGACCGCGACTGCGACCCGCGAGGGTGCTGAAAAGACGGGCGACACCAAGAAGGGGGGCAAGCAGCCCGTCAAGCACCACGGCGACGCCGAGATCGCCCGCTTCGCCCGCAGGATCCTCCTGCCGGCCCTGATCACGTCCATCGTGGTCACCCAGCTGCCGTTCCTCGCCACCATCTACTACTCGTTCCAGAACTGGAACCTGGCCAAACCCGAGGAACGTTCCTTCGCCGGGTTCGACAACTACGCGGCGGTCTTCACCAACGGGTACTTCTTCCCCAGCCTGCTCGCCACCATCGTCATCGTCGGCGGTTCGGTGTTGCTGTCGCTGGTGCTGGGCCTTCTACTCGCCGTCCTGCTGGATCGAAAGTTCCTGGGTCAAGGACTGGCCCGCACCCTGGTCATCACCCCCTTTCTGGTGATGCCCGCGGCGGCGGCGCTGATCTGGAAGTGGTCCATGTTCAGCTCGGAGGGGGGCATCGTCAACTGGGCGATCGGCCTGGTGGGAATCGATCCGGTGGCCTGGAACACCGACCACCCGATGTTCACCATCGTCGCGGTCTTGACCTGGCAGTTCACTCCGTTCATGATGCTGATCCTGTTGGCCGGGCTACAATCCCAGGCCGGGGAGGTGTTGGAGGCAGCCTCGGTCGACGGGGCCGGGCCGGTGCGGACCTTCTTGACCATGACCGTGCCGCACCTGCGCTCCTACGCCGAGCTCGCCGCGATGCTGGGCGTGATCTTGATGGGTCAGGTCTTCGATCCGGTCAACATCATGACCAAGGGCGCCGGCAACACCAAGACCATCCCCTACCTGCTCTACGAGAGGGCGTTCATCGGTCAACGCGTCGGCGAGGCGGCCGCCTACGGCGTCATCACCGTCATCATCACCATCGTGGTGGCCACCGTCGTGTTGCGCTCGCTGTTCACCGTGTTCAAGAATGTGGAGGTTGATCGCTGATGTCTGCCACCAATGTTGCGGCCCCGGCCCATCGGGCCGGCAAGGTCAAGCCGGGAGCGGTCGCGTTGACGATCGTCACCTGGGTCATCGTGTTGCTGTTCTTCTTCCCGGTCGCCTGGATGATCCTCAACGGCTTCAAGACCGAGGCGGCCGCCGCCTCGGCGACGCCGAAGATCTTCACCGAATACTCGTTCGACCAGTACCGCGAGGTATTCCGGCGCGGCATGGGGCTCTACCTGTTGAACTCCCTCGCGGTGTCGGTGTTGAGCACCGTCGTCGTCATGGCGCTGGCGATCCCGGCGGCCTACGCGCTATCGGTTCGCCGGATCAGCAGATGGCAGGACGCCCTGTTCTTCTTCATCTCCACCCGCTTCATGCCCGTCGCCGCGGCGATCATCCCGATCTTCTTGCTGTTGCGGGTCATCGGCGGGCTCGACAACCTGTGGTGGTTGGGCATCTTGTACGTCGGGATGAACATCCCGCTGGCCGTGTGGATGATGCGGTCGTTCTTCTCGGAGGTGCCGCTGGCGATCTGCGAGGCCGCCCAGGTGGACGGGGCGGGTTACCTGCGCGAACTCTGGCGGATTGCGTTGCCGATCGTCGCTCCCGGTGCCGCCGCGGCGGCGCTGATCTGCTTCATCTTCGCCTGGAACGAATACTTCCTGGCGCTGCTGCTCACCTCGGTGGCCGCCAAGACGACCCCGCCGTTCCTCGGCAGCTTCGTCGACGGTCGTGGCCAGTTCCTGGCGGTCCTCTCGGCCGCCTCGACGATCGCCGTCCTGCCCGTCGTCGCCGCCGGCTGGCTGGCCCAGAAGCGCCTCGTGCGCGGCCTGGCCATGGGCGCGGTGAAGTAAACGGCGAATATTTGCAAGTCGCTCTTGGGGTGCCCGCCGGTTGGCGGGCACCCCATCGGCCTTCCTGGCGAGTCGTCCGAGGCCCGCGTTAGGCTCGGATGACCAGCGATCAAGGAGGCAACCATGGGTGTCCGGCTAGCCAACATCACATTCGACTGCGACAATCCTCTGCGGGTCTCGGCCTTCTGGTCGGCGGTCCTGGACAAACCCGTGGACCCGGAGGCCAGCGAGTTCTTCTGCGCCATCGGCGCCGGCGGCCCGGAGGCGGGCCCTACCTACTTCTTCATCAAGGTTCCCGAAGCCAAATCGATCAAGAACCGCCTTCACTTGGACCTGGAGACCGACGACCCGGAGGCGGAGGTCGCGCGGCTCGAGGAGCTTGGCGCGACCCACGTCGTCGACCGGGAGGAGTGGGGTCACGCCTGGTCGGTGTTCCACGACGTCGAGGGCAACGAGTTCTGCGTCTCGGGCCCGCACGCCTCCAGCTGAACGATTGGCTGACCGAGCAATTGCTCGCTACAGCACCGTCCCAGGGTGATACTCGGCCGCCTCGGGGTGAGTCGCGACGATCCCGGCCACCCGCTCGGCCACCTGGGCCACCTGACGCGGCGCGGTGCCCGCCAACTCGAGGGGGGCGCCGACGAGGGCGTCCAGCTCGACCCGGGTGAGCCCGAGGCGTTCGTCGGCGGCGAGCCGGGCGAACAGGTCGTTGTCGCTCTGCCCGGTCTCGCGCATCGCCAGCGCCACGGCGACGGCGTGTTCCTTGATGGCCTCGTGGGCCTGCTCGCGCCCGATGCCCTTGCGCACCGCCGCCATCAAGACCTTGGTGGTGGTGAGGAAGGGCAGGTAGCGCTGCAGCTCGGCCTCGACCACCGCCGGGAAGGCCCCGAAGTCGTCGAGCACGGTGAGGAAGGTCTCGAACAGTCCGTCCAGGGCGTAGCAGGAATCCGGCAGCGCGACGCGACGCACGACCGAGCAGGACACGTCGCCCTCGTTCCACTGGTCTCCGGCCAGCTCGCCGAGCATCGAGACGTAGCCGCGGACGATGACGGCTAGGCCGTTCACGCGCTCACACGATCGGGTATTCATCTTGTGCGGCATCGCCGAGGATCCCACCTGGCCCGGCTGGAAGCCCTCGGTGACCAGCTCATGGCCGGCCATCAGCCGGATGCTCGTCGCCACGTTCGACGGGGCGGCCGCCACCATGGCCAGCGCGGTCACGACGTCGTAATCCAGCGAGCGGGGGTAGACCTGACCGGTGCTGATCAGCACCTGCGCGAAGCCCAGGTGCTCGGCGACGCGGCGTTCGAGCTCGTCGATCTTGGACTCGTCGCCGTCGAACAGGTCGAGCATGTCTTGGGAGGTGCCCACCGGGCCCTTGATCCCGCGCAGGGGGAAGCGTTCGATCAGCGTGCTCACTCTCTCGTAGGCGCGGGTCAGTTCGTCGGCGGCGGTGGCGAACCGCTTGCCGAGCGTCGTGGTCTGGGCGGCCACGTTGTGGCTACGGCCGGCCATCGCCAGGCCGCTGTACCGCACCGCCAGCGAAGAGAGCCGGGCCAGCGTAGCCACGATCCGGTCCCGGATGATCCGCAGCGCCTGCGCCAGCTGCAGCTGCTCGACGTTCTCGGTGACGTCGCGGCTGGTCATCCCCTTGTGGATGTGCTCGTAACCGGCGAGGGCGTTGAACTCCTCGATCCGCGCCTTGACGTCGTGGCGGGTCACCTTCTCCCGCTCGGCAATCGAGGCGAGATCCACGCCGTCGATGGCTCCCTGGTAGGCGGCGATGACGGTGGCGGGGTCGTCGCCGGCAAAGTCGACACCCAGCTCGGCTTGCGCCCCCAGCACCGCGATCCACAGCTGGCGTTCCGCGACGATCTTTTGCTCCGGGGACCAGACGGCGCGCATCTCTTGCGAGGCGTAGCGGGTGGCCAGGACGTTGTTAGTCATCGCGATTGCTCCTGGGAGTTGGGTTGCTGCGCCGCCGCTTCTTCGGCGATGTCGCCGCGGGAGAAGCCGCCGGGCAGGTCGATCCCCGCCAGAATCGCGTAGGCGGACTCGCGGGCCCGGGTCAGATCCGCTCCCGTTCCGACGCTGGCCAGCACGCGCCCGCCGGCCGCCACCAACTCGCCCGCATGGTTGCGTGCGGTGCCGGCCTGGATCACCCCCGGCTGCTCGGCACCGGTGATGATTCCCCCGACGACGGGGGACCCGGGATAACCCCGCGCGGCGAGCACGACCGTCACGGCCGCTCCCGCGTTCCACCGCAGCGGCGGATGCTCGGCCAGCGTCCCGCGGGCGGCCGCTCGCAAGACCCCGCCAAGCGGGGTCTCGAGGCGGGCCAGGAGCGCCTGGGTCTCCGGATCGCCGAAGCGGGCGTTGAACTCGATCACCCTGACGCCCTTGGCGGTGAGGGCCAGGCCGGTGTAGAGCAGGCCGGAGAACGGGGTGCCACGGCGGGCCATCTCGGCGAGGCAGGGCCGGATCACCGTGGCCACAACGTCCTCGACGAGACCCTCGGGCGCCCAGGGCAGCGGGGTGTAGGCACCCATCCCGCCGGTGTTGGGGCCGGTGTCGCCCTCGCCCACCCGCTTGAAGTCTTGGGCGGGTTCCATGGCCAGCACGGCGGTGCCGTCGCTGATCGCGAACAGGCTCATCTCGGGCCCGTCGAGGTACTCCTCGACGACCACACGCCCGCACCCGATCCCGTGGGCCAGGGCCACCTCGCGGTCGTCGGTGACGATGACGCCCTTCCCGGCCGCCAGTCCGTCGTCCTTGACCACGTAGGGGGCGCCGAACTCGTCGAGGGCCGCCGAGACTTGATCCCCTCCAACGCAGAGCTGCGCGCGGGCGGTGGGGATGCCGGCGGCCGCCATGACCTCCTTGGCGAAGGCCTTGCTGCCCTCCAACTCGGCCGCCTTGCCAGAGGGTCCGAAGACGTCGAATCCGGCCGCCCGCAGGTCGTCGCCGAGGCCGGCCACCAGCGGGGCCTCGGGGCCGATCACGATCAGCTCCGCCTCGAGCTCGCGGGCCAAGGCCACGACCGCGGCGTGATCCCCGACATCGATGCGGTGGTTGGTACCGACGAGAGCGGTGCCGGGGTTGCCGGGGGCGATGTGCAGCGCGCCGACCTCGGCGTCACGGGCCAGGGCTTCGGCGAGCGCGTGTTCGCGCCCGCCGGATCCCATGATCAGGGCTGAGAACGTCACGCGAGTCCTATCCTTTGCTTCACCGGTGCTTCAGCGATCAGAGCAACTCGTGCAGCGTGACCGCCTGCTCGCGAGACGGCCCAACGCCGATCCCGGAGATCCGTGCCCCGCACAGCTCCTCGAGCCGGCGCACGTAGGCCTGGGTGTTGGCGGGCAGATCGGCGAAGGTTCGGGCCCCGGAGATGTCCTCGTCCCAGCCGTCGGCAAACTCATAGATGGGCAAGGCATGGTGGAAGTCGGTCTGGGAGTAGGGCAGCTTGTCGTGGCGCTCCCCGTTGATCTCGTAGGCGACGCAGATGGGGATCTTGTCCCAGCCGCTGAGGATGTCGAGCTTGGTGAGGAAGATGTCGGTGAAGCCGTTGCCGCGGGCCGCGGCCTCCACCACGAGCGCGTCGAACCAGCCGCAGCGGCGTTTCCGACCGGTGGTGGTGCCGAACTCGGCGCCGTCGGTGCGCAGCTTCTCCCCGTCGGAGTCGAGAAGCTCGGTGGGCATCGGTCCCTCGCCCACGCGGGTGGTGTAGGCCTTGGCGATGCCGATCACCCGATCGATGCGGGTGGGGCCGACGCCGGAGCCGACGCAGGCCCCGGCTGCGACCGGGTTGGAGGAGGTGACGAACGGATAGGTGCCGTGATCCACGTCGAGGTGGTGGGCCTGCGCGCCCTCGAACAGCACGACCTTGTCCTCGTCGAGGGCGTCGTTGAGCACCCGGCTGACGTCGGCGACGTGCGGCGCGATGCGCTCGGCGTGGGAGAGCAGGAGATCGGTGATCTCACCCGGATCGATCTCGCGCTGGTTGTAGACCTTCACCAGTAGATGGTTCTTCTGCTCCAGCGCGGCCTCCACCTTCTTGGCCAAGATGGAGGCGTCGAAGAGGTCTTGGATCCGCAGGCCTACGCGGCTCACCTTGTCCGCGTAGGCCGGGCCCACGCCACGGCCGGTGGTCCCGATGCGGTTCTTGCCGAGGAAGCGTTCGGTCACCTTGTCGATGATCTGGTGGTAGGGGGTGATGATGTGGGCGTTGGCGCTAACGAGCAGGTGCGAGGCGTCCACCCCGCGGGCCGCCAGCCCGTCCATCTCGTGGAACAGCACGTCGAGATCGACCACGACGCCGTTGCCGATCACGGGGACCGACTTGGGGTTCAAGATGCCCGAGGGCAGCAGGTGGAGGGCGTAGCGTTCGCCGTTGACGACGATGGTGTGCCCCGCGTTGTTGCCACCGGAGTACCGCACGCAGTAGTCGACGCGGTCACCTAGCTGGTCTGTCGCCTTGCCTTTTCCCTCGTCACCCCATTGGGAGCCTACGACGATGATTCCTGGCATTGGGTTGTCACCTCTTTGTGGGCGCTCTCCTGGGATCTCACCCATAGCTGAAGCCCGGCACTCCTGCCCGGGCTCTTACCCGCACACCTTATCGGCACGAAGGCGCCGGGAGTCCAATTCGTTGGGGGGCGCCTCCGGGTCACTGCTGCTCGGCGGCGGCCTGGACGGCCTTGGGGGGGTTCAGCAGCCGCGAGCGCGGCGTGGCCTTCGGCCCGCCGGGCCCGCGAACGGGAGGTGGTGGGCTCGCCGTCTGCGCGCTCGACAGGTCGGCAGAATTGGCCTCCCCGGATCCCTCGTCCTCGGGCGGTTCGATCTCACCTTGGGGGCCGACGCGAGTCGGCGCCGCTTCACCGCCCAGATCGGTGGCGGGGTTCGGCGTCCGGTTGGGATCCCCCGTCTCGCCCGAAAGGGCCCGCCAGGCCGTCTCCGAGGAGTCCCGCAACAGCTGCGTGCACCGCTCGTTCTCTTCGGTTTCGCCGATCCGTCCCGCCGCCACGGCCAACGCCCACAGGGCCCTCAGAAAACCTCGGTTGGGCGCGTGCTCCCACGGCACCTGGCCGGCGCCCTTCCAACCGCTACGTCGCAGGGTGTCCAGTCCGCGGTGGTAACCGGTGCGGGCGTAGGCGTAGGCGGCGATGTCGCCCTCGGGCGAACTCATGGCCAGCGCCCCTTCGGCCAGCAGCGCCCAGCACAGGCTCGACGTCGGGTAGGCGCGCACGATCTCGCCGAACCGTTCCCTACCCCCCGGCGCGCCCAACTCCGCGGCCGCCGGATCCTCGGGCATCCGGGTCTGGGGAGCGGCGTCGGCCAGCAGGTTTCGGTGGGTATCGCTCACGTCGAGATCCTTTGATTCGTGCAACGGGGATGGGAAACGGGTGGGCCGAGCATTCGCCTGGCCGGCCCGCCGCGATGGCGGACCGACCAGCCGAACGCTCACCGCTAGTGGCGTGGCGCTAGGTGCTACTTGACCGATGTACCGGCCGAGCGCAGCCGCTCGCAGGCCTCGACGACGCGCGCCGCCATACCGGCCTCGGCCGCCTTGCCCCAGGCCCGGGGGTCGTAGATCTTCTTGTTGCCGACCTCGCCGTCGATCTTCAACAGACCGTCGTAGTTGCGCAGCATGTAATCCACCACCGGACGCGAGAAGGCGTACTGGGTGTCGGTGTCGACGTTCATCTTGACGACGCCGTAATCCACCGCATCGGAGATCTCCTGGGCGCTGGAGCCCGAGCCGCCGTGGAACACCAGATCGAAGGGGTTTTCCTTGCCGATCTTGTCGCCGACCGCCTGCTGGATCTCCTTGAGCACCTCGGGACGCAGCTTCACCGAACCGGGCTTGTACACCCCGTGCACGTTGCCGAACGTGAGGGCGGTGATGTATCTCCCGTTCTCCCCCGAGCCGAGGGCCTCGACGGTCTTCATGCCGTCCTCGACGGTGGTGTACAGCTTGTCGTTGATCTCGTTGGCGACGCCGTCTTCCTCGCCGCCGACGACGCCGACCTCGATCTCCAAGATGATCCTGGCCTTGCTGGTCCGGGCCAACAACTCCTGGGCGATCTCCAGGTTCTCATCCACCGGGACGGCCGAGCCGTCCCACATGTGGGACTGGAACAGCGGGTTCTGGCCGTTCTTGACGCGCTCCTCCGAAATGGCCAGCAGCGGGCGGACGAAGCTGTCCAGCTTGTCCTTGGGGCAGTGATCGGTGTGCAGCGCGACGTTGACCGAGTAGTTCTTGGCCACCTCGTGGGCGTAGGCGGCCAGGGCGGCGGCACCGGCCACCTTGTCCTTGATCTGGGGGCCGGACAGGTACTCCCCGCCGCCCGTCGAGACCTGGACGATGCCGTCCGAGCCGGCCTCGGCGAAGCCCTGCAGGGCCGCGTTCAGCGTCTGCGAGGAGCTGACGTTGATGGCGGGGTAGGCGAAGCTCCCCTTCTTCGCGTTGTCCAGCATCTCTTCGTAAACTTCGGGTGTTGCAATCGGCATAGCTGGCTCTCTCCACTTCTTAGGGATCACACTGTGCGGAACACGTCCGAGACCGACTCTCGGGTGTTTACACCAACCAGTCTCTCAAAGACTGCGCGCGCAAGACAGGCGCGTCCGCTGCGCGATCACAATCTCCTCAGTCGTCGACGGCCGCGAGGTCCACGCCGTGCCGGCCGCCGGAGTAGATGCGGGCCGCCGAATCCAGCGCGGCGGGCAGCGTGTCGAGGTGGTCCAGCGGCAGGCCGACCGTCGCCCCGTTCGCGGGTTCGACCGTGATCTCCGGGGTGGCGAACCGGCGGGTCCGGGTGCCGATCTTGCGCACGGAGGGCCAATCGAGCCGCTGGCCCTCCAGTTCGACGCCGAACCGGCCGATCACCAGCGCGGGCCCCTGCCCCACCCGGCGGCGATCCGCCAGGGCGCGCCGCCAGCCCACGAGCCGGTACACCACGCGCAGCACCGAGACGGCCGTCACCGCGCCCAGGAGCGCCCAGGGCAGCACGCCTTGCATCTGCTCGCGCCGGAAGTAGACGATCACGCCCAAGATGATCAGCGAGAGCACCAGCGAGACGATGGCGGCGATGAGGGCGCGCCAGCGTTGCTTGACGCGGCCGTCGGCCGCCGCCGGGCTGAACTCGGCGATCAGGTAGTCCGGGCCAGAATGCATTCATCCATTCTGCCCGAGGGATCCGACGGCCTCGACATTTCGCCGAATGCTGCGCCGTCGGACGCCCCGGAAAGCGGTCCAGACGAACAGCTGAACGATGTCCGAGCGCGGTCTGCGGAACTGAGGCGGGGACCTCAGGCCAACACCTCCGACTCAAGGCGCGCGTAGCTGCTCTCCATCCCCTCGACCATGCCCGTCTCCAAAATCATGTCGCGGGTCGCCACATCGGGGTAGGTGATCAGCAAAGACAACAGCGTGCCGCCGGCCACGGTGGTGAGCGTCATCTCGTTGATCGTGGTGGGGTCCATGCCGATCATCTGCTCCGTGGTCTTGGTGCGGTACGGATACGCCGATTCCAGCAAGTGACCGGTGAAACCGAAGCCGTTCTCGCCGTTCTCATCCACCCACTCGTAGCGGTAGGTGTCGCCGACGCTGGTGGCTGCTGTGCACACCGGCATCGTCCATCCGTCAGGACCCAACATCCAGCGGCGCATCAACTCCGGTTCGTGATGGGCGTCCCAGACCCGTTCGATGGGTCCGCCGATGATGCGGCTGACGCGCACGTGGGTGTCGTCGAGAACCTGGAGCGTGGTGCCGCTGCCGGCGGCGAAGGAGGTGAGGTCGGCCACCACCTCGTCGATCTGGGACATGGCCGCCTGCAATCCCTGGTCCATGCCCATCTTTTGCAGCTGCTCCAGGTCGGGCAGGGAGTCGAACCAGGTGGTGACAGTGAGCCGGGAACCGTTGCCGGTGTCGTCGAAGCGGAAGACGACGCGCATGCTCGGCATGTCGTCGTCGGCGTTGCCCTCGTCGTCGGCGAAGCGGTCACGAACCTCCAGGACGTGGGGCGCGTCGACGCTGACGATCTCCCAGAGCCCATTGACCCGTTCACCGTCTGGCCCCGACATGTAGTAACGAGAGAGGCCACCGGGGGACATGTCATGACGGCTGAAGGTGGCCGGCCACTGCGGCGGCCCCCAGAACTTTTCGAGCTGTCGAGGATCGGAGTAGGCCTCCCAGAGTCGAGACCCCTGAACGGCGAAGTCGGCGACGACGGTCATGGTGAGGGCGTCGACGTCGGTGTCGATGGATGTGACGGGCATGGCGTTACCTTTCGGTTGAGATCAGTCGTCTGTCAGCAGGGCGTCGAGCCGCGATATGCGGTCGCGCCAGATGTCCTCGTAGCGGTCCAGGAGTTCCTGGGTTCGTTTCACCGCTTGGGGGTTGCCACGCACGCGACGCTCGCGGCCGTGTGGATGCTTGGTCACCAATCCGGAACCCTCCAGGACCGCCACGTGCTTCTGCACTCCCGCGAACGACATGGCGTAGAGGGCCGCCAGTCCAGAGACCGACACTTCTCCGTCGAGAGTGCGGCGCAAGATGTCGCGTCGGGTGGCGTCGGACAAGGCGTGAAAGATCCGATCCACCTCGTCATCGGTGAGCTGGGCACCCGCGTCATATACAACCATTTGGTTGTATTTTAGGCGCCTGTCCGCCGTCGCGCAAGGCCCCGCCGGGCGTACCTTCCGAACAGGTCCGGCCGAGCCGTGTTGATGTCGGATGTATCACGAAGCGGACACCGGCCTCCTTCCATGAAGTACCCGAGGATGTTCCCCTCCTAGAAACCGCAAGGAAGCCCGATGCTCAAGCTGGACACTCGCAAGACCGTGGACGACCGCCAGGTCCACTCCGACAACGTGGTGGGCAGCGAGGGTCGCGCTGTCACGGCTACCATCCAGCAGGCCCACCGGCATCATCGCTTCGAGCACACCGACCGGTGGGCCGATTCACACAAGGCGCGGATCGATGTCCGCATTGCCGAACTCATCGCCATGGGCTACCACGGTGATCCCGCCAGGAATCTGGCGAGATCGAGGACGAAGATCGACATGAGCAACCCCGCCACCCTGGAGTTGGGGAAGGCAATGCCGACGATCGTCGAGTGGTTCAAGCTCATCCCTCGCGCCGTCGCGTTGGACATCATCTACGACCCGGACAAGGGCCGTCTCTGCAACGGCGTCGTCCTCAACGAGGAGGCCATCAGCTGGTTCAAGAACATCGATGACGCGATCGGAATCCGGAGCCGGGCTGCGGTGCTCCGCCAGCTCCTGCGGCAGGAGGCGGAGCACGAGGGAAGCCTGGCTGTCGCATCCCTAGCCTGCGGAGCGGCGCAGCCCGTGCTGGAGACGATGGCGGAGATCCTCTCGAACGAAGCATCCGAGGATTCCACCGTAACGCTGGTCGATCTGGACCGGGACTCGCTGGGCATGGCCGCGAGCTTGGCCGAAGAGTACGGGATCTCCCACCGCGTCATCACCGCCGCCAAGAACATTCTCAGCCTCGACGGGATCGACCTCGATCCCAACCCTGATCACCAGGGCACCGGCAGGGCCGACTACGACGTCGTCGAAGCGCTGGGCTTCCTCGAGTACCTCCCGCCGGAGAACCAAGAGTCCTACACCTACCGCGGTGTGGTGGACGAGAAGAGGAGCCGGGCGGGAGCCATCGCGTTTCTGCGGAACGCCTACGACCTGGTGAGGCCGGGCGGGATGCTGATCTTCGCTAACATGCTCGACGAGACTCACAAGCAGCTGGGCTTCACGCTCAACACCGTTCAATGGCCCCACATTCAGCCACGCTCGATCGAACAGATTCTGCGCATCGTCGAGTCCTCCGGTGTCGAGGTTGGCCAAATCGACATCTACTGCCCGACCGACGGCGTCTACGCGGTATACGCCATCAGGAAATTGTGTCTTTGAGGTGCGGCCGCTGACCCTCTCTGGCTGGCGGGTTTAGTCACCGCCACCGGCCCAGCGAAGAGCCCAGTGATACATCGTGATCGCCGCGGCGGCACCGGCGTTGATCGAGCGCGTGGAGCCGTGCTGGGTGATCGCCACGAGCGCCGCACAACCCTCGAGGACCTCCTCGGTGAGGCCCGGCCCCTCGGAGCCGAACACCAGGCAGCAGAGCTCGGGCAGCTCGAAGGTCTCCAGCGCCCTCGAGCCGGGCAGGTTATCCACCCCGACGATGGTGTAGCCGTCGGCCCGCTGGGCCTCGACGAACTCGCTCACCTCGGCCCAGTGCTGCACGTGCAGGTAGCGGTCGGTGACCATGGCGCCGCGACGGTTCCAGCGGCGTCGGCCCAAGATATGCACCGAATCGACGTTGAACGCGTTCGCCGTGCGCACCACCGAGCCGATGTTGAAGTCGTGCTCCCAGTTCTGGATCGCGATCCGCAGCCCGTGCCGCCGCGTGTCCAGATCGGCGACGATCTCCTCCAGTTTCCAGTACCGGTAGGCCTCGAGGACGTTACGCCGATCGCCCTCGGCGAGGAGTGCTGGATCCAGGCGCGGGTCCGTCGGCCAGGGGCGCGGGTGCGGCCCGAGGCCGTGACCGGGCGCCCCGACCTCCCGCTCCTCGGGGCCGACGGGTGGATTCATCGTTCTCCTCGCGCCGGCGCGGACCGCAGGGCGACCCGCCACCTCGACGACGTGAACCAGCCGACACCGAACGCCGCGAACACCGCCGACGCAAGACGACGGCGAGGCTGAGGTAAGACCGTGCTAGCGGGTCTGTGGGGGTTGGTGCCCACCAGAGCTGTCCTGCTGGTTCGGCGTCTGCTCGTACTGCGGCTGCTGCTCGCGGCGCTGCTGGTCCTGCTGTGGGTCGGGCAGCTGATCACCAGAAAGCTGCGAGCCGACCTGGCTCGGACCGGACTGACCGCCCTGCCGTTGCGGCTGATCGCCGCGGTAGGCGATCTCGCCGAAGTTCACGTCGGGGGCCTGACGGACCGCCTGGTCGTTGACCTCGAAGTAGGTGGCCTTCTCGAAGTTGAACATTCCCGCGATGATGTTGCTCGGCACGCTGTCGACCTTGGTGTTGTAGACGCGCACGTTGGCATTGTAGAACCGTCGGCCGGCGGCGATGCGATCCTCGGTTTCGGCCAGCTGGCGCTGCAGCTCGAGGAAGTTCGTGTTGCTCTTGAGGTCCGGGTAGGCCTCCACCGAGACCATCAGGTTGCGCACGGCACCGGAGAGTTGCTCCTCGGCCTGGGCGCGCTGCTCGGTCGGCAGGGCGCCTTCCTGGGCGGAGATAGCCTGGGCCTGGGAGCGCAACCGCGTCACGTCCTCGAGGGTGTTGCGCTCGTGGGAGGCGAAGGCGCGGACCGTTTCCACCAGGTTGGGGATCAGTTCGTAGCGCCGGTTCAGCTCCACGTCGATCTGGCGCCAGGATTCTTGGATCAGGTTGCGGGACTTGACGAAGCCGTTGTACAGCGACATCACCGATACTCCCGCGATCAGCAGGACCAGCAGGATGACAATCAGGATGACGACGATTGTGGTACCCATCGAGGGGGCACTCCTTCCATCGGGCCAGGCAGCGGATCCGGCTGGCGTTGCTCAAGTCAGCTACAGCCTAGCGAGATCGGCTCAACGAAGGCCCAAATC
The DNA here is from genome assembly GCA_038259365.1 of Propionibacteriales bacterium. GTDB lineage: Bacteria > Actinomycetota > Actinomycetes > Propionibacteriales > Propionibacteriaceae > JBBSOW01. Next base: position 18,725 of record JBBSOW010000056.1, read on the forward strand.
GTCCGCGGACACCGCGAATCGGTACTCCAGTCCTTGCGCCTCGATGGCCTCTTTCGCCCCGGTGTCGCGGTCGACGATGCACGCCACGGCGGCCACCTCGCCGCCGGCCTCGCGGACGGCCTGCACGGCCGTGAGCGCCGAGCCGCCGGTGGTGGAGGTGTCCTCGACGACGAGGACGCGCTTGCCCGCCACCTCGGAGCCCTCGATCAGACGCTGCAGCCCGTGGGCCTTCTCGGCCTTGCGGACCACGAAGGCGTCGAGGCGCTCCCCCGAGGCCGCCGCGGCGTGGAGCATCGCGGTCGCGACCGGATCCGCCCCCAGCGTCAACCCGCCGACGGCGTCGAAATCCAGATCGCCGACGAGCTCGCGCATCACCCGTCCGACGAGCGGGGCGGCGCGGCCGTCGAGCGTCACCCGGCGCATGTCGACGTAGAAGTCGGCCTCGCGCCCCGAGGACAGCGTGACCCGTTGGTGCACCACGGCGAGGCTCTTGACGGCCTGGATGAGGTCTGGCAAGTCGGACATACTCCGAGCCTACTTCTCCTGAACGTCGGTCAGTTCGCCGAAGGCGACGGAGCGATCCGGGGAGCGGAACAGGTCCTGGCAGGTGGTCAGGGTGAGATACTTCTGGTCCGCCTGGTTGGAACGCTCGATCGGGTTCGCGGCCAAGACCCAGGTGTCGGTGTCCTGCACGGTCAGCTCGCTCGGTGAGGTGATCAGCTGGTAGGTGTAGACGGCCTCGCGGGTCTCGATGTTCACCTCATCGCCGTCCTTCAGTTCCAGCATGCGCGAGAACGGCTGGCCGTGGGTCACCCGGTGCCCGGCCACGGCGAAGTTGCCCTTTTTACCGGGCGCGACGGAGTTCTCGTACCAGCCGACCCCGCGGGAGAGGGTGTCCAGGTCGGTGCCCGCCAGGATCGGGATGACGTAGTCGGGGCCGAAGGCCGGGATGCGCAGTAGACCCACGGCCTGGCCGGGGATCCGCTTTTCCTTGGCCAGCTTGCCGTCGGACTTGGGTGGGGCCGCTTGCTCCCACCGTTGCTGGAGGGCCTGCTGCTCGTCGTCGAAGGCCCGCTCGGACACGATGTTGGTGCCGAAGTACTGGTATCCGATCCAACCCACACACCCGACCCCGCCGAGGAGCAGAAAGACCCCCAGCACCGTGAGAATGGACGATCCGCCGCGGCGACGGCGGTTGTTCTTGGACCCGCTCTTGGCGGGCCGGTTGGTGGCTGACACAGCGCCATTGTGCTTCCCTGGTAGACAAAACGGCGAATTGACTCGCCGCCGGAAGCGTCACGGCCCCGTCCGGACCCGGCCTCGGTACCAGGGATTGTTGCCCGGCAGCCACAGCAGCAGAACCGAGATGGCGATGTAGGCGATCGGCACCGCGACGAGGTCGAGCTGGTTGAGTTTCCAGATCACCAGCCACGCGCCCGCGCCGATTCCGAGAGCGGTGCTGAGGATCCGCGCCCAGTTCGCTCGGATGAGCACGAGAAAGCCGACGATAAACCCCGCGGCCGGGAACCCCAGGAGTGGCGCCGCCAGCCCGTTCGTCAGGGCCAGGTTCGCCCGCTCGAGGATGTGGAAGATCGGCCCCTCGAGGGAGTCGGTCGCGTCCAGGGTGCCAACACCCGCGGCGATGAAAAGCCAGATCATGGCGACGGCACCCACCCCTTGCAGGCTGGCCGTCACGGTGAGCACGCAGGACAACGTTACCGAGACCGGGCGCCGATTCGCTTCTGGCGCTGGCGTGCCGGGGGGATAGCTTGCCTGGGGTTGGACGGTGCCGGGCCGCAATGGGCCCGGCTGCGGCGCTTCGTACTGCGGCGCTTCGTACTGCGGCGCTTCGTACTGCGGCGCTTCGTACTGCGGCGCTTCGTACTGCGGCGCTTCGTACTGCGGCCCTCCATGCT
>JBBSOW010000057.1:0-20310 GCA_038259365.1 Propionibacteriales bacterium
ATGCTCAAAGACATGCAAACAGTGAAGCACGTTTGGGCCTCTCGTCCCATCGGTGAGCCGAGCGTCTCATTAATCGGACGACTCGACCGGTGGCTAAGTTGGGGCCATGACGACTCTCAGGTACGTATCCGCGCTCCAGCGCTCCGATCTGCTCGCCCAACCTGTCCGGCACGCCCTCGAGGCAATGCCGGTCGAGCTCGCCGGGCAGATCGAGGTGGCCGAGATCGATCCGGAACTCGCGGATACGGCGGCGATGACGCAGGCCTACGGTTTCGCTCCAGAGATGTCGGCCAACTGCGTCATCGTCTCCGGTAAGCGCGCCGGGGAGGACAGGCACGCGGCCGTGCTCGTGCTGGCCAGCGATCGCGCGGACATCAACAACGTCGCGCGACGCCACCTCGACGTGCGCAAGTTGAGCTTCGCCTCCACCGAATTCGCGGTGCAGCAAACATCGATGGCCTACGGCGGCATCGGCCCCATCGGGTTACCGGCCTCATGGCCTTTGCTGGTCGACCACGAAGTGATCGCCGCCCCCCGCGTCATTATCGGTTCGGGAGTGCGGCGATCGAAATTGTTTCTGCCGGGGAGCCTGCTGGCTCAGCTGCCCGGCGCGGAAGGGCTCAAACTTTCCCGCCGGGAAACCTAGTTGTCCCCCGGCACCGCGTTCATGGCATCGGGGTTGGGTCCGATGCGCTCGCCCTTATCGAGCCCCGTGATGCGCTCCACCTGGGAATCGTCGAGCTCGAAATCGAAGATCTCGAAATTCTCGGTCATCCGCTTCCTCTTGGTGGACTTGGGGAAGATGATGTCGCCGCGCTGAATGTGCCAGCGAAGCGTCACCTGGGCGGTGCTGCGGCCCACGGCCTCGGCGATCTCGGTCAGGACGGGGTCGTCGAGGACCTTGCCCTGGGCGATGGGGGACCACGCCTCGGTGGCGATGCCGAGCTTGGCGCCGGCCTGGCGGACGGCCTCGTTGGTGAAGTAGGGGTGGGCCTCCACCTGGTCCACCACCGGTGTGATGTCACACTCTTGCTGCAGCTTTTCCAGGTGATGGGGCTGGTGGTTGGAGACTCCGATGGAGCGTAGGCGCTCGTCGCTGGACAACTTCTCCATCTGCTTCCAGGTGTCGACGTAGCTGCCACGATCCGGCATGGGCCAGTGCACCAGGAACAGGTCGAGATACTCCAGGCCCAGCGCGGACATGGTCTCCTCGAACGCGCCGATGGCCGCGCCGGCTGGCTCGTGGTAACTGTTGTTCAGCTTGGAGGTGACGTAGATGTCGTCACGATCGATGCCCGATTCGCGGATCGCTTCGCCCACGCCGGCCTCGTTGCCGTACATCTCTGCGGTGTCGATGTGGCGGTAACCCACCTCGAGGGCCTCGAGCACGGCCTGCTTGGTGTCTTCTGGTGGAATCTGGAACACCCCGAAGCCGAGTTGAGGGATCTGCGTTTCGTTGTTGAGCTTGATGAGGGGAACGTTGCCCATCGAAGATTCATCTCGATTCTGATCGATAGTGTGGTGTAGCTGTAACGCATCGAGGACATCGAGCATTCCCCATGATTTCAGCCGATGAGCAGGCTGACCCCGTGGATGGCGAGCCCGGCCAACGCCCCGACCACGGTGCCGTTGATCCGGATGAACTGCAGATCCCTGCCCACAAAGAGCTCGATGCGTTTGCTGGCCTCGTCGGCGTTCCAGCGGTCCACGGTGTAGGAGATCACGGTAGCGAGTTGCGGGCCGTAGGTGCGCGCCACGTAGGTGGCCACCTCGGCGATCCTCGCCTCCACGGTTTCGCGCAACCGGTCCTCGGTGAGCAGGCGTTGGCCGAACTCGGTCAGCCAGCCGTCGAAGCGCTCCCACATCAGGCTGGACTCGTCGTCGATGGCCGCGATCAGGGAGTGTCGGATCGAGGTCCACAGCGACAGCACCGTCTCGTCCACCTGGGGGTTGGAGAGCACCTGATTCTTCAACTCCTCCGCCCGCTGGCGCACCTGCGGATCGTGTTGCATGTCGCGGGCGAGCGTGGAGAGCAGGTCGTCCACGGCCTGGCGGACCGGGTGGTGGCGCAGATCGCGGATGTCGGCGAGCCAGGCGACGGCCTGGCCGTGTGCCCAGCCGCCGACGGTGCGGTCCAGCCAGGACGGGGACCAACGCGGGGCGCGCTCGCCGATGACGGCGTTGAAGGTGTCAGGGTTCGCCTTCAGCCAACCGTGCGCCTCGCGGGCGATGAGATCGACGACGCTTTGGTGGGCGCCGTCGGCGACCACGCCCTCCAGGAACACCCCGGCGATGGGGCTCAGCTCCTCCTGGCGCAGCCGGGGGAGCAAGGATTCGGTCACCAGGGTGCGGACGTCCTCGGGTTTCAGGCGTTCCAGGCCGGTGCGCACCAGGCCCGAACCGATCGTCAGGGCACGTTTGCGGTTGGCCGGGGTTTGAAGCCAGGTGCCGATGATCGTGCCGACGCCAGCATTGGCGAGGCGATCCGCCACGACGGACTCGTTGAGGAAGTGATCCACCACGAACGATTGGAGGCTGCGGCCGAGCTCGGCCTTGCGGCGCTTGACCAGGGCGGTGTGCGGGACGGGTATGCCGAGCGGATGCCGGAATATCGCCGTGACGGCGAACCAGTCCGCGAGCGCACCCACCATGGCGGCCTCGCTGCCGGTGTTCACAAAGCCGACCCAGGTGATGTCGGCGTAGGGCAACGAGATCACGTAGATGATGGCGGCCAGGATCAGCAAGGACGTCGCGACGACGCGCATCCGACGCAGCCCGGTCCGGCGTTCCTCGTCGTGCATGGTCAGATCCAAAGTGCTCACCCTGTGGATTCTCCCCCTGTCGCCCGCATGTGCTCAACCGGCGCGCGGGTGGCGTCGCAGCAAGGGGTCAGCGCGCTCGATGTAGCGCCCCACGCTCGCTCCACGAATTGAGCGCGAACCGACAAGCTGAGCGTGCTGGGCTGCAGGTCGAGCGGGCTCCGGGGGTTAGGCGGTCTGGCTCGCTGGCGCCCGCCGCAGGGCAACGGGGATTGTCACGACGCAGATAGCAGCCACCACGGCGAAGGCGCCGACCAGCCCGGTGGGGCCGGCGATGAGGATCCCGATGAGGATCGCGCCGATGGCGGTGCCGGAGTCGTAGGAGGCGTTCCAGATGGTGCTCGTGAGGGCTCGATCATCGGGATGGGCGCGGGCGAACGCCGCCACCATCGTCAGGGTCTGAGAGGCTCCGAAGCCGGCGCCAACGAGCAAGGATCCGCCGAGCAGCAACGCCGGCTGATCATCGGCCAAGGCGAAGCCGATGGCCGAGATGCCCAGGGCGGCAACGACGCAGCCCAGCGCCATCAGCCAGCGGGTGTCGCCGCGGTCGGCGACCCGGCCCGATAGCCACCGCACGATCGTCTGCGAGAGACCGATCAGCAGCAAACAGACGGTGGCCAGCCAACCCTGTGGGAGGCGGATCGGCAAGATGGTGAAGGCGGCCCCCGAGGTGAGGGTCAGGGCGGCCAGCACCACCGAGGGCGCCCACGCAGCACTGAGGGCACGCCCCACCCTTCCGGGCGACGCCGGCGGGGACCCGGTGCGCCTTCGGTCCGGCCGCCAACCCAACACCGAAGCTCCCACCGCGGGAATCGCCGCGATCGCCACGATGGCAGGCAGGCCCGGCCACTGCACCAGCTGGACCCCGAACGGCACGAAGACCAGGCTGCCGAGCCCGGCCGCGAGCCCGTAGAGCCCGGTGGCCTTCCCGTGTTCCCCGGGGGCGGCGGCCTCGAGGGTGTACATCGAGCCGGCCACGGTGAACAGCCCGAAACCCACCCCGCGGACCGCCGCCACACCCAGGAGAGCGGGAAGGCTGGAGTCGATCAGCAACGCCAGCATCGGGACGCCGAGCAACAGCAGCCCGATCCCGATGACGGTTGGCGTGGGCATCCGCCGCAGCAACAGGGGGACCACCAGCTGGCTGAGCACCGTCGCCGTCAGCATCATCGTCGTGATCGAACCGGCCGCCGCTGCGGTGGCTCCCTGCTGAGCGCCGAACGCCGGTAGCGCGGACAGCGTGACGGCAAAGCTGATGAAGCCGGGAGCGGTCAGGGCCAGGAGTCGAATCATGGTGGCGCCAGCTTGCCACGGAAGCCGGGCGGAGGTATCCGAAGCCTTCGGTGCCGAGGGGGCGCGCCGGGCACCGCTGCGTCGGCGCTCGGTCGCACCCGCTAGGCGTCCCAGCCCCCGGTGCTGATATCGGCGTCGGCCACCAGAGTCTGAGCGGCGGCCCGGTCCTCGCTCCGAATCAGCAGGAGGAGTCCCCGTCCGGGGGGCGCGCTCAACGCCTCGACGAGCGCCGTCAGCGCCACCGTTCGGCACCCAGGTGGTAGATCGGCATCGCCAAGCTCGGCGTAGGTGTCGGCGAGGAGGACCGCGTCGCGCTCGAGATCCATAGCCCACAAGACGACGAAGTGGCCCACGTCCCAGCTCATCCCGGGGGGAGCAATCGGACCGGTCCGCAGGTTGGCGACGATACCCACGCGATGGCGCGCCTGGGCCAGGCCCGTCAGCAGCCGGCGTAGCGACGAGGTGGCGAGCTTCCCAGCGGGGACGGCCGCCACCGCTACCCGGTCACCGACCGTGCTCTCCACGCCCGCGACGAGACCCGTTGCGGTGGTGCCGCTGGCCCCGATCGAGGGCGCCGACGGCAGACCGTCCCAGCCGGTACGGTCCTGCGGTGCGCCTGCGGGACGCCACTGTTCGACATCGTGCGGCCAGATGGCGGTGCCGGCCGCGCTGGCGAGCACCCCGATCGGTGGTATCTCGTCGGGGTCCAGAATCGAGTGCAGGGCGGCCCTGGCGGAGAACGGCCCGCACAGTTGGTCGGGCTGCGGAAGCGCCGATCGGTGGGCGAGTAACACCCGGTCGGCCCCGGGGAACGTCAGTAGATCCACCGGTGCGCCTCCACGATCTCCTCCACCGAGCGCTCCGAGGCCCAGGCGGCGTCGGCGTCGCGGCACGCGAGGAAGGCACCGAGAAGCGGTTCCCCAAGCACGTCGCGGGCCAGCTCGCTGCCGAGCAGGTTGGTGCGTTGCTCCTCGTGGGTGGTGGCCAACGCCGAGATGCCGGCGGTGGCCCGACGCGCGTCGTCCCACGTCCCGACGTCCTCTTGCACCGGCTCTGGCAGGCCGGCACGATCCTCGATCCCGGCCAGCCCGGCGCCGAGCACCATCGCCAGCGCCAGATAGGGGTTCGCCGAGGCGTCGCTGGCCTTGAGTTCGACGTTGGTGCGTCCCGGGCCGAGCAGCTTCGAATTCGGCACCAGGCGCAGCGCCGCCTCCCGGTTCTCCACGCCCCAGAAGCCGTACGCTCCGGCCCAGTACCCGGGGCGGCGGCGCAGCAGCGAACCCGTGCTGGGGGAGGTAACGGCGACGATGGCGGGCAGCTCGCGCAGCAGGCCGCCGAGGTAGTGGCGCCCTTCCGCCGACAGCCCGTGCGGCCCGTCGCCGGGCAGGATGTTCCGTCCGTCGCGGCTCATCGAGGTGTGCAGGTGCCAGCCGTTCCCGGCGCCGGCGGCGGTGGTGACCGGGGCGAAGCTGGCCCGCAGCCCCTCGGCGCGAGCGGCGGAATGGATGGTCTGGCGGGCCAGCACGACGGTGTCGGCCAGCTTCAGCGGATCGGCCGCGGCCAGCGCCAACTCGACCTGAGCCTCGCCGTACTCGGCGTGCAGTTGGCCGATCTCGATGCCGTTGGCGGCCAGATCGCGGAGCAGCCGGCCGACGAATTCGTCGACGTCACGCAAGGCGTTGGGCCCGTACGCCGGGCCGCGGTGGGCCGGGGCGAAGTCCTCGCCTTCGCGGGACAGCACCATCTCGATCTCGAAGCCGGCCCGCATCTCCAGGCCGACGGACGCCGCCTTTGCCAGCTGACGTTCCAGGACCGCCCGTTGACAGTAGGGCCACGGCTCGCCGTCGGCAGTGAGCTGGCGGGCGTTGACCCAGGCCAGGTGCGGCTGACCGGCCAGCTGCACCACGTCACTCGGGTCGTCGATGGCCGGCACCACCCGCACGTCGCCCGAGGGGGTGGAGAGCCCCTCGTGGGCGAAGCTAATGCCGTCGTGGGAGTCGAAGACGGCGAAGGCGGCGGTCACACCGACCCCCTGGGTGGCGGCCGTCTCGAACTGGGCGATGGGCACGATCCGGGAACGCACGATCCCGTTGTTGTCGACCCAGCCGATCTGCACGCCCGCCACGCCCTGGTGGGCCAGCTGCGTGCCAAGCTCGCCGATGTCGGAAATAGTCATGAACGAACCGTACCGCCGGTGATCGACGCCTCATCGCGAGACAACGCTGGTGTCGAGCACAACCGCGTGCCGCAGATCCGGGGCGCTCGCCGTCAATGGGGAAAGGTCCGCAGACCGCGAAGCCCCATCGCGCCTCGGGCAACTCGAGATCGACTCCGCCGCGGCACCGAATCGGGACAGCATCATCTGCGCGATGGCGGTCGGCCACTTCTGATAACAACCTGAGATTCCTTGGGTTTGCCCCTAGCCAACCCATCCAGAGCGGTCTAATCTTGCGATCAACGAGACCGCGGGCCAGTCCCGCGGCCTCACACCATGGTCATGACCCCTTAATGCTGCACCCCCACGACGTCGTATCTCGTCGTCGCAACAGATCATAAGGAGACCCACAGATGTGTGCTCGAAGCGGTAATAGTCATGCCCAAGGTGAGGCGACCGACGACGTCGGGTTAGCGCCCGCCCTCCCGCAAGGCATCAATCGCCGAAGCCTGTTCCGCCTCGGTGCGGTGGCGGGCCTCGGCGTCGTGGGGGCCGGCTCGCTGAGCCTGCCCGCGATCGCGGCCACCAGCGGAAACGGCTGGCCAGGAATCAAATCCTCGGGTGACTCGCGGCTCGATCGAGGGTTCAAGGCCGCCGGTGTCGCCTTCCCCGGGGGTGTCCGTCGTGGCGAGGTGTCGACGATCCTGGGCTACGTAGCGGCCACGTTTCATCGCAACGTCGAAGCGCTGCACCCGGGCTGGTGCTGGGGTTGGAACTACCGCCCCATCCGAGGTGGGAGCTCGCTGTCGAATCACGCCAGCGCCACCGCCATCGACATCAACGCTCCACGCCACCCCATAGGCAAGTCCGGAACGTTCAGCTCGGCGCAGGTGCGCCAGATCCGTGCCATTCTGGCCACGTGCGAAGGCACCGTCCGGTGGGGCGGGGACTATTCGAAGCGTCCTGACGAGATGCACTTCGAGATCAATCGTCGCCCGGGCGATCCGGCCATCGCGCGGGTCGCGAAAAAGCTTGGCGGTGGTTCCAATCCCCCACCGGCACCATCGCCGTGGCCGACCTTGAAGAGGGGTAGCAGGGGTTTCCGGGTCACCTCGCTGCAGCACCTGCTCAGGGGTCGAGGGTACAAAATTTCCGCGGACGGGATCTTTGGAAGCAAGACCGAGGCAGCGGTGAAGTCTTTCCAACGGTCCAAGGGCCTCAAGCAGGACGGACTGGCCGGGCCCAAGACGTGGGGAGCGGTGATCATCACGGTCAGCCGAAAGAACCGATCGAACACCGAAGCCGTGCGCGGCGCCCAGACGGCGTTGAAGGCCCGCGGCTACAAGATCGCCGTCGACGGTCGCTTCGGCCCCGCCACGCACAATGCGGTCGTGTCGTTCCAGGGACGCTCGAGGCTGAAGAAGGACGGCATCGTGGGGCCCCACACCTGGGCGGCGCTGGTCTGACGCTAACCCCCGTGTGGGCGGGTTCCAACCGCGGTCCTAAGCATGTTTGGTGGCTATATAGCCGCAAGGCCTCTGGGCTGCCGAGGTTGGAACCCGCTCCGCTGGGCGCCGGGCGACGTCGTCACCTCAATGAGGGTTGGGTTTCTCGTGTTCCGCGTGTTCTTCGTCGTGGCTGGCCTGGGCTCGCTGGAGCAACTCCATCAGCGCGTCGGAGTTGCGGATCTCTCGTCGGTACTTCTCCGGCAACGCCTTCAAGGTGTCGGTCTCCTCGCGCAGCTTGGCGTAGGTCTTGGCCCGCTCCTGGGGGTCCGTCTCGTAGTTGAGGTCCAGGTACTGCTCGGCGTGACGACGCGCGTTGGCGACGGCGGTGTGGGCCTTGCCGGCGGGAGAGAGCAGCGAGCCCACGACGGTCAGGACGAGCACGCCGATGATGACGATGAGCGAGACGCCGGTGCTGACCTCGACGACCTTAACGGGCTCCCCGTCGTTGATGAAGCCGAGGTTGTTCTCGTGCAGGGCGTGCAGGATGAGCTTGACGCCGATGAAGGCCAAGATCGCGGCCAGGCCGTAGCTCAGGTAGATGAGGCGATCCAGCAGCCCGTCGATGAGGAAGTACAGCTGCCGCAGCCCCAGCAGCGAGAAGGCCGTGGCGGTGAACACGATGAACACGTTCTGGGTGAGGCCGAAGATGGCCGGGATGGAATCGAGAGCGAACAAGATGTCCGTGCCACCGATGGCCGCCATCACCAGCAGCATCGGCGTCATCACCTTACGGCCGTTCTCGACAGTGAAGAGCTTGTCCCCGTCGTAGGCGTCGCTGGTCTTGAACACCTTGCGGGCAATCCGGACCATGATGTTCTCGGACTCGTCGCCCTCGCTGCTCTCGGGCTTGAGCATGTTGCCGGCCGTGATCAGTAGGATCAGCCCGAACAAATAAAACACCCAGGCGAAGCTGTTGATCAGGGCTGCACCGAGAAAGATGAAGCCCGTGCGAGCGACCAGCGCGAAGACGATGCCGAACAGCAAGACCTTCTGCTGGTCCGCGCGCGGCACCTTGAAGCTGCCCATGATGATCAAGAAGACGAACAGGTTGTCCACCGAGAGCGCCTTCTCGGTGATGTAGCCGGCGAAGTACTCCCCGCCCGTCTGGCCGCCGCCGAAAACCAGGACGGCGAGGCCGAACACGATGGCGATGCCGACGTAGATCGCGGACCAGATGGCGGCTTCGCGCAGCGTTGGGGTGTGGGCGACACGGACGTGGAAGAAGAAGTCGAACAACAACAGCCCGACGATGAAGGCGATCGTCAGGGCCCAGATGGTCGGCGAAACAGACACGGGTCTCCTTGGGTAGGGAATCCAAACCGTGGAGTTCTCACGTCGGGAGGCCTCGATAGTACCGAATCCGGGACCGGCCACGTCACTCCAGGCCGATCACGGTTCGGCGGCGGCCCGGTAGGGTTGAGGCTCCGAGCACAAGAGGGATCCGACGTGGAACTTGCGATGTATCTGGCCGTGACGTTCGCGGGCGGTCTGCTCGCGCTCGTCCTACGGCTTCCACCGCTCGTCGGGTTCCTGGGCGCCGGCTTCGTGCTCAATTTCCTTGGCGCGCCCGAGCTGCCGGGGCTGGACGTGATCGCCGATCTCGGCGTGACGCTGTTGCTGTTCGGGATCGGGCTCAAGCTCGACGTGCGCAGCCTGGCCCGCAAAGAGGTGTGGGGTACCGCCGCCCTCCACCTGGTCGTCAGTATTGCCGCGAGTATTGGGGCGCTGCTCGCGTTGGCCTCGATCGGGTTGGTCGGCGACGCGGGCTGGTCACAGCTTGGGCTGCTCGCGCTCGCCATGTCGTTCTCCTCGACGGTGCTCGTCGTCAAATTCTTGGAGAGCCGAGGCGACGTCCAGGCGTTCTACGGCCGGGTGGCGATCGGGATCTTGGTGATGCAAGACATCGTCGCCGTTGTCTTCATCACCGCGTCAAAGGGAACGCTGCCGAGCCCATGGGCCTTCGCGCTCGTCCTCCTGCTGCCCGCCGCCTGGTTGTTTCGTGCCATCTGGGATCGGCTAGGACACGGCGAGATGCAGGCCCTGTTCGGCGTTTTGATGGCGCTGGTGCCGGGGTACGCGCTGTTCGAGCTGGTGGGGTTGAAGGGCGATCTGGGTGCGCTCATCATGGGCATGCTGCTCGCCAGCCACCCCGCCGCCGGGGAGCTGTCGCGCACGTTGTTGACGTTCAAGGAGTTGCTCTTGGTCGGCTTCTTCGTCAGCATCGGCATGGTGGGACTGCCCACGACGCAGTCCTTCGTCGTGGCGTTGATCCTGGTGCTCTTGGCGGTGCCGGCCAAGGCGTTCGGGTACCTGCTGCTGTTGTGGATGTTCGGCCTGCGCTACCGCACCGCGACCCTGGTCGCGCTGAGCCTGAGCAGCTATTCCGAGTTCGCGCTGATTGTGGCCGTCGTCGGGGCACAAACCGGGCTGCTGGAAGAAACGTGGGTGGTGACGCTGTCGTTGGCCGTCGCCATGAGCTTCGTGCTGACCGCGTTGCTGAACGGCCGCAGCACCAGCTTCGTCTCCCACGTGGTACAACGCTTTCCCGAGCAGAACCTGGCCCGGCTGCATCCCGAGGATCAGCTGATCGAGATAGGTGACGCGTCGGTGGTGATCTTGGGCATGGGGCGCCTCGGCCGCTCGACCTATCACCACCTCGCCGAGGATTACGGCCTCCAGGTGATGGGGGTGGAGCACGACGGCACCCGGGTGGAGAAACTACGGGCTCAGGGCCTGCACGTCTTGGAAGAGGACGCCACCGACGTGGCCTTTTGGGATCGACTCACCGACTCGGGAGGGGTCGAGATCGCCGTGTTGGCGATGCCCTTACACGGCGCGAACCTCGACGCGTTGGAGCAGCTGCGCGAGAGCGAGTTCACCGGAACCGTGGCGGCGGTCGCGCGCTATCTCGACGAGGCCACCGAGCTGGAAAAGCTCGGCGTCGACGTGGTGTTCCAGCTCTACGACGGGGCAGGGTTCGCCATTGCCGATCGCATCATGGAAGTCGGCGGCGGACGCTAGCCGGTTTGCCGGTGACGTGGTTGCTGTTAGTTGTGTACCTCGGCGGTAGCCATCTTGTTGCGGATCCACGGCGATAGGCCGAACAGGCCAGCCGCGACGACGAGGGTGATGACGGCGTTCACCAGGTAGTAGGCCGAATCCGACAGGCCTCCCATGCCCTTGATGAGTTGCGCCGCGAAGGCCTGACCGGCGGCGCTGCCAAGGAACCACAGCGCCATCGCCTGGCTGGCGAACGCCCTCGGGGCCAGGCGCGTCGTCGCCGAGAGGCCGACGGGGGAGATGCACAGCTCGGCCACGGTCTGCAGGACGAACACCGAAGCCAAGATGATGACCGGCGCGGTGTTGCCCTGGAAGGTGGCGAAAGCCCACGACATCGCCAACGCCGAGAGGCCGATGACCGCGACGCCGATGGAGAACTTGAACGGGGTGGAGGGGAACTTGCCCGCCCGCTTGGTCCAGATCCAACCGAAGACGGGCGCCAACACGATGATCGCCAGCGGGTTTACCGACTGGAACCACTCCGGGTTCACGCCCACCCCCAACGTCTGGGTGACGGTGCGGTCGGCCGCGAACAGCGCCATCTTGCCGGCGGCCTGCTCGAAGATCATCCAAAACAGCATAGCGCCGATCCACAGCGGCAGGTAGGCGCTGAGGTGGGAACGCTCTTCGCTGGTGACCTTGGGGCTGCGGAACATCATGGTGAAGAAGGCGATGGGGGTGAGGACACACACGACGGTGATGGCGTCGATGACCTGACCGAGCACGGTGTCGCGCCACAGCCCCGCGACGACGACGACGAGGGCGAAGGCGATGAGTGAGCCGACACCCAAGATCCAGACCCGCTTCTTCTCATCATCCTTGAGCGGGTTCGGCACGTCGGAGGAACTTTCGGCCAGGGTCTTGCGGCCCAGCACGTACCACACGAGCGCGATGGCCATCCCGACGGCGGCGGCGGCGAAACCCGCGTGGTAACCCCAGCGATTACGGAGGAAGGCGACCACGAATGGGGAGAACAGCGCGCCCACGTTGATCGACATGTAGAAGATCGAGAATCCGGCGTCGCGTCGGGGGTCCTGCTCGGTGTAGAGCGAGCCCACCATCGTCGAAACGTTGGGCTTGAGCAGGCCGGTGCCTAGCGCGACGAGCCCGATGCCGAGCCAGGCGAACCCGGCGACGGGGACGCTCAGGCTGACGTGACCGGCGGCGATGACGATGCCGCCGTACAGCACCGAGCGCCTGGCTCCCACCATCCGGTCGGCGGTGAACCCGCCGATGACCGAGAGGAGGTAGACCGAGGCGCCGTAGATCGAGACCACGGCGACGCCGGTGGTCTCGTCGATCCCCAGGCCGCCGTTGGCGGCGGTATCGATGAGGAAGTACAGCAGGATCGCCCGCATGCCGTAGTAGGAGAAGCGTTCCCACAACTCCACGAAGAACAGGGTGGACAGGCCGACAGGGTGGCCGAAGAACGACCTATCGCCCGTGGCCTTGCCGGCGGCAGAAGACTGCCCGGTTTCGGTTGACATCGCTGACTCGATCCTTGGGTGGGGGTGGGTGGGTACCGCGGAAAGACGTTCGGTGGCTAGGGGCGGACGCCGGTGGCGTCGAGGAGGCGAGAGGAATCGTCGTACACGCCGATGGCGACCTGCGTGGAACCGGCGATCTCGGGGATGAGCTTCTCCGAGCGCTTGTCCAGCCGGAGCCGCACGTAGCCGTCGGGGGCGCCGTCGGTCATGGCCAGGGCCGCCGAGGAACCACCTAGGCTCGTGGTGTTGATGGCCAGATCCTCGCCCCAATGGATGCGGAAGCGCAGCCACCGGGGGTCGGTGCCCTTCGGCAGGCGCTCCAGCGGGTAGGCGACGGTGTTGTAGTCGACGCGGTAGGCCGCCGACGTCGTCAGGTCCGGCTTGCCCACCGCGGCGGCCGAGGAGACGGTGAGCGACTCGTCGGAGGCCCGGTAGGACAGCGTCGTCACCAGGCCGTCCGAGGGGACGGTGAAGGTGACGGTGTCGCCGGAACGCGCGCCGTCGACGTTCGCCTGCACGGAGTAGGCGCCCGCCGGGATCTGCGTGGTGGCGAGTGAGTAGGTGCCGTCGCCGTCGAGGTCTTGCAGCCAGGACCGCATGCACATCGGATCGCCGTCGGCGCTACAGCCCATCTCGGACTGGAAATCCCCGGACGCGACGACGATCGGTCCCTGGGCGTCGGAGGTGACGTAGTGGGTGCGGTGATCGTAGTAGAACGTGATCGGGTCGGTGCCTGCGGTGAGCTCGATGTTGGCGCCGCCAGCGGCACCGCCGGCGCCGTAGTTCTCGTCCCAACTCTTGTCGATCGCCGCCTTGTAGGCGTAGGGGGCGGCGGGCAGAGTGTAGGTGCCCTTCCAGATCTTGTCGTTCATGTCCAGGGTGAGCCCCGCCTCGGCACAGCTCGGCTGCCAGTCCTCGCTGCACCCCATCTCGGAGTTGAGGCTGCCGGCCACCGTCACGGCCGAGGGCTGGGCGACGTCGCCGACTCCGCCGCCGGTGCCGGTGCTGGGTGGCGGCGCACCGACGAGGCCGTAGCTCGAGGAGGCCGAGACGTGACCGCGGTTGTCCTTGAGCACCGTCCGGTACTCCACCATCGTGCCCTTGGCCAGACCGGACACGTCGTGGAACACGCGATAGGGCGCGTTGTCGTCGATACCCAGCTTGGTCCACTCCTGGGTACCGGCGAGCCGGTAGGCGAAGGAGACCTGCGCGTACTGGTTGGCCGGGGCCGCGGCGCGGATCTCGGTGCGCCCCTCCAGGGCGCCACCCGGGCCGGGCGTCGAGAGATAGACCGGCGGGGCTTCTTTGCTGTTGGGGATTCGCTTGGTGGCGCGCAGCACCCGCGTGCTGTAAGCGGGGACGCGCACGGTGACCTGGCCGTCGGTGTTCGAGCGGCTGCGGGCACCGCCGCCGTAGATCGGCTTGAATGTGGTCTGCGGGCTGTAGGTGGAGAACTTGGCCGTCTTGGCTTCGCCGGCGGTGTTGGCCACGACGAGGTATTCGCGCTGGCCCCGCTGATGGATCCGAGAGGCGGCGAAGATACCGGGCTCCGAGCTGGCGTAGCGGGTGATCTGGGTGCCGTCGGCCAGGGTCGGATGGCCCGCGCGCAGCCGTTGCAGTTTTTGGATCGCCCGATACATCGTGGCGTTCTCGTCGAAGCGGTCCCGGCTGCCCGTCTTGGCGGCAATCATCTTGTCGTCGTTGTAGCTGTCCACCTTGGAGGCGAACATGTCTTGACGGGCGTCCTTGTCGCCCCCGTCGCCGATGAAGCCCTGCTCGTCGCCGTAGTAGACCACCGGTTGGCCGCGCAGGGTGAACATGAGCTCGTGGGCGAGCCTGTCCTTCTGCTCGTCACCGCCGACGAAGTTGCCGACGCGGCCCATGTCGTGGTTGCCCAAGAAGGTGGGCAGATTGTAGGCGTTGGAGTCGGTGTCGGTGTAGTAGTCGTCGCCGGCGAACAGCTCGGCCAACGTCGACGTGGGCTTGCCGTTCACCGCGGCCACGGCGCTGGCCTGGAAGCCGAAGTCCAAGGTGGCGGGCAGCTTGCCGGTGGTGGTGTACACGCTCTGGGCGGCGGGATCGGCGTCGTAGACCTCGCCGAACATGAAGAAGTCGGGGTTGCCCCGGTCCGCGGCGTGCTTCTCGATGGCGGGGGAGAACTGCTGCCAGAACTCGGTGTTGACGTGCTTGACCGTGTCGATGCGGAAGCCGTCGATGCCCAGATCCACCCACGGCTGGTAGATCTCGGTCATGCCGTCGACGACCTTGCGGTTCTCGGTGAACAGGTCGTCCAGGCCGGAGAAGTCGCCGTAGGTGGAGGATTCGCCGGTGTAGGTGGAGTCTCCGCGGTTGTGGTAGAGCAGCGGATCGTTGAGCCAGGCCGGCACCTTGACCTTCGCATCTTCCTCGTTGGCGAAGTAGGGGGTGTAGGGGAAGGACGTCTCGGCGTCGAGCTTGGGGAACGGCTTGTTGATGAAGTCGCGATCGTCGAACACGGTGCCGTCGGCGGTCTTGTACGGCGAGTCGGTCTTGTTGATGTAGGTGTACTTGCCCTCGCGGTAGTTGATCACGTCGGCGGTGTGGTTGGTGATGATGTCGAAGAACACCTTCATGCCGCGCTCGTGGGCCTGGTCGATCAACTTTTCCATGTCGGCGTTGGTGCCGAGGTGGGGATCGATCTGGGTGAAGTCGGTGATCCAGTAGCCGTGGTAGCCTGCGCTCTCGTCTCCCGGCGGGCCCTGCACGGGACGGTTCTTGAACGACGGCGTCAGCCAGATGGCGGTGCTGCCGAGGTCTTGGATGTAGTCGAGCTTGGAGGTCAGGCCCTTGAGGTCGCCGCCGTGGTAGAAGCCCTTGTCGCTGCGGTCGAAACCGGTCTCGAGGCGGCCACCGGTGAGCCCGCCCCTGTCGTTGGAGGAGTCCCCATTGGCGAACCGGTCGCTCATGACGAAGTAGAACCGCTCCTTGGTGAGCAGGGTGCGTAGCGAGTCACCGGCGAGGGCCTTGTCGGCGGTGGTGGCCGAGCCGGGCAGGTCGGTCGGGACCATCGAGACCAGGTGGCTGACGTCGTCGTAGCTGATCACCAGCTCGGTTGCTCCGGCCAACACGAGCGGGATGTTTGGCCCGTCGGCCACGCCCTGCGCGCCGTAGTTCTCCTCCCAACCCCCATCGACGGCCATCTTGAACTCGTAGCTCCCGGCCGGCACCGTGAAGGTGGCCTGGTAGACATCAGGACTCACCAGCGGCAGCGTCGTGGCCGCGCAGTCGGGCTGCCAGTCCGCGGAGCAGCCCAGCTCGTCCTGCAGCGATCCGGCGATCGTGATCGTGCGCTCGCCGTCCTCGGCCAGGGCCGGGGCGGCGCCCAGGGCGGAGAAGATCACCGCGAGGATGGCGGCGATGCCGACGCCGCGACGCGCGCGCAAGGGGAGCTGGGTCATCGTTGGCCTCGTCTCGAACCGGCCGGGGCCGGGTGGGGTTTCAAGCAACAATCGGAGCGTACGACGCGGGTTGGGAGTTTGGGAAGAGCGCGGGCGTCACAAAGCGGTTGCGGTTGGGTGAGGTCACATGAAGTGTTCCCAGGTTTGCGCCAACAGCAAAGCTGTTGCTCCCTCGGCGTTCGGTGAGTGAAGTGGGCCCATGGAGATCTTGGTGCTCGGCGGGACGGCGATGCTCGGTAGGGGGATCGCGGCGACCGCAGTTGAACGAGGGCACACGGTCACCTGCCTAGCGCGAGGCAGCGCCGACGTTCCCGCGGGAACGTCCTTCGTCGCCGCGGATCGGGATGATGGGTCCGGCTTGAAGGAGGTCGCCGATCGCCGCTGGGGCGCCGTGATCGACGTGGCCCGCCAGCCCGGGCAGGTCCGCCGCGCCGTCCGCGATCTCAGCACCTCCCACCGGGCTTTCGTCTCCTCCAGAAACGTCTACGCCGACTTCTCCCAACTTGAGGACGAGGACGCCCCGGTGCGCGAACCGCTCGACGGCGACGTTATGGCGGACATGTCGAGCTACGGGGAGGTGAAGGTGGCCTGCGACAAGGCCGTTCGCGGCACAACTGG
Organism: Propionibacteriales bacterium; assembly: GCA_038259365.1. Taxonomy (GTDB): domain Bacteria; phylum Actinomycetota; class Actinomycetes; order Propionibacteriales; family Propionibacteriaceae; genus JBBSOW01. Next base: position 16,378 of record JBBSOW010000057.1, read on the forward strand.
ATCGGCGACGATCGTTCGCTCGGGGTTGATCGGCGGACCGGGGGATTGGTCGGGCCGCAACGGTTACTGGCCGTGGCGGTTCGCGCACCCCCACGGCCGGGGACGTGATCGTGCCCGACGATCCCGAGTTTCCATGCCCCATCATCGACGTGCGGGATCTGGCGGCCGGGATCGTCGAGGTGTGCGAGCAGCGTCTCCACGGCACCTTCAACGCCACGGGCCCGACCATTACTCTTGACGAGGTTCTCGAGGCTGCCGCGAGCGGCCGACAGCGCCGCCAACCCGCGCCCCGTCTCGATCGCCAAGTTGGCCGAGTTGGGGATCACCGCCTGGATGGGCCCGGCGTCACTGCCGCTGTGGATCGACGATCCCGAGTGGAGAGGCTTCGCCACGATGAACTGCGATCGGGCCCGCGCCGCCGGTCTGACCACCCGGCCGATGGAGGACACGCTCCGGCAGCCTTGGGCTACGAGAACGACCGCGAGCGGTCATCTGGGGATCCGGCCCGCCAGGCCGGCCTCACCGACGACGAGGAGCGTCGCGTCCGGGCCGCGCTAAAACCGGGCTGGCCGGCGCGAGAGCTGTGGACAACCCGTGCACACCGACCAACCGAGTTCGCAAGCGTCCGCGGCGGCACCGGATTGGCGTGCGTTCTCGCCCCGCTGGCCGCCGTCGTTATCGAAAGCCTGGTCGGGCATCGCCAGGCAACCGAGTCAAAGACGGGCGGCGTGGCCTAGCGCGTTCACAGCACGCAGATGCTTCTCACCTGCTCGCGTGGCATTTGACGGCGACAGGTGTGGCGCAGCGAGTACCGGCACAACGCGCGCGTCGGCGTCGAGGGTGAAGTGGCGCATAATTCCGGTGAGGGCAGAATTTCCGAAAGCCACAACTGCCCGGAGTTGCGGCAGGGCGGCGAGCAACTCGGCCAGGGCGGGTCGCGCTTCCTCAAGGTCGGCGACCGTGGGCGGCCGGCTCAGTGCCCACGGCACGACGTTCCAGCGCAGGTAGTCCGAACGGATCAGGCTGGACTCGGTGCGCGCCCGACGGAAGGCCGCCGCCGTCGGCCCAGGATTGTCCTCGCTGCTGATCGCGGCGTCACCCAGAGCGATTGTGCCTGGCCCCGGTGACTCCATCAGCACGAGCACCCGCGCGTTGCTACCGCCGGAGTCCGGATCGAACCCGGGGACGAATCGCCACGTTTCATCCTCTGCTTTACGCCATCGGGCCACGAGCAGATTGAGGGCGTGCAGATCCTGCATGCCGCCACTGTACGTCGGGTGGGGCTGCACGGGTTGCCTCCCGGATGGCTCAGCCGAGGCCGCCGAAGGGGCGAACCTCCACCTGATGGCGCAGTCGTTGGAGTCCCGCGGGCTCGGCCTGAGCCCGCGCAGCACCTGGCGGCCGGTGAGCATCGAGGCCGCGGACTGGGCGCTTCGCCGCCGTCATGGCGGTGTTGGCCGCCACGCTCGGGGCCGGTTGGGCTCTCGGGTTCCTCGAGGGATTCGGCGCCCTCACCCCTTAACCGATTTGGCCGTCGATGTCGTCTGCGGTGCTCTTCCATGCCGCTGTGAATCGATAGCCGGTGCCCTCAAGCTAATGGGTTTGCAGCGTCAACGGTTGGCTCTGGTCGGGGTGTGGGGGCGAGGGGCGACAGCTTGAGCCAGCTTGGGAGAGCGCGTCGGGCTCGCGTCGCTCCGTGCAACTCCATCGATCCGGAACGTAGTGCGGCGGCCCAGGTGAGGTCGCCCCGCCACACCAGAGTCAGTGCCCGGAGGCCCGTCTCGATGGCGACGCGTACGTCGAACCCGGGGTCTGCGTCGCAGACGTCCACTCCTTCGGTGGTGATGACGATCCACCATTCACGGTTGGCGACAGGCACGTCGGTGAAGATGAAATGCAGCACCGTGCGGCCTTCGGGTAGCAAGTCCACAGCGATGTTGCGGTGAATGTCCCACAGCAATAGGTGGGGATCGAGATCCTCATCACCGATCTCTGGTACCCAGCGGATGCCCCACGACCCGAGCGCTTCGACGATGGGTTCCAACTCTTTGCCGGCCGGACTCAACCGATAATGGACCCGGTTCCCGTCTTCCCACCTCTCGATGACACCAGCGCGAACCAGGGTCTGAAGTCGCTTCGAGAGCAAAGTGGGAGAGATCCGAGGCAGGCCTCGGCGGAGGTCGTTGAAGTGGTGGCTGCCCATCATCAACTCCCGGACCACCAGCATGGTCCAGCGCTCATCGAGGAGTTCCATCGCCTTAGCGACCGGGCAAAACTGTCCGTAGCTAGCGGGCATGACAACGCCTTCCTAGACGCACCTCGATCGAATCGACACGTCGGGGATCCAACTCATGCTACCCCCCGACTCGCGGCGCAAGGAGGTTCGGCGCCGGTACAGATCGGGTACTATACCCGCCCGCCCCGCCCGGCGATCATGGAAGGACGAGATCGACTACCGAGAAGGAACATCAAAATGAAAATCGACCATGCCAGTACCATCGCCAACGCGGTGGACAAGTTGAACGCCGGGGATGTCCAGGGCTACGTGCGTTCCCTCTACGCGCCGGAGTGCCAGTTCCATGGCTTCCCCGACGCCTTCCCTCCCACCCGAGACGGCATCGCCGACTTCTTCCTCGCGTTGATCGCTGCCGTGCCCGACGCGCGGATCACCGCCAGGGACATTCTCGTAGACGATGACCGGGTGGCGGTTCGCTTCGTGCTCACCGGCACGCACCGGGGCGAGCTGTTCGGCGTCGCTGGCTCCGGGCGCGCTCTGGAGGTGGAGGGCATCACCGTGGTCCAGTTTTTGGACGGCATGGTTGTCGAGCGGTGGAACCGTCTCGACGATTTGGGGTTGCTTACCCAGCTGGGTGCACTCCCGGTCTCGACGCCGGTCTGATGTCCGGCTCTGCGCAGCGCTCCTACCCGGAGGAGGGAACGCTGCTCGAAACGAACAAGAAACTCGTCCGACGCTTGTTCCACGACATCGACGCCTTGAGCCCTACCCTCCACAGCGACTTCTTCGACGCGAGCTATGTAGACGATACCCCGCTGCCGATCCCGGGGCTCTCGTCCGGGATCGACGGTGCTCGGCAGGTCTACGCGGTCAACCAGGCGGCGTTCACCGATCCGTGGCACACCATCGAGGGGCAGGTGGCCGAAGGCAACCTGGTGATCACCTGGCTCACCGCAGGCGGCAGACACACAGGCGAGTTGCTCGGGGTTGCCGCCACCGGTAAGGACGTGTCGATGCGGGGTGTGACCATCTTCGAGGTCGTCGAGGGAAAGATCGTCAGCCGCTGGGGTATCAGCGACCTACTAGACCTCTTCGTCCAGCTCGGGGCGGTACCTGCGCCAGGAGCCCCTTGAGCCGTACGAGCGGGCCCCTAGGCGGCGGCCGCCCAGCTCGCCAGGAGCCAGCCACGTCGACCGGCCGCCTCGGAGCCCGATCTTGGACGGGCGGCGGGCCTCAGTCGCGCCGGAGGCGGCGACCCAGCGCGACCAGCCCGGCGCCCAGGAGGCTCAACCCGATGCCGGCACCAGCCGCCGCCATCGCCAACGCGGGCGATCCGGTGTTGGCCAGCAGCGGTCCGGTATTGTCCAAAACCGGTCCGGCGTTGGCCGGATTCGGCTCGGCATCGTCGGGGTTCGGCCCGGCCGGGGCCTGGTAGGTGAAGTCTAGCGGTGCGCTCGACCCGCCCGGGGTGGTTGCGACCACATCCACGGTTCCGGCCGGTGCCGAGGGGGTGGTGAAGGTCAACGAGGTGCCGTCATCGGCGACGTCGACCTCGTCGGCCGGGACGTTTTGATCACCGATGGCTACGGTGGTGTCCCCGGGAACGAACCCGGTGCCGGTGATCGTGACCTCGGTGCCACCGGCGGTCGGGCCCGAATCGGGGTCCAGCGATGCCGCGGTCGGCGCCACTACGGCCG
>JBBSOW010000058.1:0-20283 GCA_038259365.1 Propionibacteriales bacterium
CGTGAACGTTGTGAAGTACCGTTGATCCCTGCCCGAGTTTCGGGCGTAGGGGCTATGGCGCAATTGGTAGCGCACCTGCTTTGCAAGCAGGGGGTTAGGGGTTCGAGTCCCCTTAGCTCCACCGGTCGTGGTCTGCGTCGCTGGGTTTGCGCGGAACCCGCAATATCCCGGAATCGGGACCGGCCCAAGGCCGTGCACGAGGACGGATTGCCTGCCGTCTGGGCGGCTCCACAGTCCGGGCCCGGCTCATCGGGCAATCGGGGGAGCCGATCCATGTTCGCGCCACGGAAGGCTCGACGAGCTAGTCGCTTGTGCCGACTACGCCGAGCCCATTCTTGGCTTCCGCCGATCGTCGTCGACGGCAAACCGCCGGACTCGACGGACGCGCCCTTGGCCCCGGTAGGGCAAGCGTATGTCGACGTCGTGAACGAGGGCGGCGTGCCAGCATCTCGGTGAGGAAAGCGGCGTCTGCTGCTGGCCGCTCGGCCCGAGCGGCACGGTGGCTGACGTCATGCGCGTCGCCGATTGGGTGACGGGATGGCCGCAACCGGCTCACCTCGGCGTGATCGCCGAGACCGAGCATCCGGTGGGTGTCGTCCCGCAGTGGCCCACACGCCCTCGGACCCGCCTGTCTGAAGCTCGGTCACCATGATCTCGAGTCTCTGCTCACGAGCAAATCTGCGAGCCCTCGTCGATGCGCTCAGGGTTACCACCAGGAGAACCGCCCCCCGCCGTGGGGTCAAAGTGCTTACCAGTCGGCGCGGGGTCACTCCCTATCGATGTCGTTGCGCGGGAGTCACTCCGGGTGCGGCTCCCACGCCATGGCACGCGGTTCGCACACGGACCTGGTAGCGCCATCGAACAATCGGACCTGCTCCGCCGGGCCGGCGGCCGGGGGAAAACCTACGATCAACACCGAAGCCCGCGGACTGGCTTGCGACAGGACGTCACACATGGCAACCACTTCAGCGTGAACGAAACTCTCGTCATTGCCGGCGAGAACGTCGGCCGGCCCGAGCCAGACGACGACCTGCTCCAGCTGGTGCCCCAGCAAGCGTGGAACTTGTCGAGCGGTGATCTGCCCTAGGCACGCGCCCGCCTCGGCGAGTATCACCGCCTCGTCCGACGTGTTCGCCGGGACCACGTCGAGGTCACCCAGTATCGCGATCATCGTCTCATTCTGGTCCAGACACACCGGGCGAAATCAACCGGTAGGCGGCGCCTGTCACCGGTGACCCTTCCGGGCCGCTTCGTTGGGTAGAATCTCGGCCATGGGGTCCAACGGAGGCCAGGTCACACCGATACAGGTCACACCGATAGATGCCGGCCAAGACGTGGCAATGCTGGTCAACGTGTTCAGCGTGCTTCCGGACCGACAATCGGGCGCTGCCGGAGTTACGCCGGGCCGTCTCAGACCCCGGCCGTGAGGCACCGCGGTTCATCGAACGTCGGGCTAGTATTGAAGGCGTCTCCGCGCAGGCGCAGCCGATTCCGATGCGGCGTCTCGTTCCCCTTCTAAATAGGATGGCCCTCGCATGTCCACCGACCAGACCCCGCCCACCACCGGAACCGCTCGTGTGAAGCGCGGCATGGCAGAAATGCTCAAGGGTGGCGTGATCATGGACGTCGTCACCGCAGAGCAGGCCAGGATCGCCGAGGACGCGGGCGCCGTCGCGGTCATGGCGTTGGAGCGTGTGCCCGCCGACATCCGTGCGCAGGGCGGGGTCTCCCGAATGAGCGACCCGGACATGATCGATAGCATCATCGCCTCCGTCTCGATCCCCGTGATGGCGAAGGCGCGCATCGGTCACTTCGTGGAGGCACAGGTCCTGCAGAGTCTGGGCGTGGACTACGTCGACGAGTCGGAGGTGCTGACCCCGGCCGACTACGTGAACCACATCGACAAGTGGGCCTACACCGTTCCCTTCGTGTGCGGCGCCACCAATCTCGGCGAGGCGCTGCGGCGGATCACCGAGGGGGCCGCCATGATCCGGTCCAAGGGAGAGGCCGGTACCGGGGACGTCTCCAACGCCACGGGGCACATGCGCGCCATCCGCGCGGAGGTCCGTCGGCTGCAGTCCATGTCACCCGACGAGCTGTTCGTCGCCGCCAAGGAATTGCAGGCGCCCTACGAGCTGGTTCGCGAGGTGGCCGAACTCGGAAAGCTACCCGTGGTGCTGTTCACCGCCGGTGGTATCGCCACCCCGGCCGATGCCGCGATGATGATGCAACTCGGCGCCGAGGGGGTGTTCGTGGGCTCCGGCATCTTCAAATCCGGCAATCCCGCCGAGCGGGCAACGGCCATCGTGAAGGCAACCACCTTCTTCGACGACCCGGACATGATCGCCAAGTTCTCGCGCGGGCTCGGCGAGGCCATGGTGGGGATCAACGTCGAGGAGATCGCCCAGCCGCACCGGCTCGCCGAGCGCGGCTGGTGAGCGTCACCGTCGGGGTTCTGGCCCTGCAGGGTGATGTTCGGGAGCACATGCATTCGCTGGTGGCGCTGGGTGTCAAAGCGCAGCCCGTCAGGCGCGCCACCGAGCTGGCAGGCGTCGACGGCCTCGTCATCCCCGGTGGGGAGTCCACCACCATGCACAAGCTCCTGCACCTGTTCGACCTCACGGAACCGATCCGCTCCCGCATCTGTTCCGGGATGCCGGTGTTCGGCTCCTGCGCGGGAATGATCGTGCTCGCCGACCGGGTGATCGGAGGCCGTGAAGGTCAGGAAACCCTTGGCGGACTCGACGTCACCGTGAGACGCAACGCCTTCGGACGGCAGGTGGACTCCTTCGAGGAGTACCTGTCGGTGCCGGTGCTGCCAGAGGGAACGAACCGCCCCGTTCGGGCAGTCTTCATCCGGGCCCCCTGGGTGGAGCAGGCAGGTCCCGGCGTCCAGATCCTGGCACGCACGGCAAGCCGCGAGCGGGGGAAGGCCGGATCCGTCGTCGCCGTCCAACAAGGCGGTCTGCTGGCGACGTCGTTCCACCCAGAGCTGGGTGGCGACCTCCGTTTCCACGAATATTTCGCCACCCTGGTCCGGTCTGCGGCCAGGTAGCTACAGCGAATCGGGAGAACTGCTCGGCCGGTTGCGCGCCCCAGCCAGGTGGAAGGGCGTCTCGAAAGCCCAATCTCAGGCGCGCGGGGTCGCCCACCAAAACTCGAGTTGGATGTTGTCCGGGTCGCGAAAAACGAGGGCGGACCCCGAACCCGACGGCGCATCCGTCACGGGCGAATGAGGCACGCCGAGTTCGTCGAGTCTCGCTTCCCATTCTTCCAGCTCCACGCGATCGCTCACCCCGAACCCGATGTGGTCAAGGCCAGTACGATGCTCGTCGAAGGCGTCCGCAGACGTCTGGTGATGCTGGAGTAGCCCGATGATCAATCCCGTTGCTTCGTGAAGCAGGACGATCATGATTCGGTTGTCGAGATCGGATCTCTGAAGTCGCTTAAGCCCGAGCGTCGAGACGTACCAGGCGGCGCTCTCCTCGGCGTCGGAGACGGACAGGTCAAGGTGCGAAAGGGTGGTGAACTTCGGCACGGTTGCTCCTTTCGGTGGCGATGGTCACTCTAGCTAGCCCGCGACCGAGTGTTCTGCGTCCGGTGGGATTACCGGTGCGGTGAGCCTGAACGGATGAGGAAGCACAATCTGGCATAGATAGCGTGCACATCATTGCCGTTACAGATGTAACATTGTCAATGTGATCAACCATGAATGCTGAGTCGTCGGGTCGCCGGTGGCTGGTCCTGCTGGCCAGGATGCCCGCGGAACCGGCGCGCTATCGGATGGCGCTGTGGCGCGAGCTTCGCCGGTCGGGTGCTGTCGCGTTGGGACAGGCGGTTTGGGCCGTCCCCGAATTGCCGGCGACCCAACCGCTGTTGGCCCGGTTGACCGACCTGGCAGCCGCTGGCGACGGCTCGTTGCTGGTGTTGAACGCCATCGGGAACTCCAAGTCGGACGCGGCCAGGTTGGAGCAGCTCTACGTCGAGGCGCGAGAAGCCGAATGGATCGAGTTTCTGGGCGACTGCGGCAAGTATCTCGCCGAACTGGACAAGGAGGAGCGGATCGGTAAGTACACCTTGGCCGAACTCGACGAGGAGGAGCAGAGCCTGGACCGGCTTCGCCGGTGGTACCGCGAACTCCGCGGCCGAGACCTGCTCGGGATCCCGGAAGCGAAAGACGCCGCTGCCGACCTCAAGCTTTGCGAGCAGCGGTTCGACGGTTACGCCGAGCGCGTCTACGCTGCCCTCAGCCAACCCGATGCCTCCGGACTCGGCAACGTCGAAACTACGCGGAAGCCGGACCCCGATGCTCAAACTGGTGCGCCATGACGATGTTTCGGCCGCGCAACTGGCTGGACCGGGTATTCGCGGTGGGCATCATCGGCAAGGGATTGAACGGTGTGGCCGAACTGATCGGCGGGCTGCTGCTGCTGTTCGTCACGCCCACCCAGATCCGGCAACTGGCGGCGTCGTGGACCTATACCGAGCTTTCGGAGGATCCGCACGATCTCATCGCCACGTATCTGCTGCACACCAGTAGCGGCCTGACCGGGTCCGCGGTTCTTTTCGGGGCGGTCTACCTGTTGGCGCACGGGGTGGTGAAGGTCGTCCTGGTCGTGGCGCTGCTGATGAACAAGATATGGGCCTATCCGTGGATGATCGTGGTGCTGCTGTTGTTTATCGGCTACCAAATTTACCGGATCGTGCTGAGCCCGACCGGCGGGCTGGTCGCGTTGACCATCTTCGACGTGATCATCGTCGCGTTGACCTGGCGGGAGTACCAGCAGCAACGCCACGGTCACCACACCGATACCGCCTCACCCGCCGCCGACGACGGGGGCGACGCAGCACCAAAGACCGACCAGTGACCCGATCGGCCGAGCACCACCCCAGCAGCTCGACCAGAAAACCGGAGAACGGGGCAGGCGTTGCCTGGTCGCCCTGGCGGGCAGTCGTCGGGTTTGGTGTGGTGAGCCTGTCTGCCGACATGGTCTACGAGGGTGCTCGCTCCATCACCGGGCCGCTGTTGGCCTCGCTGGGCGCGTCGGCGGTCCTGGTCGGGCTGGTCACCGGCGCCGGTGAGGCGATGTCGTTGGTCCTGCGGTTGGTGTTCGGCAGGTTGGCCGACCACAGCGGCCGCTACTGGATCCTGACCATCACCGGCTATGCCATCACCGCGGTCTGCGTGCCAGCCCTGGCCGTCACTCCCTTCCTCGCGACCGCCGGATTGGGGCTCGCCTGCGTCCTCATCCTGGCGGAGCGAACCGGAAAGGCGGTCCGTAGTCCGGCGAAGACGGCCCTGCTCGCCCACGCCGCGGGCGCGGTGGGGCTGGGACGCGGCTTCGCGGTGCACAAGGCGCTCGACCAGGCCGGGGCGGTGGCCGGTCCGCTGCTGGTCGCCGCGGTGGCCGCCCTGGCCGGCGCGCTCTGGCCGGCGCTCGCGGTCCTGGTTTTGCCCGGCATCGCGTCGCTGCTGATCCTGACCCGGATCCGCCGCAGGACGGACAACCCTGACCTGCCAACGCCCCGGCGAGAGGCCGTGCCGGATGGGCCGATTGTCACCGCGTCAGCCCGACGCCGGTCCGCGCGATCGCCCGTCCGGCTGCCGGCCGTCTTCTGGCAGTTCGCCCTCGCCGCGGGAGCGACCACAGCCGGGCTGGTGACCTTTGGGGTGATCGCCTACCACCTCACCCAGGACAAGGTGGTGCCTGTCGCCACCATCCCGCTGGTGTACTCGGCGGCCATGGCCGCCGAGGCCCTTTCCGCCCTCGGGACCGGTTGGCTGTACGACCACATCAAGGGCCGCGTTCTGTTGCCGCTGCCGTTCCTGGTGGCCGCGATTCCACCATTGAGCTTCACCAACTCCGTGCCAGCCGTGCTCATCGGCGTCTTGATCTGGGGGCTAGCCGTGGGTGTGCAAGATTCCACCGTCAAAGCACTCGTCGCCGACCTCGTGCACCCGCCGCGCCGCGCCAGCGCCTACGGCGTCTTCGCCGCCGTCCAAGGCACGGCCGCCATTGCGGGCGGCACGATGGCCGGGGCCCTCTACGAACGCTCGCTTCCGGCCCTCATCGCCGTGGTCGGCGCGACGCAGCTCGCGGCTCTAGCCCTGCTGATTATCACGCTTCGCCACCCGTCGCTGCGTGCGCGTCCGGGGTTGGAACCTTGGTGAAGGGGGAGCCTCGATGGCAGGGCCCGACTGTCGCTTTCAGCCGAACTCGGTCGTGGTCCGGTTTCACCCTGGGCACCGAACAGGGCGCGTGAATCAGGGTCCGGAAGGCGTTGCTACTCATGATCCTCTTTCCGACCGTGCTGCGGCGGAGAATGCCGATAACGCAGACCTCGGCGCCAACCCCTAGCAACTCCTCAGAAGCTTCGCGTCCCTGCCGTGACGACCGAACGCAAAGTGAATCTGCGCACCCACCTCGACGCGCTAGACGCGGCGTCGGCTGACAGCCACGATGTGGCGGCAGGATCGGTGCAGCCGTGGTAAGAGATCGTGATCACCTAATCCGGGTGGAAGTCGAGGCTTGTCGTCCGCGACTCCGGTCCGGGGGTAGACGCTCGGATTACCGGCGCGATAAGGCGGACCGCGGGTTCGGTCTAGCGCTGATCAGGATGGTCTGTCGTCGCCGCGCGCGGTGAGGTCGTGGAGTTATCAGACCCTACGAACCGGGGCATGGACGCCGAGTTCGTCGCCCGGCTGGCGGTATCGCAGTGACACAAGCACCCCGAACCCGATCTCGACCGGTGCATCTTTGGTCAGCGTGTCCCTCGTCGACGACGACTTCCGGGTCGCCCAGATTTATGCCATCTTCACCGACCGGCGGTCGGATTCCACGTTGTGCGGTCCTCTACGTGGCCAGGTCACGACTCCATTTCAAACGCAACAAAATCCTGCTGCCACAAGTGTTAGCGGTCCGAACATGGGAGGACGGCTGGAACGGGTTCCCGCCACGCTTCAGTTGGTGACCCGAACGCGACCGGAGTCAGTCAGACAGAAGCTCGTCCGCGCAGAAGGTTGGAAGATTTTCGGAACCTTGGGATTGTGACCACCACTGGAGCGGTACCAACTCCAAGCCAGCACCGAGTCAAGACCCGCTGCTGGGGCTGAGGTCCAGTGTCAACTGTGCAGCGTCAAAGACTCGACCGCACCGTCGTGAAGCGGCTCGTCATCAGCCGTCGGTCCCTGTTCACCACCCGCCTACCAATTGGGTGCAGCAGAACATCACGGTGATCTGCGTTGTCGAGCCGGGAAACGTTGCGACCTGCCCCGGAAATCTCCTTCAGGTCCTCTCGTGGTCAGCGTTAGTAGTGCACAGCCGCAGGCTGTCGTTAAGTCACGCGCGCGCCGGTGTGGTCCTCGTTGCTCTCATTGAGGGGTTTGTCGATGGCTGCCGGAGCTGGCGAAATGCGATGCTTGTGCGGCTTCAACGTGGGCAGGTCAATCGCGTCGATGCAATGCGCCGCGAGAAGCTTGTCGCTCTCAACTTGCAGTCAAGCCAGGCTCGCTATCGGTTCGACGAGCTCCTGATCGCGCCCGGCTATGAGCTTACCGTAGGCGGTAAGAGCCCTGGCCGTAGGCGCCGGCGCAACTTGATGGTAAAACTCAGCAGTATCCTTTTGGCCGCACGCCAGCAGATCCGGGACAAGGTGACGCTTTCGCGGCCCTCTGTGAGACTGGACGCCTCCGACAAACTTAGGCAGAAGGGGGCCCGGCGGTGGCCGACGACGCAAGTAGCAAAGTTCCGTACCTTCAAGCCTACGGAAACATTAAGAAGGTGCTCGACAAGATGACCAGTGCCACTGTGCCGCCGAAGTTCACGCAGGACTTCTTGGCGACCACGTTGGACATGCCTGGAGGCGGGGCTCGCCCGGTGATCAAGTTTCTGAAACGTTCTGGCTTTCTCACCTCAGACGGAAGTCCGACGGACCTCTACAAGCAATTTCGGAACTCTTCACTTCGAGGTGCCGCTGCTGCTCAGGGCATGCGCAAGGCCTACGCAGACCTGTATGCCGCTAATGAGTACGTCCACAACGCCAGTGACAAGGACCTGAAGGGCCTGATTATCCAGGTAACTGGTCTCGAGCCAGATTCGAAGCTCATCACCGCCATGGTCGGTTCCTTCAAGGCGCTTAAGCAGTTCCGGCTGGTGACTACTACCCGCAGATTGAGCACGCGTTCCGCGCTGAAGCAAAGTCTATGGCTCCACACTATGAGGTTTTCTATTCGCTGGAGCGAACGATCCGGACTCTAGTAGTGGAGTCGCTGAGAGCTGCCGACGGGCCGGCTTGGTGGACTGGCCCAAACCGGGTCTCAGAAAAGATCAAGGAGGACTGCGAGAACCGCTTGCAGAGGGAAGAGGACACTGGTGTCACCCTACGTTCGGAGGACCCGCTCGACTTTTCCCACGTTCGGCGAGTTGGGGCAGATCATCACAAGCAACTGGGATGTGTTCGGCGCCATCTTCAAAAGCGAGAAGGCAGTGACACGGATCATGGCAAACCTAAACACGCTCCGAGGACCCATTGCTCACTGCACACTGTTGGCAGAAGACGAGATCGTGCGGCTACGGCTCACCGTCCGCGACTGGTTCCGTCAGATGGAGTAACTGACCGATTCACTTGGCGCCACGCTTACCCGGTAGGTCATGGCCTCGACATCGACCCGGGCGGACGCGGGTGTCGAAGTCGCGGTTAGGCTCGCCGTTACAGTGCCAAAAACCGTTATCGGAGGTCGAGTTGCGCTCCGCTTTGTCGGAGCATTTGGAAGGTGTCGGTGGTACTTACGCCCATGGCGAGGCAAGCGTCAGGAATGAGTACCCTGGCCCGCGCGTTGGGTTGGGAGCGCTCGTGCGTGACGACGACGTGCTGGTGTTCGCGGGCGTAGGCGACTAGGAGATAGTCGGCGTTGTCGCCGGCGAAGTCAGCAAGCGCAGCTGACTAAAGCTCCGCGAACTTGCCCAGGCTGTGAGCGCGGCGAAGTGATTCGTGGTGGCTTGGTCGATTGAGCGGAAGAATCCGGCGTTGTCGCGCGCCCAGTCGGCGAGTTCGTCGCTTCCGTTGCGGAGTTCGTCTCGGACGGCGTCGATGCTGACCGCCAAAGAGTGCTGGTGCGCGCGATCGAGCCATGCCCAGAAGCCCGGGGCTATGTCGAAGGCGTAGTAGCGGTTCTTGGCCTCAATAAAGACATTGGCGTCGAGCAGGTACATCAGGCGACCCCCAGTTCGGCGGCGAGTCTCTCGAAGGTCTCGTGTTTCTTCGTTCCCAGAAGGCGGTAGGCGTCCCGGTAGGTTGTCGATCCCTCGAATACGCTGGCGATCACGGAGTGAGCGAACTGGCGGCTAAGGCGAAGCGGCTGCGCATAGTAATAGTTGCCGCCGCCGTTACCACGTTTGGCGTCCAGGATAGCGATCACTCGCTCACGCTCGCTGTCGTATCGTTCGCGGTAATCCTCCCAGGCCAAGAATCCCGCATCGAAGATGCGTTTGAGCACAACCAGAGTGCTGACTCGATACTTTCGTGCCAGGCGCTCCAACTCTTCAGTGCCCGGGTTGCGCTGATAGTCGCTCCGTAGCGCAGCAAGCGGTAGGAGCACTTCGGCCGCGACCTGGTTGCACCACATCTCCGCGGTTACACCGTCTCGGACCGTCATGGCTGCATCGGACAGGGCACTTCCCCCTAGCCAAATGTGGGCTAGTTCGTGGATCATGGTGAAGATCTGCGCTGCCTTCGTGTCAGCCCCATTGACGAAGATCAAGGGCACGAGCGGGTCAGACAGCGCAAAGCCCCGGAACTCCTCGGGCTTAAGCGAGCGGTGAGTGTTTCCACCGACGATGCCGTTGACCATCACTAGGACGCCCATATTCTCGATGCGGTCGATCAAGCGCCGCAAAGCATCTTCCCAGCTGGAGAAAGTACCGCGCATGCTCAAATCAAAGCCGAGCAGATCACGAACCTGATCAGCGACGAGCTCAGCCGGCGTGTCTGTGGTGGCGGACCTGACGAAATCGGGTTCGCGTACACCGCTCTCTTGTGCGTAGGTTCGATACCAGTCCTGGCGATCCTGGCACAGGTAGATGGTCTCAAGCAGATCGGCAGAAGGCCTAGGGACTTCCACATTGCCCATCGTGCGCATATCCGGGATCGGCACAGTTTCAGGCGGCGGTTCCGGTAGAAACAGCAACCCGAAGGGGGCGTGGGTGTCGCGGGCAAACTTCTCCAGCTGCTTCAGCGTTGGCCGGTGGGAACCGGAGGCCCACTCGTCGAATTTCGGTGCACGCCGCTGAACTGTGGCCTCATCCCAACCCGCTCGTTCGACCGCCCAGTGCAACAGATCGGCGGTAACATCTACACGCACATCCATCCCGATCACCTCCACTCAGGCCTAAGGCTGGTCTGAAGCTAACACTCTACGGCCGTGGGCAGACCAAACAGTACGAGTAGAAGGCCGACTGTCGAGGTGCCGCCTGAGCGCCCTCACACATCAGCGTCACGTCCCTCCTCGTCCTCTTTCGCCGCGTCAGCCGACCCGTTGCCGCGGCAAAGCGGGCTGAACAACCCGATTCCTAGGCCAAGGCCAAACGCTACGGGGAAGACCAGGTCGTAGCCGAGGGCGACAACCGAAAGGGAGAACTACACACAGGCCGACGGCCGTGAACGGGGCGGTGGGGGTCGCGCTCCGGTACGGGGTGCGGGGCCGGCCGAACGCCTCTACCAACTCCGTCGCTGACCGGTGGCCGAGTAGCCGCTTTCGCAACCTTGGCACGGGATAGTGCCGTCCCGCCCACCCCGGGACGAGGGATCCGGCACGAGGCCGAGACCGAGCGCGACGACTGCGTTCGCCAGGGGCCGGAACAGGAAGACCGATCTTGACGTTCGGTGTGAGCTTCGCGACCGACGCCCAGACGGACAGCGGAGACCGGAGTTTCGTGACCGGCGAGAAGAACTGGTGAAACCAAACAGCGGCGTGCGGCGTACAACGAGCTAAGCACACCACCAAAATATGGAGGAGTCATCATGAAGCTGCGCAACCGGATCGCCCTTGCGTCCGCCGTCACGGCTGGCGACCGGTCTCACCGCGTTCGCCCCTTCCCGGGCGACGTTTTCCGCTGCCGCCCCCCTGGGGAGCCACGGTACCGCGGCGGCTTCGTTGCTCCGTTCGTCAACGAAGGACTCGCCCCTACCGAGAACGGTTCGTGCTGGCGTTGGGGAAACCGAAACCAACACTCCGCTGCTCTGGATCGCGACCACCCAGATCCACGATTGTTCGGGTGGCCGAGGAGAGCAACCAGCGGGGTTGGCCGGTCAGGGGCGTGAGATAGCGTCGGGCCATGGACGCCGAGACCTCGCCACCCGCTGTTCTGGTGATCGGGCTCGATCCGTTTCGGGTGCCCGGCCCCTGGGATCCCGAGCCGGTAGCCGAGGCGATCGCGGTGGGAATGGCACGCTTCGCCGAGCACGGCGTGGGGGTGAAGTCCTGCCTCGTGGGCCTCGACGGCAGCGACGACGTGCCTGCCGTCATCGCGGCGGCGTTGCGTTCTCAGCCCTGGCGGGTCGTCGTGGTCGGGGGCGGCCTGCGCCAACCCGAGGAGCTCCTCGAGCTATTCGAGACCATCGTCAACCTGGTCCGCCAGCACGCCCCGGACGCCGCCATCGCGTTCAACGCGGCCGCTGAGGATACCTTCGGCGCCGCGGCTCGCTGGTTTGAGCAGAGGCCCCCAGAGACGGCGCGATGATCGGGTCCCCGTCGTCACCGGGCCAAAGGCTTGCCGTGCGGTGGCCCGCAGGATGGGGGCCCGGACTAGCAGGGGGTATTGGCCTCCTCGAAGCGGGATCGCGGCTAGGTTAGGGCTGTGGCAGCGTCACCTACCCGAGCCGAGCATGACCAGGCTATTGCGCGGCTGCGATCGTCGCACGACGCGATCCCGGCCGGCTCGCCGGTGCGCCTTGCGAAGTCCACGTCGAACCTCTTCCGGCCGCGCGCCACCGCCACCTCGACCGGACTCGATGTCTCCGGTCTGACCGGGGTGCTGGATGTCGACCCGGTCGCGCGCACCGCAGAGGTCCAGGGCATGTGTACCTACGAGGAACTCGTCGACGCCACCCTTGCCCACGGGTTGATCCCGCTCGTCGTCCCGCAGCTTCGCACGATCACCCTCGGGGGCGCGATCAGCGGTCTGGGGATCGAGTCCACCAGCTTTCGCAACGGACTCCCGCACGAGTCGGTCCTCGAGATGGACGTCTTCACCGGCGCCGGTGAACTGGTCACCACTCGCCCCGGTGAGGACCTCTTCGACGCCTTCCCGAATTCCTACGGCTCGTTGGGTTACGCCACCCGGCTGATCATCGAGCTGGAGAAGGTGCCCGCCTACGTTTCCCTTCGACACATCCGGTTGAGCGACGCGGCCGAGCTGGCCGCCACGCTCGAGCACATCGTCGCGACCGGCGCCTACGCCGGCACCCGGGTCGATGGCTTGGACGGGGTGGCCTTCGAACCCGGGGAGTACTATTTGATGCTCGCCACCTGGACCACCCGGCCGGCGGGGCCGCCCAGTGACTACACCCGGCAGCAGATCTACTACCTCTCCATCCGGAACCGGGCCACCGATCAGCTGACGATGCTCGACTACCTGTGGCGGTGGGACACCGACTGGTTCTGGTGCTCGCGGGCCTTCGGTGTGCAGCATCCGCTGGTCCGCCGCCTGTGGCCGAGGGCGTGGCGCCGCTCGGACGTCTACCATCGGCTCGTCGGGTTGGACCGGAGGTTCGGCCTTTCCGACCGACTGGATGCCCTGGCCGGCCGGCCGCGGCAGGAGCGGGTGATCCAGGACGTCGAGGTGCCGGTCGACCGGATCGCCGAGTTCCTCGCCTGGTTCGACGACGCCGTCGGCATGCGTCCGGTGTGGCTCTGCCCGCTCCGGTTGAGGCCGGCTGCCCAGCCCGGAGTACGCGGGGCCGCGGTGGCTGACCGGGCGAGCCGACACCCCTGGCCGACGTATCCGTTGGAGCGCGGCACCACCTACGTCAACGCGGGCTTCTGGGGCGCCGTACCCGTCGGCGCAGACGCTGACCAGGGGCCGCGCAACCGGGCGGTCGAGCATCAGGTGCACGCCCTGGGTGGCCACAAGTCCCTCTACTCCGAGGCCTTCTACGACCGGGACACGTTCGACCGGCTCTACGGTGGCCTTAACCTGACGTCCGTGAAGGCGCGCTATGACCCCGACAACCGGCTGACCAGCCTCTACGAGAAGGCAGTGAGGAAACGATGACCACCACCCACGACACAAGGATATCGATCGCCGACGCGTTCACGTCGCTGTTGCGCGAGGGCATTCCCGTGCGCTTCTCGGCGTACGACGGTAGCTCGGCGGGGCCGGAGAACGCGTCGATGGAGCTGACGTTGCGTAACCAGCGCGGCCTGGCCTATCTGCTGACGGCTCCCGGCGAACTCGGCATGGTGCGGGCTTACCTGGCTGACGACCTAGAACTCGGCGGCGTCCACCCCGGCGACCCCTACGAGCTGCTCAAACTCGTGCAGGACCGGCTCGAGTTCCGGATGCCCACCGCCGCCGAGGCGCTCGAGTTGGCTCGCGGAATGGGCGTGGCCGCCCTCAAACCACCGACGCCGCCCGTGACGGAGAACCCGCCGCGCTGGCGCCGCCTGGTCAAGGGCCTGCGCCATTCGAGATCGCGCGACGACGCCGCGATCTCGCACCACTACGACGTCTCGAACGCCTTCTACGAGCTCGTCCTCGGCCCGTCGATGACCTACACGTGCGCGGTGTACCCGAGCAACGAGGCCAACCTGGAGCAGGCGCAGGCCGAGAAGTACGACCTGGTCTGCCGCAAGCTCGGGCTCCGGGCGGGGATGCGGCTGCTCGACGTGGGCTGCGGTTGGGGTGGCATGGTCCGCCACGCCGCCCGCCACTATGGCGTCAAGGCCCTGGGGGTGACCCTGTCGAGGGAGCAGACCTCCTGGGCCGCCGAGGCCATCGACCGCGACGGGCTCGGTGATCTGGCCGAGGTCCGCCAAGGCGATTACCGTGACATCGCCGAGGACGGTTTCGACGCGGTGAGCTCGATCGGGTTGACCGAACACATCGGCGTCCGCAACTATCCCGCCTACTTCGCCTTCCTCCGAGATCGCCTCCGCCCCGAGGGTCGGCTGCTCAACCACTGCATCACCCTCGCGCACAACCGACGCGTCGAGATGGGTCCGTTCATGGATCGCTACGTCTTCCCCGACGGGGAGCTGAGCGGCTCCGGCACCATAATCGCCGAGGCGCAGGACGCCGGGCTGGAGGTCATGCACGAAGAGAACTTCCGCCTCCACTACGCCCGGACTCTCGCCGCCTGGTGCGCCAACCTGGTCGAGAACTGGGACGAATGCGTGGCCACGGTCGGCGAACCCGTGGCGCGCGTTTGGGGCCTCTACATGGCCGGGTCGCGACTCAGTTTCGAACGCAACAAGATCCAGCTGCACCAAGTGCTGGCGGTCCGAACAGCGGAGGACGGATCGGACGGGTTCCCGCTTCGACCCACCTGGTGACCCAGACGGGATCAGAGAATGCCTCCGGGCTTGGC
Source organism: Propionibacteriales bacterium (assembly GCA_038259365.1). Lineage (GTDB taxonomy): Bacteria > Actinomycetota > Actinomycetes > Propionibacteriales > Propionibacteriaceae > JBBSOW01. The sequence goes on from JBBSOW010000058.1 coordinate 14,587, forward strand.
CTTGGGCTCCCGCCGACCCGCGGCTGCTGGAGGGCACCGAGATTCTCGACTCCGAAATCCAGGTCCGGTGACGATTCTGTGAAAAGACCAAGAGACCGATAAGAGCCCGCCGCCTCCTCCTGATCGCCTGGCCAGCAGGCTTTTTGCGGATTCTCGGCACAAACGGTTGCTTTTTCGGCGGTTTTTCTGAAGTTTATAAGACTTTTGGGGCGCGAGGGGGAAGTTACCAGCAGCGTTGATGCCTGTGCAGGCAGCGCTATGACCGACTCGGGCAACGCGGGAGCAAACTCAGAAACGTGGCGAGAGCCTATGGGAGCTTGGCCACCCCAACAACGAAATGCTCTACTAAGGGCGCCACTTCGGGGGAAGCGGTCCCAGACCACGGGAGCGTTTTGGCTGCCGGGATTTCCGGTCTGCCAAGCTGGCATTAGTTGTTCTCCCCTTGAGTGGTTGCGCCCGGAACCGGGCGCTGCATCTCGTCCTCCACGGGCGTAACCACTCTTGAAGGAGTTCTGCATGGCTGCGGCCAACCTGAGCAATCTCGCCACAAAGACCCTCGTCCCGCCGCGCCAGATCCCGCTCGAAGAGGATTCGAGTTCCCCCGGCGCCGCTGGGGACATCACCACCACCACGGTGGCTGTGGTCGGCCTCGGCTACGTGGGGTTGCCCACCGCGCTTTCGCTCCTGGACACCGGCGCGCGAGTGATCGGCGTCGACGTCGGGCGCTCGCGGCTGGAGGCCATCTGCGCCGCCCAGGTCGACCTCTTGCCCACCGATGTCGAGCGCCTGCACAGCCACCTGCGCTCGGGGTTGTGGGAGCTGACCGACGATGGCTCGCGACTGGCCGAAGCCGATGCGGTGATCGTGTGCGTACCGACTCCGGTCACTCAGCAGCTCGTGCCAGACCTTGCTGCCCTCGCCGCCGCGTGCCGTACGGTCGTGGCCGCGGCCCGACCGGGGCAGACGATCGTGCTCACTTCCACGACCTACGTGGGCTGTACTCGTGACCTGCTCGAGCAACCCCTGCGCGATCGTGGTTTCGAGCCCGGCATCGACATCCACGTCGCCTTCAGCCCCGAGCGTATTGACCCGGGCGTCGTGGATCACTCACCCGCCACGACTCCGCGCGTAGTCGGCGGGTTCACCGAGGACTGCGTCAAGGAAGCCATGGCCATCCTGCGTCACACCTGTCCTTCGCTGCACCCGGTCAGCTCCCCCGAGGCAGCCGAGCTCACCAAGCTGCTCGAGAACACGTTCCGCGCGGTGAATATCGCGTTGATCAACGAGATCGCCGATGTGACCCGCCACTTGGATCTGTCGGTCACCGAGGTTATCGACGCCGCGGCCACCAAGCCCTACGGATTCATGAAGTTCACGCCTGGCCCCGGCGTCGGCGGCCACTGCATCCCGTGCGATCCGCATTACCTGCTGTGGCAGCTGCGCGGCGAGCACGTCTCCGTGCCGATCGTGGAAGCGGCCATGACCGGGATCTCGCTGCGCCCGCGCAAGGTCGTGTCGCGGATCCGCGAGGAACTGGCCGAGGCCGGTCAGGCGCTTCGGGGCTCCCGCGTGCACATCATCGGAGTGGCCTACAAGCCTGGGGTCGCCGACGTCCGCGAATCTCCGGCGTTGGAGATCATCGAGGAGTGCATCCGAGCCGGCGCACAGGTCACCTTCTCCGATCCGTTCGTCGATTCGATCCGCCTGCGCGACGGGCAGACGTTATTGCCCTGTGAAGCAGGGAACATCGAGACCGATATCGTGCTCGTGCACACCCGCCACCCGGGACACGACCTCGGATGGCTCTCGACCCACCCCACGGTCTTGGACGCCACGTACGGCCTGCCGCTGGGAGTCGTGGTCTGAGATGATCGACACTTCAGTGCGTTCGAAGACCAGCCCCGCGTCCGCGACGCCTCTGATCGACGACCTACTCGGTCCTCCGGCGGTCAACCCTTCGCCGATCGTGAACCACAGCAGCGACGTCGATCTGCGCGAGCCCACCGAGGGAGATTCGGTGGCGCAGATCAAGGTCAGCACGGACTACCTACCGCCGCTCGGATCGGCCGCTCGGGCCGACGGTCGACTCGAGCGCATCAACCGCATCAAGCGCGTCGACACGCTAGAGCCTGGGGTCCGCCACGGGGTCCGCCGAATCGTGGTGCTCGCGGCGCTGCTGCCTCTCGTGGCGCTGCTGGCCAGGCAGGTGCCGCGGTTTGTGATCGATCCCCTTATTCTCGGCTACGGGATGAGCGTCCTGTTCGCCACCATCGTGATGTTCTACCTCGCCTACACGCGCTACGAGGATCCCTCCGACCCGCGCTTCAGCCGCGTACGCAACGACGACGACGCGCCCCCGCTGCCGGCGATGCCCTCGGTCAGCCTGCTGGTCGCGGTCATGAACGAGCGAGACGTCATCGACCGCTGCGTGCGCTCCATGGTGGAGTCCGACTACCCCAACCTGCAGGTGATCGTCATCGACGACGCGTCGGACGACGGCACGGCCGAACGCCTGGCCGAGCTCAGCAACGAACTAAATTTCGATCTCGTCGCCCTGCCGGTCAACGCCGGCAAGAAGCACGCGCTGGTTCGGGGTGCGGAGCTCGCCACCGGAGATGTCCTGGCGTTCACCGACTCGGACTGCATTCTGGCTCCCGACGCCCTGCGCTTGTGCGTCGCCGCGTTGGTCGCCCACCCCGGCTTGGGTGCGGTGTCTGGGCATGCGCGAGCCCTCAACGCCGATGCCAGCCTGCTGAGCACGGTGCAGGACACGTGGTACGAAGGCTCATTCCGCGTCACCACGGCCGCCGAATCCACGTTCGGTTCGGTGAGCTGTGTGTCTGGTCCGCTCGCGGTCTTCCGTCGCGACGCCATCTGGAACTACCTGCCGGCCTGGGCCAACGACCGGTTCCTCGGCGGCGAGTTCCGCTTCGCGACTGACCGACAGCTGACCGGCTACGTGTTGGGTCAGAAATGGCTCGGCGCCAAGCTCAAGCGCGACAACCAGGGTTCTCACTTCGTCGACGACATCGACTACCCGGAGCGACGCTGGCGGGTCGCCTACGTGCGGGCGGCGAAGGTGTGGACGATCGTGCCCGAACGGGCCAAGGCGTTCTTCAAGCAGCAGGTGCGCTGGAAGAAGAGCTTCGTCCGCAACCTCGCCTTCACGGGCAGATTTATGTGGCGTCGCGGCATAGGGCCTTCTTTTCTCTACTACGGGCACAGCCTGTGGGTGCTCGCGGCCCCCTTCATGGCGGTACGACACCTCATTTGGGCGCCGGTGCAGGGTTTGTGGCTGCTCAGCGCTCTCTACCTCTGCGGCGTCTTGGTCAAGGGTTGCGCGTGGGGATTGGCCTACCGGGTCGACCACCCGGGCTCGCTACGTTGGCGCTACCGGCCCATAATGAGCCTCATCTCCTCGATCGCCTTGAGCTGGCTCCTTGTCTATTCGCTCATCACCATCCGTCGCGGCATCTGGTCGAGGGCCCTATGAACACTCGAACCGGACCAGTCGAGGGCCCTATGAACACTCGAACCCGACCAATTGCCCACTGGCTCTCGCGCTACGTCGGGGGTTTGCTGATCGCAGTGGCCATCGTGGCGCTGTATGTGTTCGTGCTGTCCCGAGGACAGCTGCTGTGAGCGCCGCCAAGCGGGCCCCCGCGATACACGCGGCTGCCAGCCAGCGAGAACGGGCGTTCGGGCTGTTGCCAGAACTAGCCGACCGCGTGGTCCCGACCCGTCGTATCCGTCACCGGCTTATCAGTGTCTTGGCTGGAGTCCTCACCCTGGCAATGCTGGCGACGCTGTTCGCGGGAGTCTGGGGCTACCGGTGGTGGGAGACGCAGTTGGGAGCGCGCGAATCTATCCCGGCGGCGCCGCTCAGCAACGCAGACACGGCGGCGTTCGTCTCGTCGGCGGAGGAGGCGCTCGCCGCCCCAGCGGGCACCGGTGCGGAGCCGGTCGTCATCACCTATCACGACATCAGCCCTGACAGGCCGGACAACAAGTACATCGTTTCCCCGACGCAGTTCGCTGCGCAGATGAAGATGTTGAGCGAAGCCGGCTACCGTTCCCTCACCGCCGATGACTTTCTGCGCTACCAGCAGGGGGGGTCGGTGCCGCCTCGATCCGTGCTCATCACGTTCGACGACGGAACCCGCGGGTTGTGGACCTACGCCGACAAAGTGCTGAAGCGTTACGGTTTCACCGCAGTGTCGTTCCTCATCACCGGGCGGGTGGGTACCCGCGCGCCGTACTACCTCACGTGGCCGCTGGTCAATCGCATGCACAACAGCGGTCGTTGGGATTTTCAGTCCCACACGTACGACATGCACACCAAGGTCGAGGGTCCCACCGGTGAACGGGTGTCCGCTGTGTCGAGCCGACTAGTCACGAACGGGCGTCGAGAGGACCTCGACGAGCTGCGCGCGCGAGTCGCGGCGGATCTGGAGCAATCGCTTCGCGATTTCGCGGCCCACGAGCTACCCCGACCGCAGCTGTTCGCCTGGCCGTTCTCCGACGTCACCGGCGATCCCAACGATCCAGCCGGGGCGGCCACGGCGGCCGCGGAGATCGGCCAGGTGTTCGAGCTGGCCTTCGTCAACGCTTACCAGCCGAATCCGGCGACCCGCAGCGCGTTGCGCAATGGCACCGTGGAGCGGCTGGAGGTGTTCGGCCCCGACACGGCCCGCTCGCTTTTCGACCGGCTACAGGCCATGTCCACTCTGCCGGTACAGGATCTACGCCCGACTCAGCGCGATCAGAACTGGCTGGAGGACGGCGGTCACCCGGTACCGCTGGACATTCCAAAGCTGGCCAAGGGTGTCGTCAAGCCGGACGCGCGCACCCTCACCTATCTCACCGCCTACTGGGCACCGCAACGAACCGGCGAGTGGACGGACTACCGGGTGACGGGCACGGTGGTGCCTCCCAAGGGCGGCGGCGCACCGGGGATTCTGCTGCGGGGCGAGGGAGCCGATCAGGTGGCGGTACGGGTGTCCGCCAACGTGGCGACGGTGACCGTCGGCGGGAAGCCGTTCGACAGCCGGACCTTCTCGGATTCGAAGGACGCCAACGCTGATCGCCACCAGGTCGACATCGCCGTCTCGGCGTCGAAGACCCGGGTGGTCGTCGACGACAAGCTGTTGGCCACCGTGCCCGTGAAGAGCAAATCGGGGGCTCTGGGTGGCATCGGAGTCGCCTTCAGCCGCGAGTTTCCGGGGGACGCCTGGGGATCGGTACGAGGCCTGCGCGTCCGGCCACTGGAGTGACCCGGGATTGGCGAAGGCGCTTGACGCTCTCGCTGGTTGGGCTCAGCATCGTCAGCCTTGTGACGCTGGGAGTCGTCGTCGGCGAGGTGAGCAGTACGACGATGGGGGACGATACGCCATGGCAACCCACGTTTCCCGACGGCCAATCGTTGATCACCAACGAATTCGCCTACCGTCATCCCGAGACGGTCGGCGCAAAGCTCTCACCGGACTGGATCGTCACGAGTGGGTCGCTGTTCGCCGATGAGGGCACCGGGTGGACCGGCCCAATCGATGCGGACTCCCCCTCGCTGGGAAGCACGACGGCGACCGGCTCGGCGGTGCTGCGTGCGGTCAGCAGGCGCGAGAACTTCGATGACGTCCGGGTCAGCTTGGATCTGGACGTTGCTGGCCTCACCACGACGCCGCGAACAGGTAGCCACAA
>JBBSOW010000059.1:0-18247 GCA_038259365.1 Propionibacteriales bacterium
CGCCGCCGCTCCAGATCGCGCTGCGCGTCTTCGCGGCGCCGGGCCTCCAGCTCGTGTGCCCGCTCGCGTTCGGCGGCCAGCTCCTGCCCCGCGTCGCCAGCCTCATCCACAAATGGTTGCTCGGTGACTGCCTCGGTGTGCAGACCGGGAGTGCCGCGCGCCAGATCACGAAGCTCGGGGGAAATGACCGCCGAGCCGGCGCCTCCGGTGCGCTCGAGGACCAGAGCGGCCAACCGCCGGACGGGCTCGCTCGCGGCCGCGGTGTCCGCCTCGACAGCGCGCTCGATCTCGGCCTTGGCCTCCGCCCGCCGCCCGTCGGCCAGCATGACCTCGGCGAGAGTGGTGTGGGCGAGCAGGCGAATCGTGGGCGAACAGCCTCGAACGGCCGCCACCCGGACGGCCTCCTGGCCGGCCTCGAGCGCCTCGGGTACGCGGTCGACGCGCACCAGATCGAGGCTCAGGTCGGCACAGGTGGCCGCCAGCTGGCCGGTCGAGGGGGCGGGGAGCGAGGCGGTGAGGCCGCGGAGGAGTTCGGCCAGGGCGCGTCGGGTCACCAACGCCAGATCGGTACCGCCGGTCATCGCCAGCCTGTCCGCGTAGTCGCGGTAGAGGCCGAACAGGGGCTCGGCGAGGCGTTCGACGAGCGTCTTGGGGTGGCGCTCCGGCTCGCTCAGCGCGCCGACGGCCCGGGAGTCGTAGTCGGCCTTGGCCGCGTGGAGGAAGCCCAGCGAATCCTGGGCGCGACCGGCCAGCCAGCGCGCATCGGCGCAGAGCCGATGCGCGTCGAGGACCAAGAACCCGTCCCCGGATCCGGCTTGAGCGGTGGTGGCCGACAGGGTGCTGCGTAGTTCGTCGGTGGCGGCATTGGCGGCGATCGCGTCACTATTGCCGATCGCCGTGCGGGCCCGGCAATAGTGCGCCCAGGCGGCGGCGGCCGGGCTCAGGCGGTACCCGATCTGGTACTCGCGGAGCTGGGCCTCCAGGCCCTGCCACGAATTGGTGGTGGCGCCGGCGGCATCGCCCAGGCCGAGACCCAGCTGGACGACGGCGAGCTGGACGAGCGCCGTGCCGCAGCGGCTCGCGGCGCCGGGATCGGTGTAGTTGCTGACGGCTCCCTCGGCGAAAAGGGCGCCCGAGGACAACCGCAGCGCCTCCTGGGCTGGGGGGCTAGCGGCCCCCCAGAGGTGGCCCTGGACGAGGTGGGCCACCTGCTCGTTCAGCGCGTCGACGAGCGCGGCCTGCCGCTGAGCGCCCGCGCCGGCCTGGCTGCGGACACGCTGGACCGCGGACTGGAGGCGCTTGGCGGTGCGGGCGTGGTCGTCGGCCTGCTTGGGGCTGGTGTGTTGGGTTGCCATCGCCCCTAGTCCACACCATGGGGCCCAACCTGGTCGAGCCAGCGCCGAGGCGCCCTGATCTCTTAGACAAAGACGCGCACGACGCTACCGGGTGATGATCGAGCGCACGAGGCGGGCGCTGGACAGCTCGGACCAGCTTTGCTCGACCTCGAACTGGCACACGGTGGCGGTGGGGTATCCGCCGGAGATCTCGGCCTGCGCCGCCGGCTCGGAGTCTTCGGCGGCCAGCTCGTGGGCCAGGGAGGGGATGCCGGGGGCGTGGCCGACGACGATGAGCACGCTGACCTCCTCGGGAACCCGCTGGATCTCTTCGAGGATCGTCTCGGCGCGGGCCTGATAGATGCTGGGCTGGTAGTCCACCGGGCAGGCCAGCCCCAGCCCGGCCAGGGTCTGCTGGGTGCGGACGGCGGTGGAACACAACGCGAAGTCGGGTGGCGGGCCGGAGCTCTGCAGCTGTGCCCCCACCCTGCGGGCCTGATGTTGGCCGTGCTCGGCGAGGGGTCGCTGGTGGTCGGTCCGCCCGGATGCGGAATCGACGGCCTTGGCGTGCCGCATCAACAGCAGGGTGCGTGACATGGTTCGAGCCTATTCCTTGGTCGCCACGACGACGTCGCGGGTGATGGAGGAGTCCACGCGATGGGCCAGCCGCAGCCAGGCCTCGCCCGTGCACACCCGCAACCCGCTGTCGTCGAGCATCTGCGTCAGCGCCTCCCGGGTCAGGCCGTGGGTGTTCCAGGAGAGCCCGAGCGCGCCTCCGCTGCGGAGCTGGCTGGCCCACCCGGGCAGTGCCTCGGAGAGCAGCGCGGCGGGGGAGCGGTCCCGCTTCCGGTCGGGCGGGGCCGCCTGGGTCGTGTGAGGGGGCGCTGCGCTGCCGTGCACCACCCCGTAGGGCGCATCGGTGACGACCGCGTCGAACCGTTTCTTGCCCCACAACCGCTTGGAATCGCGGGTGTCGCCGGTGAAGATCGTCATCGACAGCTGATCCGGCGCCTCGAGTTGTGCCTCGAGCTTCTTACCCAGCGCCTTGCCCTCGCGGCGAACCGGGTTCAGTTCTATGCGGTGCTTGACCCGGGCCCGGCGCAGGTAGGTCCGCAGGAACGCGTTAAGCGCTTCGACGGCGCGGACGTCCGATTCCACGCCGGCGCCGTGGTGACCCATCAGCCAGGCGGTCGTGAGCGTGGTGCCCCGCCCGCACAGCGGATCGAGGATCGTCATGGGTTCCTCGACGCTCCCGCGACGCTGCACCTGGCTCAACGTCAGGTTCACCAGCTTGCGCGTGAACTGTTCGTTGGTCTTGCCGGGGTACTTGGGGATTGTCACCAGGTCCTCGCCGATGGGGCCGGTTCGCCGGTCTACCGCGATCGGACGCAGCAGGTCGCCGGCTCGCTCGAACAGTCCGAGGAAGGCCGATTGCCCGCCGATGCCGGCCGGCGGCTGGTCGGCGGCGAAGCCGAGGTAACCCACCCCCGCCAACTCGACGGGCGTCGCCCCCTCGACGCCCGCGCAGATCTCCAGCTCGGCGGCCGCCAGCTCATCGGCCGCGGCGGCGTAGACCCGGTTGGCGGCGGGAGCGAGCAACATCGCATACGTCGGCATGGGCCCGAGTATTCCGCACCCGTGCGGCTACCCGGCGGTTGACCTGGTGACCTCGGGCGGCGGTAGGTTCGGGGAATGCCAACCCCACCATTCGTCCTCGCCCTGCGCGAGCGGATCGGCGACCAGCCCTTGTGGCTCTCGGGAGCAACCGCGGTGATCCTGCGCCAGCTCGACGGCCACCAGCAGGTGCTGCTGATCCGGCGCAGCGACACCGGCCAGTGGACCCCGGTCTCGGGCATCGTCGATCCGGGCGAGGATCCGCACCTGACGGTGGTGCGCGAGGCCCTGGAAGAGGCGTCGGTCGATGTCGAGGTCGAGCGCCTGATCTGGCTGCACACCACGGAGATGGTCGTCTACGACAACGGCGATCAGACCCAATACCTGGATCACTGCTTTCGCTGTCGTTGGTTGGCTGGGCGCCCTGAGCCGGGAGACGACGAGGCCACCGAGGCGGCGTTCTTCTTCGTCGCCGAGCTTCCGCCGCTCAGCGAGCGGCACCGGCAGATGATCGAGCTCGCGCTGGAGAACCGCCCAGAAACCCACCTCGGGCCCCGCGCGTAAGCGAGCGGGACCCGAGCTGGACGCCCAACCGTCAGGCGTGGTTCACGTTCAGCTTCTCGAACGGCGTGCCCTTGGCGCGCTCCCAGCTGCGCTGAATCTCGGCCTCCGCGCCCGCCCGGTCCGACCAGCTGGCGCCCTCGACGGACTTGCCCGGCTCGAGGTCCTTGTAGACGGTGAAGAAGTGCTCGATCTCCAACAGGCTGAGCCGGGACACGTCCTTGATGTCTCGCAGGTGATTTCGCCGGTGATCATCGACCGGCACGCAGAGGACCTTGTCGTCGCCGCCGGCCTCATCGGTCATCCGGAACATCCCGATCGTCCGGCACCGGATCAGGCAACCGGGGAAGGTCTTCTCCGGCACCAAAACCAGGGCATCGAGCGGATCCCCGTCCTCGCCGAGGGTCTGCTCGATGAACCCGTAGTCGGACGGGTACTGGGTGGCGGTGAACAGGGTCCGATCGAGCCTGATCCGGCCCGTCTCGTGATCCATCTCGTACTTGTTCTTGCCGCCTCGAGGAATCTCGATGGTCACATCGAACTGGATCCCGTCAGGAGTGGTGTAGTCACTTTCCTCCTGCTCGAAGTACTCGGTCACGTCGCGCCTCTTCCCTATGATGGTCTTGCAGGATCTTGCCATGCAGGTTCCGCAGAGCAAATCGTCAATCACACCATTTGACCACAGGAGGCGGCGTGTCCTCTCGCCCGGACCGGATCGCCGGGCTAGCGGTCGCGCTCGTCGTGGTCGTCGTGATCCTCGGGCTGGTCACCGGGGTGTTGCCCCGAGTGGCCCGCGGCGCCCTCTACGGCAGCGGCCTGTGGTCGGACGGCGGCTCCGCCTCGATCGATCCGAACCTCGCCGGCGCGCCGGAAGCGAAGCCCAAGCCACCGCCCCCGGTCCTCACGTCCCCGACCGCTGAGGCGGACGTCTCGGCCGATTCGCTGGCCAAGCGCATCCAGGCCGTCGACGCCAAAGGTGTCGGGGGCACGGTCAGCGCCTTCGTGGCCGAAGCCGACGGCACAAGGGTGTACTCCGCCGCAAGCAACCGGGCGAGGATCCCCGCCTCGACGATGAAGCTCCTCACCGCCGCCGCCGCCTTGACGCTGTTCGGGGACGAACATCGCTTCGAGACCACCGTGACCCGGCCGAACGCCCGGCAGATCGTGTTGGTCGGCGGCGGTGATCCCTACCTGTGCAGCAAGAACGCCTGCGCCCCGCAATCGGCGAAGCTGCAGACCCTAGCCGCCCAGACCGCGCGGGAACTCAAGCTCGCCAACGCCACGTCGGTGTCGCTCGGCTACGACGATTCCCTGTTCACCGGGCCCGCCTGGAACCCGGCGTGGCCGGCCGGCTACGCCGATCAGGTCACCCCCACCTCCGCGCTGTGGGTGAACGAGGGCCGGATCGGCGGAGTCTCCCCGGGCCCCCGGAGAGCCAAGCCGGCCAAGGCGGCCGCCGAGGAGTTCGCCGCGCTGCTGAAAAGGGCCGGCGTCGAGGTGGCCAAGGTCTCCCCGCTGACCAGCCCCGAAGACGCCGAGGAGATCGCCGCGGTGCAATCCCAGCCGTTGGCGGTGATCGTGGAGGAAATCTTGCTCCGCTCCGATAACGACGCCGCCGAGGTCCTCCTCCGCCAGGCGGGGGTAACCAGCACAGGCGAGGGATCCATCAAGGCGGGTCAGCGGGCGGTGCGCGCCACGATCGCCGAGCTGGCCGGGAACACCCGGGCCACGATCGTCGACGGCAGCGGGCTGGCCCGCACCAACAAGGTGCCCTCGAAGTTGCTGGTCAGCCTCATCCGGGCGGGCATCGACCCCCACACCCCCGGGCTCAGGGCCCTGGCGACGGGACTGCCGGTGGCCGGGGTGACGGGCAGCCTCACCTACCGGTTCGTCTCCACCTCGACCGACCCGGCTCGGGGCATGGTGCGCGCCAAGACCGGGACGCTGCGCAAGACCCACGCGCTCGCCGGGTACGTGCAGACGGTCGACGGCACCACCTTGGCGTTCGCCTTCTTGGTCAACGACGCCAAGTCCGACTACGCGGCGCGGGTGTGGCTGGACAGGGTCTCGGCGGCCATAGCGGGCTGCGGCTGCCAGTAGCGCGCGCTGCGTCGCCGCACCGTCGATGGCTAGAGTCGATACATGACGTCCACCCCGTCGATCGATTGGCGGCAAGCAGCTGCGACCGGTCGAGCGTTGACGCGACCCGGACCGAAGGTCGACGCCGCCGAGGCGCGGCGACTCGTGAGTTCGCTACGCCGACACGCCGACCGGGCCGCCGACTACGTCCGCGAGGTGACCGAACTCGACGCCCCCCGAGGCAACTCCGAGGTGCTCGTGGTGGATCGGCGCAGTTGGATCAGCGCCAACGCCGCCTCCTTCGAACGGGCCATTGACGGGCCCGGGCCCGCCACCACGGAAGGCGCCGAGCGTCCGAATAGGCCGACCCCGGATGTCGCGGAGCGGCTCGTCGCCAAGACCGCCGGCATTCAGCTCGGCGCCCTGCTGGCCTACCTGTCCTCGAAGGTGCTCGGCCAGTTCGATCCCTTCCATCGGCCCGGGGACCAGCGGGGCCGGCTGCTCCTGGTGGCGCCGAACGTGTTGAGCGTGGAGGAGCAGATGGGCGTCGACGCGGAGGACTTCCGGCTATGGGTGTGTCTGCACGAGGAGACCCATCGGGTCCAGTTCACCCATACGCCGTGGCTGGCCGAACACCTGCAGGATCAGCTGGCGCGGTTGGTGGGCCTGGGCGGCGTCTCGAGCCTGGGCACGGCCTGGCAGGGGTGGCGGCGCCGGGACCTCGCTTCGGACGCGAGCGCGCGGGGAGCCGTCGAGGGTCGATCACTGCTGGAGGTGGTTTCCACCCCCGAGCAGCAGCAGGTGATCGATCAGGTCTCGGCGGTCATGAGCCTGTTGGAGGGCCACGCCGACGTCATGATGGATTCGGTGGGAACCGACGTGATCCCGAGCGCGCGGTTGATCCGGAACCGGTTCGACAAGCGTCGGCAAGGCACCGGGCCCGATCGCCACATCCGGCGCTGGCTGGGCCTCGACGCCAAGATGCGGCAGTACCGAGAAGGGGCCGTCTTTGCACGCCGCGTGCTCGGGGAGGTGGGCAACAACGGCTTCAACCTCGTCTTCACCTCCCCCAACACCCTGCCCTCACTGCCCGAGATCCACGACCCCGAGTTGTGGTTGGCGCGGGTGGGTCGTGGCGCGTAAGGCGTTGGGCTCGGCCACCATGCGGGTGGCCCAGGCCGTGGCCGAATCGGTGGGCGGGTACCGCCACGAGCTACTGGTGGCGTGTTCGGGCGGCGCCGATTCCCTCGCGTTGGCCGCCGGGGCCATGCACGTCGCGCAGCGAAACGGGCTGCGGGTCCGTGGCGTCATCATCGATCACGGGTTGCAGGCCGACTCCGCGGGGGTGGCAGGGCGGGCGCGCGAGGAGTTGCAGCGGCTGGGAATGAGCGCCCGGGTCGAGCGGGTGCACGTCGATCTCGGTGGCGGTCTGGGAGTCGAGGCCGCCGCCCGGGCCGCCCGATACTCCGCTTTGGACGAGTTGGCCGGTCGGGCCCGGGCCAACGTGCTGTTGGGGCACACCCTCGACGATCAGGCCGAGACCGTCTTGCTCGGCCTCACGCGAGGCTCGGGCATCCGCTCCCTCGCCGGTATCGCGAAACAGCGAGCCCACTACATTCGCCCCCTGCTGGGCCTGCGCCGCCGAGACACCGAGGCGGCCTGCGCCGAGCTCGGCATCCGGGCCTGGCACGATCCGCACAACGCCGATCCGGTGTTCACCCGGGCGCGGGTGCGGCATCGAGTGTTGCCTTTGCTGGAGGCGGAGTTGGGGCCCGGCATCGCCGAGGCCTTGGCGCGCACGGCCGAGCTCGCCACCGCCGACGCCGACTACCTGGACCGCGCGTGTGCTGAGGCTCGCAGCGGGGTGGTCAGCGGCACCGGGGGGAAGGAGTTGGCGTGTCAGCCGCTCGCTGAGCTGCACCCGGCCCTGCGGCGGCGGGTGCTGCGTCGGTGGCTGCTCGAAAGGGGGGCACAGCAACCGAGCCTGGCGCACGTGCGCGCCGTCGAGGGACTGATTCTGGGTTGGCGCGGGCAGAGGTGGGTGGAGGTGTCGGGGCTGAAGGTGATCCGGGATGCCGATCAGCTCCGGGCTGTGACAAGCTGAGCAGGTGGAGCACCAAGACATCGGCGACGACCTCACGCACCTGTTGTTCACCAAGGAGCAGATCAGCGAGCGGTTGACCGAGATGGCCGCCGAGATCGACGCCGACTACGAAGGTAAGAACGTGCTGTTGGTCGGGGTCTTGAACGGGGCCGTGATGGTGATGGCCGACCTGTCGCGCGCGTTGCGAGTCCACTGCGAGATGGACTGGATGGCCGTCTCCTCCTACGGCTCGGGCACCCAATCCTCGGGCGTGGTCCGCATCTTGAAGGATCTCAACACCGACATCGAGGGCCGCCACGTTCTCATCGTCGAGGACATCATCGACACCGGCCTCACGCTGACCTACCTGATCAGCAACCTGCAGTCTCGCCACCCGGCGAGCGTGAAGATCATGACCGCGTTCCGCAAGCCGGAGGCGCTGAGCAACGACATCGCTGTCGATTACGTCGGCTTCGACATCCCCAACGAGTTCGTCGTGGGCTTCGGCCTCGATTTCGACGGCAAATACCGCAATCTCACCGACGTGGGAACCCTTGCTCCGCACGTCTACAGCTGAGCTTGCCGCCCCCACTGGTCGTCATCGCAGAGATTCGTCGCCGTTACCACTGTCCGGGTAAGGTCATGGTGCCCGAACCGACGCCTGAGGCAGGTCAATGAATATTCAGCGCATCCTCCGCGCTCCCTTGTTGTGGATCATCTTGGCGATGCTCGTCGTCGTGCTTGCTTTGGACTTCTTCGACGCGTCCAGCTCGTACAAGGCGGCGCCGACCTCGCAGGTGGTGTCCATCATCAACGGCAACGACCCGCTTCAAGAGGTGACCCTCAAAGACGGTGAACAGCAGATCCTGCTCACCATGAAGGACAACCCCCAAACCAAGTACAAGGCCTATTGGGTGGGCGACCAGAGCACCGAGCTGGTGAATCGGTTGAACGAGCGGGTGAAGAGCGGCAGCTTGGCGGAATGGAAGGGCGAGAATCCCCAGCCCAGCCTGTTGGGCACGCTGGTGGCCTCGATCATCCCCTTCATCATCATCGGTGCGCTGTTCTTCTTCCTGCTCAACTCGGTGCAAGGTGGTGGCGGCCGGGTCATGCAGTTCGGTAAATCCAAGGCCAAAGCGATGAGCAAGGACACCCCCAAGACGACGTTCACCGACGTCGCCGGCGTCGAGGAGGCCATCGAGGAGCTACAGGAGATCAAGGAGTTCTTGGCCGAGCCCCGCAAGTTCCAGGCCGTCGGGGCCAAGATCCCCAAGGGCGTGCTGCTCTACGGGCCCCCCGGCACGGGCAAGACGCTGCTCGCTCGCGCCGTGGCGGGCGAGGCCGGCGTGCCCTTCTTCTCCATCTCCGGTTCGGATTTCGTGGAGATGTTCGTCGGTGTCGGCGCCTCCCGCGTTCGCGATCTGTTCGAGCAGGCCAAGGAGAACGCGCCCGCGATCGTCTTCATCGACGAGATCGACGCCGTCGGACGGCATCGTGGCGCCGGCATGGGCGGTGGACACGACGAGCGGGAGCAGACCCTCAACCAGCTGCTGGTGGAGATGGACGGCTTCGACGTGCGGGGTGGCGTCATCCTGATCGCGGCCACCAACCGTCCCGATGTCCTCGATCCGGCGCTGCTGCGCCCGGGCCGCTTCGACCGTCAGATCGCCGTCGAGGCCCCCGACATGGCCGGACGACTGCAGATCTTGCGGGTGCACTCCGAAGGCAAGCCGATCGAACCGAGCGTCGATCTGGCGTCCGTGGCTCGACGGACCCCGGGCTTCACCGGCGCCGACCTGGCCAACGTGTTGAACGAGGCCGCCCTGTTGACGGCTCGGCGCAACGCCCACACCATCACCAACGGAGACCTCGACGAGGCCATCGACCGCGTGATCGCCGGGCCGCAAAAGCGAAACCGGCTGATGAACGAACGCGAGCGCCTCATCACCGCCTACCACGAAGGGGGCCACGCCCTGGTGGCCGCCGCCATGCCGGGCACCGATCCGGTGCAGAAGGTGACCATTCTGCCTCGCGGACGGGCCCTGGGTTACACCATGGTCATGCCCGACGAGGACAAATACTCCAACACACGCGGCGAATTGCTGGATCAACTCGCCTACATGCTCGGCGGGCGGGCGGCCGAGGAGCTCGTCTTCCACGATCCGACGACCGGCGCCTCGAACGACATCGAGAAGGCCACCAAGGTGGCTCGGGCGATGGTCACCCAGTACGGGATGACCGAGCGGGTGGGCGCCATCAAGCTCGGCTCGGGAGAGCACGAGCCCTTCGTGGGGCGCGAGATGGGCGGCGGCGGCGGCCGTGACTACTCCGAGGAGATCGCGGCGGTGGTGGATCAGGAGGTCGCTCGCCTGATCGGCACGGCGCACCAAGAGGCTCACGACGTGTTGGCCAAGAACCGCCACATTCTCGATGAACTGGTCCGCCAGTTGTTCGCGAAGGAGACCCTCAACAAGGCGGAGGTGGCGGCGGTGTTCGCACCGATGCACCGGTGGCCCGCCCGCCCGCCCTGGACCGGATCGGACACCCGCCAGCCCTCGGATCAGCCGCCGGTCTCGCCACCCTCGCCGCCGGTCGAGGCCCCAGAGATCGAGCGGCCCCCCGGCGGCGCCCAACTGCCACCCGGGCATCAGGCCGGGGGTTCCGAGCAGCCCCCCGGTCACCACGGACCGGTCAACCAACCGGGACAGCCCGGGGCCGACGGACCGCAGGGTGGCCTCGGCCCCGATCTGCAGTAACCGGCCAGAGTGAGGCCCGCCCGGGCGCGAGCCGTCTCGCGTGCCGGGCCGTTTGCCACTAGGGTCTGCGTTGAGAAACCCAGAGGAGACCAATGACCAGTCCCAATCCCTACGCGATCGATGCCGACACCCTCAGTGGCATGAAACCGCTGCGCCAGGCGGTGTTCGCGCTCAGCTCGAGCGCCGGCGAGCGGGAAGAGAACCTGCAAGGCGCGATCAACGCGCTCGTGGACACCCCGGACGTCTTCGTGGTCGAAATCTCCCCGGTCTACGAGTCCACGGGCGGCGGCGACGAGTCCGCCGCGGCGAAGTTGTGCGTCGTCGTGCTTACCGACACCACGCTCGGCGAGAGTCGGCTGATGGATCGCCTGAGAATCATCGAATCGGTGTACGCACGCCAACGCGACGGCCAAGACGGTAACCGTGCCCTCGACATCGATCTCATCGTCGTCGGTGATGTGGTCAAGGACAACGCCGAGATCGTCCTGCCCCATCCCACTGCCCATCGCCGGGTCGAGGTGCTTCGCCCCTGGTCCGAGATCGATCCGGACGCCCGCCTCCCAGGCTTGGGCTCGGCTGCCGATCTGCTGGCCGACCTCGCCACCGATGGGCTGCGACGCCGCGACGACGTGGAGTTGGAGCGCTGAGCCCTGCGCGCGGCGGTCCCGGCCCGCCCACGCCTGAACCGTCGGGCATCCAGCCCACGAGTCGGCGTGACCTGTTGATGGCGGGCCTCGCCGGGGGGATCGCGGGTTGGGCGGTGGTGAAGGTGTCGCAGGCCCTGGACATCACGCCGCCTCTTATCCCCTGGGTGGCTCCGCTCGCCTTGGTGTTGACGGCCGCCTTCGTCGGCTACCTCGCCTATCTGACCAACCAACAGGTGCACGTGCAGCGAACGCGGATCGAGGTCAACCGGGCGGTGGCCATGCTGGTGTTGGGCAAGTCGGCAGCATTGGCGGGGGTGGCCGTGGCCGTCGGCTATCTCGGTTTCGCCCTGAACTTTCTGCCCCGGGTAGACGTGGCCGCCCCCCGCGAACGAGTCGTGCGATCCGTCGTGGCGATCCTCGGCGGCACTCTGCTATGCATCGCTGGATTGTTGCTGGAGCGTGCGTGCCGGATATCGGATGATGACGACGACCAGGCCGACACCGATGGGCCTGGCGCGCCCTAGACCGAAGAGGCGGCCACGCCTCTCGGGCGCGAACGAAACCTTGGACAAACCCTCGCCGATCGCCCGCAGGGTTGAGGACCAGCCAGTATCGCCGGAGTCGACGGCGGCTATTCCGTTGGATTTAGGCCTCGGTGCCTGGCGGGTGGCTATTCCTAATGACGACGTAAAACGTTCGCTATCGTCAAAATGGGGTCGAATCGTGGGTTTTAAATTCTCCAGTTTGCGGATATTCTAGAACTGGTGCCGAATCGGTCGGGGCACCCACCTAGTCGCTACGTCATTGGCTCACACTTGGGTGACGCAACCACTGAAGGGAAACATCGCATGGCTCAACGAGTAACCGTCTCCTTGGAAGACGATGTAGACGGAAGCCCTGCACAAGAGCAGGTTAGCTTTGCATTGGAGGGGGCCGAATACGAGATTGACCTTTCGGCCGAAAACGCCGAGGCGTTGCGGACCGCATTGGCGCCCTGGGTGGGACACGCCCGCAAGATCACGCGACGCAAGTCGGCGAAGGGTTCGGGCAACGGCGCGACCGCTGGGGAGATCCGCGAATGGGCGGCCGCCAACGGCATCGAGGTCAATGCGCGTGGCCGCGTTCCCGCCGACGTGCGCGAGGCCTTTGCCAACGCCAACAAGTAGTAGCCAACCGTGAGCGAGGCCCCGGGACGTGTCCGTCTCGGGGCCTCGGTGGTGGTTGCGCTGAGGGCGAACAGATCCGAGGAACAATGCGGTGCCCGCCTAAAGTTGCACATAACGTCCCGCGCCTT
The DNA here is from genome assembly GCA_038259365.1 of Propionibacteriales bacterium. GTDB lineage: Bacteria > Actinomycetota > Actinomycetes > Propionibacteriales > Propionibacteriaceae > JBBSOW01. The sequence goes on from JBBSOW010000059.1 coordinate 12,369, forward strand.
CTCGCCCCTCCCGGAAGGGCAGGCGAGCAACGCGGCGACGTGACTACAGTTGGGGCTAGCTTTCGTCGTGATCTCACTGCCAGACGAGGCAGTGGGCGGCGGGGGGCCTCGTTGAGGAGAAACGTATGTTTGAGCGGTTTACCGATCGGGCACGCAGGGTCGTGGTGCTGGCCCAAGACGAGGCCCGGATGCTCAACCACAACTACATCGGAACCGAACACATCCTGCTGGGACTCATTCACGAGGGTGAAGGGGTCGCGGCCAAGGCGCTCGAATCCCTGGGCATTTCGTTGGAGGCCGTTCGGGAAAAGGTCGAAGAGATTATCGGCCACGGGCAGCAGTCCCCGACCGGTCATATTCCCTTCACGCCGCGCGCCAAGAAGGTTCTCGAACTCAGCCTGCGAGAGGCGCTGCAGCTCAATCACTCCTACATCGGCACCGAGCACATTCTGCTTGGGCTGATTCGCGAAGGCGAAGGGGTGGCGGCCCAGGTTCTGGTCAAGCTGGGGGCCGACCTCAATCGCGTGCGCAATCAAGTGCTTCAGCTCCTCTCGGGCTTTCAAGGTAAAGAATCCGCTACCGCCGGAGCCCCCGAGCAAGGGACCCAAGCGCCCTCGTCTTCGACCGTGTTGGATCAGTTCGGCCGTAATCTCACCCAGGCGGCCCGCGAGAATAAGCTCGACCCCGTGATCGGACGTGAGGCCGAGATCGAACGGGTCATGACCGTGCTCAGCCGCCGGACAAAGAACAACCCGGTATTGATCGGTGAGCCGGGCGTCGGCAAGACCGCCGTCGTGGAGGGCCTTTCTCAGGCAATCGTCCGCGGCGACGTTCCAGAGACCCTGCGCGATAAGCAGATCTACACCTTGGATCTCGGCGCTCTCGTGGCCGGTTCGCGCTACCGCGGTGATTTCGAGGAGCGCCTGAAGAAGGTGCTCAAGGAGATCCGGACCCGCGGCGACGTCATGTTGTTCATCGACGAGCTGCACACCCTGGTGGGTGCCGGTGCCGCCGAGGGCGCGATCGATGCGGCCAGCATCTTGAAGCCGATGCTGGCGCGTGGCGAGCTGCAGACCATCGGGGCGACCACGTTGGACGAGTACCGCAAGCACATTGAGAAGGACGCGGCCCTGGAGCGCCGCTTCCAGCCCATCCAGGTCGCCGAGCCCTCCATTGCCCACACGATCGATATCCTGCGCGGTCTGCGCGACCGCTACGAGGCGCATCACCGCATCACGATCACCGATGAAGCCCTCACCGCGGCGGCCAACCTCGCGGACCGCTACGTGCAGGATCGGTTCCTGCCCGATAAGGCGATCGACCTGATCGACGAGGCGGGCGCGCGGCTGCGCATCCGCCGGATGACCGCTCCGCCAGATCTGCGCGAGTTCGACGAGAAGATCGCTTCGGTGCGCATGGAGAAGGAGGCCGCCATCGACGCTCAAGACTTCGAGAAGGCCGCCGGGCTCCGCGACGACGAGAAGACGCTGCTCGGTCAGCGGGCCGAGAAGGAAGAGGCCTGGAAGGCGGGTGACTCCGACGTCGTCGCCGAGGTCGATGAGGAAACGATCGCCGAGGTGCTGAGCTCCTCCACTGGTATCCCCGTCTTCAAGCTCACCGAGGAGGAGTCCTCGCGGCTGCTCCACATGGAGGAGGAGTTGGGCAAGCGCTACATCGGACAACACGACGCGGTCAAGGCCCTCTCGCGCTCCATCCGGCGCACCCGTGCCGGCCTGAAGGACCCCAAGCGCCCCAGCGGCTCGTTCATCTTCGCCGGACCCTCGGGTGTCGGTAAGACAGAGCTGACCAAGGCCCTGACCGAGTTCTTGTTCGGCGATGAAGACGCGCTGATCTCGCTCGACATGAGCGAGTACTCCGAGAAGCACACCGCCTCGCGGATGTTCGGCTCGCCTCCCGGGTACGTGGGGTACGAGGAGGGCGGCCAGCTCACCGAGAAGGTGCGTCGCAAGCCCTTCTCGGTGGTCTTGTTCGACGAGATCGAGAAGGCGCACCCCGACATCTTCAACTCGCTGTTGCAGATCCTGGACGAGGGTCGGCTGACCGATGCTCAGGGCCGCGTCGTGGACTTCAAGAACACCGTCATCGTCATGACGACGAACCTGGGTTCGCGCGACATCTCCAAGGGCGTCAACCTCGGCTTCTCCAAGAGCGGCGACGCCGAGGGCGGTTACGAGCGGATGAAGGCCAAGGTGGCGGACGAGCTCAAGCAGCACTTCCGCCCGGAGTTCTTGAACCGCATCGACGAGACCGTCGTCTTCCACCAGCTCAGCCAGGCCGACATCGAGCGGATCGTCGACCTGATGGTGGCCGAGATCGAGGAGCGGTTGAAGGACAAGAACATGGGCATCGAGCTGACGGCGGCGGCCAAGGCGTTGATCGCCAAGCGCGGTTACGATCCCGTGTTGGGTGCCCGGCCGCTGCGGCGCGCCCTGCAGCGCGACGTGGAGGATTCTCTCGCGGAGAAGATCTTGTTCAACGAGCTCGTCTCCGGCGACATCGTGTTGGTGGACGTGGCCGACGAGGGCTCGGAGGAGGCGTTCACCTTCACCGGCACCCAGCGATCCGAGCTGCCGGATGCGCCACCGCTTGATCTGGCCGGTGGCGCCACCGGTGAGGGTGAGGCGACGGCCTGACCTTCGCCCGCCCACCGACGACAAAGCCCGGACTCGAGAAACCGAGTCCGGGCTTTGTCGATGGCGGCATCGAGCCGGGGGTGGGCTCAACGCTCGGCTTGGCCGGCGTCCCAGCGTCGATGGATGGCTTGCGCGACCACGAGGTCCTGCCAGCCCATCCCGACGCCCTTGAATACCGAGATACCCGCGACCGATGAATCCGTGAGGACAGCGGACAGGCCGAGCAGGTCGGCCCGAGTGAGAGCGCCCGAGCTTTCGGCCATAATGATGTCCCCGGCCTCCCGCAGGGCGACATCGGCGGTTTCGACCACGATGTGCTGGGCGCGCTGCAGCGTGATGTCGTCGATCTCCCGCGCGGTCGGCTCGTGCGAGCCGACCGCCACGACGCACGCCCGCTCGGGCAGTAGCCGGCCGTCGAAGACCGGTTCGCGGGCGGTGGTGGCACACACGACGATGTCGGCATCGCTGACCGCTTCCGGCGTGCCGGTCGCCGCGAGCAACCCGGTGCCGGCCACCCTCTCGGCGAACTCTCGCGCCGCTTCGGGCCTCCGCCCGACCACCGTCACGCTCTCGATGGGCCGCACGGTCCGGACCGCCTCGATATGACCCATCGCCTGCGGGCCGCAGCCGAAGACCACCATCGAGCGGGCCTCGGGAGAGGCGAGGTGCTTGACCGCCAACGCCGAGACGGCGGGTGTTCGCAGTGTGGTCAGCGCGGCGCCCTCGAGCAGCGCGACGGGGGTCAACGTTTTGGGATCGTAGAGCACATAGAGCCCCTGGATCCGTGGCAGCCCCAGCCCGGCGTTGCCGGGCGCGAGGGTGGTGAGTTTGACGCCGGCTGCGGTATCGGTTTCGGCCGGCATGAGCAGAAGCTGGCCGTGACGCAGATCCAGCACCGACCGCGACAAGGCGGCCGTGGGATCCAGGCCGTCGGACAGGGCGGCCTCCAGGGCGGCTATCGCGTCGGCCCAGCCCACCGTCTCGAAGACCGTCGTCGCGTCGAGGTAGGGCGGCGCGTTCACTCGACGACCCCGGTTCCGGCAACGTCGTCGTGGTGTACCGCGACGCGTGCCCCGCCACCCGCCGACCCCGCATCGACGACGACGACCTGGCCGGATTCGAGCCGGGTCAAGTCGGCCGCGCTGACCTGCACCACAGGGATGGACCGGCCATAGATCTCGGCCGCCACCAGCACTCCGGTCACCACGATCGTGTCGCACTCCACCAACAGGATCGCCGCGGGCGAGGCGCCGGCCCGGATCAGCTCGGCCAGCACGGCGGTGGACGAACTGGACCCTCGGCCGGTCGGCATGGCCACCAGCCGGTCGGTCAACGACTCGCCGAACTGCGGATGCCGGGCCTCCACGATCCGGCCGCGGGGGTCGACCCCTCCCCAGAAGGACAGCGGCTCGTCGAGACGTAGGACGATTCCCTGCGCCCGTCCCGGGTGGAGCGAGCGGCCGCGCACGGCGGGCTCAAGACCAGAGGGCGTCATCGCGAAGCACCTTTCCGGCGCGCGCGGAGGCCACGCACTCACCGAGACTGCCCAACACGGTATCGATGCCGAGGTTCGCCGGGGCGTACCAGGCCCACTTGCCGGAGTTGGTCATCACGTTGCGGACCTCGGGTGACAAGACCGGGGTGACGTAGGTGCACGTGTCGGTAAGGATCCGCCCTCCGGCCTGCCAAACCGGCTCGGCGTACCCGAGCTCGCGCGCCCGAGCCAGGACTCCTCGGCTGGTCGAAACGTAGACATCGACCTCAGGGGAGAAGGCGATGCCGTCCTCGAGCTCGCCGGCTAGGGCCGCAAACTCGGCCAGCGAGAAGTGTGGGGTGCCGAGGCTGATGGCATCCAGCCGGTCGTCGGTCGCGGTGCTCAACCGGTCGCGAACCGCCCGCAGGTCCTCGGTCTGGATCGTGATCGAGGGAGATTCGGCGTTCAAGACGGCGTCCACGCTCGGAGCCTCGGGCGTCACGCCGGCCACGTGGAACAGCGCCACCCCGCCCGAGGAAGCGGCCGCGGCCCCCAGCGCCTTCAACCGGTCCTCGGTCAAGCCGTCGTCGCCGAGGTCGCCGGGTAAACCGGTGAGGATCGCCACTTGGGTTCGTGCGCGATCGCCCAGCAAGGCACCGATCGTGGGCCAGGCGGCGTCTTGAGCCAGCAGCGAGGCCGACACCTGGGAGAAGTCCAGCCGCAACGTGGCCCGGCGGGCATCGTCGCGATGCAGCCCGGCGAACGGCACCCGGCCGGTGATGGCCGCGGCCACGTCGAGAAAGTCGCCGTACCGATCGCTGCGCGCCCCCAATACCGAGTTGACGAACACGATCGCGTTCGACTCCGCCCACGCGACGTGCGCGCCGCGGCCGGGGCGATGCCCGCTCTGGTACGGCGCACAGGACCACGTCTGCTCACACCCCAGGGCGACGTGAGCATCCATCAGCCGCCTGCCGTGGTCGGCCAGGGTGGCATCGGCGTGCACCAACCCCGGGTGCAGGAGGTCGAGGGATCCGACATTGAGGGTGGTGCGGACGCGGACCCGCCCGCCGAGCCGGACCAGCCGCTCGGTGAAGTCCAGCCCGGCCACCCCGTGGTAGAGGCAGCCATCGGCGTGCGCCGATTCGATCTCCTGCAACCGCTCGGCGCCGTTGGCCCGGGCCACCCCGACGACGATCCGCATGCAGAGGGCGACGGCCGCACCGTCCTCACCGTCCAGCATCGCCTGCTCGACGCGGCTGAGGAGCAGCCCCTCCGCCGGCTTCACAGCAGGAATCCGGCCGGAAACGGATCTTCGGGATCCAAGAAGTATTGGGCGGTGCCGGTCACCCAGGCCCGCCCCGTGATGATGGGCAGCACGGCGGTCACGCCACCGGCAGTCTCGGTCTCGGCGACCAGGCGACCGATGAATCGGGTGCCGATGAAGGATTCGTTGACGAAGTCGGTGTGCAAAGCGAGCTCACCTCGAGCGTGCAGTTGCGCCATCCGGGCGCTGGTGCCGGTTCCGCAGGGACTCCGATCGACCCACCCCGGATGAATCGCCATGGCGTGGCGGGAGTGCTGGGCGTTCGACCCGGGGGCCAGCATCGCGACGTGACGGCAACCGGCGATGGCGGCCTCGCTGACGTGTTGGGGCCGGTCTTGGGTGTTGATGGCCCCCATGATGGCCAGACCGGCCGCCAGAATGGGCTGCTTGGCCCGGCGGTCGAAGGGCAAACCCAGCTCGGACA
>JBBSOW010000060.1:0-18027 GCA_038259365.1 Propionibacteriales bacterium
CCGCGCACCGATCACCCCTCCCATTCGATCTCAGGACCTTGCCGGCCTTGCTCGGGTTAGTGGTTCCAGCTCGATTTAGGAATCACGCGCCACCCGCTATATCGAGCGCGCTGACAACCCGCGTCCCGTGGGCCAGCTCTCCCTCTCGGGCAGGCTAGGCGGTCAGGCCTGAAGAGGAGGTTTCGTCTCCACGGCGGACGGACTCCAGGAGCAGCTGGGAGACGTCGAGCACCTCGACGGGCTTGGCCGCGTCGTCGCCGTCGGTTTCGGCCGCGACGCCGTCGGAGAGCATGATGCGGCAGAAGGGGCAGCCGGTGGCGATGGTGTCGGCCCCGGTGGCCATGGCCTCCTTGGTGCGGTTGAGGTTGATGCGGCTGCCGAGCTTCTCCTCCATCCACATCTGCGCCCCGCCCGCCCCGCAACAGAACGACTTCTCGGAGTTGCGGGGCATCTCGGTGACCGTGGATCCGGGTAACACCGTCAGCAGGTCGCGCGGCGGGCTGTAGACCTCGTTGTGGCGGCCGAGGAAGCACGGGTCGTGGTAGGTGATGGAACGCCCGCCGACGCTGGAGTCGGTCGGCGCGAGCGGGGTGAGCCTACCCTCGCGGACGAGCCGGTTCAGCAGCTGGGTGTGGTGTACGACGTCGAGGTTGGCGCCGAGCTGGGGGTACTCGTTCTTCAGCGTGTTCAGGCAATGGGCGCAGGTGGCCACGACCTTCTTGGCCTGCGCCTCGGCCAGCGTGGCGACGTTCTCGCCGGCCAACTGTTGGTAGACGAACTCGTTGCCCGAGCGGCGGGCGGGATCTCCGGTGCAGGTCTCGCCCTTGCCGAGCACCGCGAAGCTGACCCCAGCGCGGTGGAGCAGTTCGGCCACCGCCTGGGTGGTCTTCTTGGCCCGATCCTCGAACGCCCCGGCGCAGCCGACCCAGAACAGGTACTCGACCTCGTTCAGATCCTCGACGTCCTCGCCCACCACGGGCACGGTGAAGTCGAGGTCCTTGGCCCAATCCATCCGGCCCTTGGCGTTGAGCTTCCACGGGTTGCCGCGCGATTCGAGGCCCTTGTAGAGGCTGTTCAGCTCGCTGGGGAACTCCTCGGCCACCATCACCTGGAAGCGTCGCATGTCCATGATGTGATCGACGTGCTCGATGTCGACGGGACACTGCTGCACGCACGCCCCGCAGGAGGTGCAAGACCACAACACGTCCGGGTCGATGACGCCGGCGACGCCGTCGACGATTTGGATCGGCTTGCCGTGGGCCTGGGCGACGGCGTCGGGGTTGGGGCCGACGAGCGGGCGTTCGGCTTCGGCGAGCACCTCGGCCGGAAGCGCGGCGCGGGCCGCCTCGGCCGCCTGCAGGTAGGGCGCCTTGGCGTAGGCGTGCTCGCGCAGGCCCATGATCAACAGCTTGGGGCTCAGCGGTTTGTCGGTGTTCCAGGCCGGGCACTGATCTTGGCAACGGCCACACTCGGTGCAGGAGGTGAAGTCCAGTAGCCCCTTCCAGGTGAACTCCTCCACCTTGCCGACACCGAGGCTGACCTCGTCGAGGTCCTCGAGTTCGTCGAAGTCGACCGGCGTGCCGCCGGAGTTGAGCGGGCTCAACTCGCCCAGCGCGGGCTTGCCGCCGGCGTGTTTGCCGAACCAGATGTTGGGCCAGGCGGTGAAGCGGTGCCAGGCGACGCCCATGGTGGCGTTCAGGCCGAGCACGCAGAACCACGCCATCGAGACGATGATCTTGAGCGCGGCCACGAGCACGATCGCCGTGCGGAGGGCCTCGGTGGAGATGCCGCCGGGCAGCAGGAAGCTGGTGAAGGGGAAGTGCCACCGCGAGGCGTCGCCGAGCTGGAACTCTAAAGCCCGCAGGGCGAGCACGCAGACGACGATGCCGAGGATGGTGTACTCGACGTAGACCGCCTGCCAGCGTCGGGAGCCAAAGAAGCGCGAGGCCCGGGAAACGCCGGTGGCCAGGCGGTAGGCGATGAGGCCACCGATGGCGAACAGCCCGAGCCAGGCGATGAGTTCGCTCAACCATTCGTACACCACCCAGTGCCCGATCAGCGGCAGCACGAACTCGGGATCGAACAGCTGCCCGAACGCGGTCAGCAGGGTGAAGAAGAGGGCCCCGAAGGCGACGAAGACGAACCAGTGGGCGACGCCGACGAGCGTGATCTGCAGCATCTTGGTGTGCCCGAGGGTCTCGACGAACATCCGACGCCAGCGGGCGCCGGGGTCGTCGCTGCGTCCCAGCGTGGGCTGCCCCAGCCGGACAACCGAGGTGATCCTCACCGCCATGCGGGCGAACAGGAAGACACCCACGGCGGTGACCGCCAGCGCCAACACAATCGCAACAACCGTCACAGCGACCTCCGCATCCAGTCCTCTACCGACCCCGCACCCGCGATCCTACCGAACGGTAGCTTTCCATCCTGCTTGAAACCTACGCCGGGGGTCCGGCGAGCGGAGGTTTGAGGTACCGGATCGCCTCATGGCTAAGGTTCGCGGGAAGCGGGTTTCGTCGTGGCCCTGGGTTAGGCTCGGCTGATGCTCGACTTCAGCAGGGGCTCTGGATGGACCGCCGTTCTCACTATCTTCGCCGTGCTACTCGGTGGCTGTGCACCGTCGAGCCCGGCGCCGGGATCAAGTGCTTCCAGCGCCGCCCGGTCGGCGAATATCGTGGTCGGCTCGGCCGACTTCGCCGAATCGGCCGTGTTGGGCGAGCTGTACGCCCAGGCCATGCGGGCCAAGGGGCTGCGCGCCTCGACGAGGCTCGGCATCGGCAGCCGGGAGGTGTACCTGAGCGCGCTCCAAGATGGTGCGGTCAGCGTCGTGCCCGAATACAGCGGCAACCTCCTGCTCTACTTCGATCAGAACAATCCAGCGGAGACGCCGGAGGAGATCGCGCGCGCGTTGCCCGAGGCGGTGGGCCCCCAACTGACGACGTTGGCGGCCTCGAAGGCCGCTGACCAAGACGTCTACGTCGTCACCAAGGAGTTCTCCGAGAGAAACGACGTCACCTCCCTGGAGGACCTGAAGAAGGTGGCCTCGGAGTCGGTGCTCGGCGGGCCGAGCGAGCTGAAGAAGCGCTCCTACGGGCCGCCTGGGTTGAAGGGAATCTATGGAGCCTCGTTCGCGAAGTTTCGCGGCTACGATTCCGTGCCGGCCAGGGTGAAGGCCCTCGACAGCGGCAAGCTGCAGGTCGCGACGTTCTTCACCACCGAGGCCGCCCTCGCCGACCACGACTACGTCCAGCTCAGCGATCCGGAGAAGATGATCCTGCCGCAGAACATCGTGCCGCTCGTGCGCAACGACGTCGCCCAGAATGAGCTCGCGGTGGAGGCCATCGAGGGGGTGCAGCGGACCCTCACGACCAAGGAGCTGACGAAGCTCAACAGGCGGGTCGACGGCGAGCAGGAAGGCCCGGCCGAGGTCGCCACCGCCTGGCTCGAGGAGAAGGGGCTGGCGTGATCGCCTGAGACCTTGGCTCACGCGCGCCGCGACTGAGGCCTGGCTCACCCGGGCCGCGCCGCGACCAGCACCACGCCGACATCCGCGGGCAGCTCGTCGGCGAGCCGAGCGAGCTCGGCCCACATCGACGGCGACTGCGCGTTTCGACGCTCGGGCTGGCCAAGGTGCTGGTGAGCACCCCGTCGCCGCGTTCGGCTCGAGCGCCCGGGTGGGCCATCGGGTTACTCCTGCGGCGCGTCGAAGGTGGCGGGATCCATGCCCAACCGGTCGCCCGCCTCGAGGGCGCCAATGGCGACCATGTCGTTCTTGGTCAGGCTCACCTCGGCGGCGGCGAGGTTCTCGGCCATCCGCTCCCTGGTGGAGCTCTTCGGGATGACGATGTTGCCCAAGGCCAGGTTCCAGGCCAGCACGACCTGAGCGGCGGTCGCGTCCAACTTTTTGGCAATCTCTCGCACCGGCTCGGCCTTGAGGTCGGCGCCCTGGCCGAGCGGGCTGTAGGCCTCGACGGCGATGCCGGCGCGCCGCGACGCCTTTTGGACGTCCCGCTGACCGAAGCTGGGGTGGATCTCGATCTGATTGACCGCGGGGCGGATCGCGGTCTCGCTGGCGAGGCGGGTGAGGTGCTCGGGCAGGAAGTTCGACACGCCGATAGACGAGGCGAGGCGCTCCCGGTAGATCTTCTCCAGCTCCTGCCAGGCGGCCACGTAGGTGTCCTTGGTCGGCATCGGCCAGTGGATCAGGTACAGATCGACGAAATCCAACCCCAGCCGTTCCACCGACCGCTCGAAGGCCTCCCGTGGAATGTGCTGTTCGCCGTTGCGCAGCTTGGTGGTGATGTAAAGCTCGTCTCGGTTCAGGCCGCTCGCCCTGATGGCGGCGCCGACCCCGGTCTCGTTCTGGTAGGCCGACGCGGTGTCGATGTGGCGGTAACCCACCTCGAGGGCGGTCTCGACCGCGCGTTGAGTTTCGTCGGGCGGGACCTGGAACACCCCGAAGCCCAACTGGGGAATCGTTTTGGCGTTGTTGAGTTTGATGTCGGCGATGTGCACCGGGGGTCTCCTTCAAGGTGGGTGACGGGGTTGGATCAACGTCGGTTCACAACTGTAGAACCGACGGGGGGTTGGCCCATAACCCGAGGGAACGAGGAAGTCAGGAGCCGTCGGTCGTGGCGCGGCCGTCGAGAACGGACTGGGTGCCGGAGAGCCCCAGCCGGGTGGCCCCCGCCTCGATCATGGCGACGGCGTCGTCCCAGCTGCGGATGCCCCCGGAGGCCTTGACGCCGAGTCGACCGCCGACCGTTTTGGCCATCAGCGAAACGGCGTGGACGGTGGCCCCGCCCGAGGGATGAAAACCGGTGGAGGTCTTGACGAACTGCGCCCCGGCGCGCTCGGCGGCCCCGCAGGCGGCCACGATCTCGTCGTCGGTGAGGGCGCCGGATTCGATGATCACCTTGAGTAGGGCCGTGGCGGGCATGGACTCGCGGACGGCGGTGATATCGGCCTGGACGGCGTCGATGTCTCCCGCCTTGAGGGCGCCGATGTCGATCACCATGTCCACCTCGTCGGCGCCACCCGCGACCGCGCCGGCCGCCTCGGCGGCCTTCACTCCCGAGGAGTGCTTGCCCGACGGGAACCCGCACACGGTGGTCAGGGCGATGGTGCTGCGATCCTCCACACAATCGAGCATCGAGGGCGAGATGCAGATGGCGAATACGCCCAGCCGCCGCGCCTGGTTAGCCAGGTCTCGAACCTGCGCGGCGGTGGCCTCGGGCTTAAGGAGCGTGTGATCGACCAGCTGGGCCATGGCGTCGCGAGAAATCATGGATTCAGCTTGTCACAACCCCGGTGATGGGGGCCGTGGCGAGCGCGTCGAAACCCGGGCCATCGCCTGGGGTAGGCCCAAACGTTATGAGATTGACGCGAACGGATCTTCGGATCTTGTGGATCGAGGGCCGCTTCCGTGTGAACCTGGATTACACAGTTTCGGCACTACGTGGGGAGTGGCAATGTCTGGAAACGCGTTCGGGTCGGCCTTCGGGCGGCGAACCATGATGAAGGGACTCCTGGGTGGAGCCGCGCTACTGGGCGGCGGGACGCTGCTGAGCGCCTGCACCGGGACGTCGACGCCCGCCGGTGGCGGCACCGCCGCCGCGAAAAGCTTCACCCTGGGATCATCGGGCTCCGACGATGTGCCCAAGCGCGCCTACGCCGCCATGGTCAAGGCCTGGGAGGCCCAGTCCGACGGCCTGACGGGCACGATCAACACCGTCCCGCACAACGACTTCCAGAACAACATCAACACCTACCTGCAGGGCAGCCCCGACGACGCCTTCACCTGGTTCGCGGGCTATCGCGCGCGCTACTACGCGGACAAGGGACTGGTCGCCCCCATCGATGATGTCTGGGACAAGGTGGGTGGGAAGTACTCTGACGCGATGGCCAAGGCCTCCACCGGTGACGACGGCAAGAAGTACTTCCTGCCGCTGTACAACTACCCGTGGGGCTACTTCTACCGCAAGAGCCTGTGGGCCGACAAGGGCTACGAGGTGCCCACCACGTTCGACGAGCTGATGACGCTGGCGAAGAAGATGAAGAAGGACGGGCTCATTCCGATCGCCTTCGCCGACAAGGACGGTTGGCCGGCGTTTGGTACCTTCGACTACCTGAACATGCGGCTGAACGGCTACCAGTTCCACGTCGACCTGTGCGCCCACAAGGAATCATGGGATCAGCAGAAGGTCAAGGACGTGTTCGACAACTGGAAGGCAATGTTGCCCTACCAAGATCCGAATGCCCTGGGCGCCACCTGGCAGGAGGCCGCCGGGACGCTGGGCAGTAAGAAGAGCGGGATGTACCTGTTGGGCTCGTTCATCACCCAGCAGTACAGCGACGAAAAGGTGCTCTCCGACATCGAGTTCTTCCAGTTCCCCGAGATGGCGATGGAGGGACAAGACGCCATCGAGGCGCCCATCGACGGTTTCATGCTGTCGAAGAAGGCCGGTGACAACGGCGCCGCTCAGTCCTTCCTGGAATTCGCCGCCAGCGTCGAGGGCCAACAGGCCTACTTCGACGTCGACCCGTCCAACATCATGGCCAACGTGGATTTCGACGCCTCCAACTACAGCAAGCTGAACGTCAAGCTCGACGAGGCGATCGGTGGCGCCAAGTCCATCAGCCAGTTCTTCGATCGCGACGCGGATCCGGCCATGGCCAACAACGTGATGCTCCCGGCCCTGCAGGGCTTCATCGCCGACGGCACCATCGACACCGCCAACCTGGAAGCGCAGGCCAAAGCGCTCTACAAGGCGTAGTCGTGGCTAACGCCGCGGTCAAACAACAGTCCGCCAAGCCCTCCCCGGCGCCCGCCGGGCGTGGCCGAAAGCGGCGCAAGCTGCAAAAGCTGTCCAGGCGGGACAAGACCGTTCTGGGCGTCATGGTGGGAATTCCGACGCTGATCCAGGCCGGCCTGATCTGGATCCCGATGTTGCTGTCCGTCGGCCTCTCCTTCGCCCGGTGGAACGGCCTCGCCATCGAGGACATCAGGAGCGCCAAACTGGCCAACTACAAATTCGTGACAGAGGTCTACCCGCCGTTTTGGCCGGCGGTGCAGCACAACATCATCTGGTTGTTGTTCCTCGCGCTGATCGCGACGCCCATCGGGCTGTTCCTCGCCGTCCTGCTCGATCAAAACATCCGCGGCAGCCGCATCTACCAGAGCGTGTTCTTCGTTCCCGTGATGCTCTCCCTGCCGCTGGTCGGCATCGTGTGGCAACTCATGTACGCCCGCAACGAGGGCCTGATCAACAACGTCCTGGGCACATCGGGAACGGCGGGCGCCGTCGACTGGTTCGGCGAACCCAGCATCAACCTGTGGGCCGCCCTAGTAGCGGCCACCTGGCGGCACGCCGGCTACATCATGGTGCTGTACCTAGCCGGCCTCAAGGGGGTCGACCCCGCCCTGCGGGAGGCGTCGGCCATCGACGGGGCCAGCGCGACGCAAACCTTTTTTCACGTGGTCTTCCCGGCGATGAAGCCGATCAACATCGTCGTGGTGGTCATCACCATCATCGAGGCCCTGCGCGCCTTCGACATCGTCTACATCATCAACAAGGGCACCAACGGCCTCGAGCTCATCAGCGCCCTGGTCGTGCAGAACCTCGTCGGAGAGGGGCAGGTGATCGGCGTCGGGTCGGCGCTCGCCGTCATGCTGCTGGTGGTCTCCCTGGTGCCCATCACCATCTACCTATCCCGCACCTTCAGAGCCGAGGACTGAGCCATGAGCCAACCATCACGGTCCACGACGACCGACGGTGACGAGGTCGCGCTGGCCAAAGAACCGCTGTCCGGCGGCGGCAAGACCGACGCCACCAAGCGGGTCAAGAAGAAGCACTACGGCACCCACCTGGTGCTGATCGCGCTCGGGGTTATGTGGCTCGTCCCGCTCGTCTGGACGATCTACACCGCCCTGCGGCCCAAGGCCGAGACCGACCGGCTGGGTTATTTCAGCGTCGGCGGCCAATACGGCTTCGACAACTTCGCCAGGGCCTGGAACCAGGCGGGGCTCTCGACCTATTTCATGAACTCCTTGATCATCACGGTGCCCACGGTGTTGTTGACGCTGCTCTTCGCAACGATGATGGCGTTCGCGGTCAGCCGGTTCACCTGGAAGTTCAACATCACGCTGCTGATCATGTTCACCGCGGGCAACCTGCTGCCGCCCCAGGTGTTGGCCGCTCCGCTGTTCGCGATGTTCAAGTTCACCCCGCTCCCGTTGAGCGTCAGCGATTCGGGAAACCTGCTGAACACCTACTACTCGGTGATCATGGTGAACACCGCCTTCCAGGTCGGCTTTTGCACCTTCGTGCTGTCCAACTACATGAAGGCGCTGCCGGGCGAGCTCACCGAGGCCGCGTTGGTGGACGGGGCCGGGGTGTGGAAGCAGTACTGGAGCATCATCATGCCGCTGTGCCGGCCGGCCCTGGCCGCGCTGGGCACCCTGGAGGTCATCTTCATCTACAACGACTTCTTCTGGCCGCTGCTGTTCATCCAAAGCGGCGATCGGCTCCCCATCACCACGGGAATCAAGAACCTGCAGGGTCAATACTTCTCCGACTACAACCTCATCGCCGCCGGGGCGACCCTGACCATCATTCCCACCCTCGTCGTCTACTTCGCGCTGCAAAAGCAGTTCGTCGCCGGGCTGACCCTGGGCGCGAACAAGGGATAGTTCCTAGGCGATAGCGACGATCTGCCCGTGCGGCAGAGCGATCCACCCGTCGGGGTCGGCGGTCCAGTCCCGCCACGCCCGCGAGATGTCCTCGAGCTCGGCCCGGGTGGCCAGGTTCTCTTCGATGGCCTGGCGAGCGAGCGCGGAGGTGAGGATCCGGTCGGCCCACATTCCTCCCCAGTACTGGCGGTCTTCTGGCTCGGCGAAGCACCACACGCTCGCGCTGGGGTACACCTCGGTGAAGCCCGCCTCGCGGGCCCAGGCGTGCAGCCGACGGCCAGCGTCGGGCTCGCCCCCGTTGGCTCGGGCCGCCTCTTGGTAGATCTCCATCCAGCGATCGATCGCGGGAATCGGCGGGTGCCAGATGAAGCCGTGATAGTCGCTGTCCCGGGCCGCGACGACGCCGCCGGGACGGGACACCCGGCGCATCTCGCGCAGCGCCTGCACCGGATCCGCCACGTGCTGCAGCACCTGGTGGGCGTGGACGACGTCGAAGGTGTCGTCGGCGAACGTCAGGCCGTGCACGTCACCCACCGTGAGATCGGCCTCGATGCCGCGCTCGGTCAACGTGGCGCGGGTCAGCTCCAGCGCCTCCTCGGTGGCCTCCAGCGCGGTGATTCGTCCGGGGGCGATCAGCTCGGCCAGGTCGGCGGTGATCGTTCCGGGTCCGGAGCCGACGTCGAGCACGCTCATCCCGCTGCTCAGCCGGGGGAGCAGGTAGGCGGCGGAGTTCTCGGCCGTCCGCCAGCGGTGCGAGCGCAGGACCGATTCGCCATGGCCGTGGGTGTAGCGAGGTGTCGAGGTGCCCATGGCTCGACGCTAGGCCGCGCAACCGGTGGACGCGAGGTGTCTCAGTGGCCGGTCGGGAGGAGCACGCGGAACCGGGTTTGGCCCGGGCCGCTCTCGACCTCCACTCGGCCGCCGTGAGCGGTCACCACGGCGGCGACGATGGCCAGCCCGAGGCCCGTCGAGGACGAGCCCTCGGCCCGCGTTCGCGAGGAATCGGCCCGGGTGAAGCGCTCGAACGCGTGCGGTGCAAGTTCGGGGGAGAGGCCGGGCCCATCGTCGATCACGTCGATGGTGATCCACCCGTCGTCGGCGCGTAGCCGGGCAAGAACGTGGGTGCCGTCCGGGGTGTGGGTGCGGGCGTTGCCCAACAGGTTGGCCACGACCTGCTGCAACCGGTGAGAATCCACCCTCGCCTCCACCGGCTCGGGCGGCAGATCGAGGCTCCAGCGGTGCCCCGATCCCGCGACGCGGGCGTCGTTGACGGCGTCGATGACCAGGCTCGTGACATCGGTGCGAGTCAGCTCCAGGGCGCCGGGCGCGTCCTGCTGGGCGGTGTCCGCGGCCGCGTCCAGTCGGGCCAGGAGCAACAAGTCCTCCACCAGCCGGCTCATGCGTTCCGCCTCGGATTCCACCCGGCCGATGGCGTAGATGGTGTCTTCGGACAGTTCGGCGCGGTGCCGGCGGGTGAGTTCGGCGTAGCCGCGGATGGCGGCCAACGGATTGCGGAGCTCGTGCGAGGCGTCGGCGACGAACCGCCGCACGTTGGTCTCCGAGGCCTGCCGGGCGGCCAGGGCCCCCTCGACGTTGTCGATCATGTGGTTGAGAGCGAAGCCGACCTGTCCCACCTCGTTACGTGGATCGGCGTCGAGGGCGGGGACCCGGATCGACAGGTCGACCTCGCCGGAATCCAGCTTCTGGGCCGAGACCTGATGGGCCGTGTTCGCCAGCCGGTTGAGCGGCCGCAGGCTGCGGATGACCACCGCCCGAACCGCGATGGCCGAGCCCAGGAGGGCAAGCAGGGTGATCAACGCCTCCAACCCGATGAGGCGGGCCAAGGTGGCGTCGGTTTGAGCCAACGGGATGCCGACGATGATCGCCCGCTTGCCGCGTTGAAACGCGACGACGCGGTAGCGTCCCAGCTCCTCCAGTGTGATGGACTGGATCTTGCCGATCGGCGGGAGCGCCACCAACCGGTTCACGGCGGCGGTGGGGGTGACGGTGGCCGATCCGGCCTCGGTGAGGATGTCGGCGACGACATAGTTTGGGTAGACCCGGACCACGATGGTGCCGATGGGTTGCCCGGCGCCCTCGACGCTCGGAGGAGGGCGTCCCGCCCCGTTGCGTTGGCCACCCGGCTGCAACCGGGAGACGGCCGCCCCCAGCTGACCGTCCACCGCGTTGGTGAGGAGTTGCGCCACGACGAGGGTGGTGATGGTGCTGAGCAGGACGGCCACGCAGGCGGTCAGCAGCACCACCCGCACCACGAGTCGGCGACCCAAGGTGCCCGGGCCCAAGGGTCGAGGACGAGCGGGGGCGCTCGGTTGCGCGTCCAAGATCGCGCTGCCTAACCGGCCGGGCGAAGGACGTAACCCGCGCCGCGCATCGTGTGGATCATCGGCGGCCGATCCGCATCGATCTTCTTGCGCAGGTAGGAGATGTAGAGCTCGACGATGTTGGCCTGGCCGCCGAAATCGTAGTTCCACACCCGGTCGAGGATCTGGGCCTTGCTGAGCACACGCCTGGGGTTGCGCATGAGGTAGCGCAGCAACTCGAACTCGGTGGCGGTGAGCGCGATGTCCGACCCGCCCCGAGTCACCTCGTGGGAGTCCTCGTCGAGGCTCAGGTCCCCCACGACGAGGGTTGCCTCGAGACGCGCGAGGTGGGCGCCGCTGCGCCGCAGCATGCCGCGCAGCCGGGCGATCAACTCCTCCAACGAGAACGGCTTGGTCACGTAGTCGTCCCCGCCGGCGGTCAAGCCGCCGATCCGATCCTCGACGGCGTCCTTGGCGGTCAAGAAGACCACGGGGATCTCCGGCTGATCCGCCCGGACGCGACGCAGCACCTCCAACCCGTCGAAGTCGGGCAGCATCATGTCCAAGACGATCGCGTCGGGGTGAAACTCCCGTGCCTTGCGCACGGCCTCGACGCCGGTGGCCGCGGTCGATACTTGCCAACCCTCGTACCGCATCGCCATGGCCAGCAGCTCGGTCAGGCTGGGCTCGTCGTCGACGGCGAGCACGCGCACCGGGTTGCCGTCGGGCCGGGTCAGCGGGGCCTGGGCGGGATCGAAGCGCGTCATGCCACCCAGCTTGTCACCACCACGCGAGAGCAGACTGTGTGAATCCTGTGAAAGCACTGTGAGACAGGACCGGCGAGACTCAGGCGGGCTCGTTGACCTCGGCATCGTCCTCGGAATCGGAGGAGCGTCCAAACAACTGGTCGACGGCCGCCCGGCCGGCACCGAAGACGGTCAACAGCAGGCTGACCGACGCGGTGACGGCGGCGTACTCCCAGCCGCCGTTGCCCAACAGAGGACCGTTGGAACCACTGATGAAGGCAATGCTCAAGATGGCCTGCAGGAGGAACAGAAACGCCACCGCGGGGGTAAGGAGTCCGAAGATCAGCAGTAGCCCACCGGCCAGCTCCAGGATGGTGCTGCCCCAGGCGAAAACTCCGGGCGAGGGCACCCCGGCTTCGGTGAAGGTCTGCACCTGGCGGCCGATCCCGTCGATCTGCCAGCGCTGCCAGCCGTGCAACACCATGACGGTGCCGAGCACGAGCCGCGCAGCCAAGAGCGCGATGTCGCGCAGAACATGGATGAAACCCGCCATAGCTACCTCCCGATAGATGATCAAGCTAAGCAGGTCGCGCCGCCGAGCTGGTCGTCGGCGCGCGGGACGGGCGTGACCCGGGGGTGTCGCTGGATGTCGAACCCGCTCGAGGTGGCAGCATCGAGGGGTGACGATCCTGCGGCCGTGGTCCCCCGACGACGTGGCGATGCTGCTGGCGGCCCGTCGCTCGCCGGAATTGGCCGAGCACGTCGTCGGCATCAACGACGCCATCGACGCCCGAGGCTGGGTGCGGGAGAGAGCCCTCGACGGCAGCGGGCATTGGTGGGCGATCGCGCCCTCCGCGGAGGCGATCGCGATCGGCGGCGTGGCCCTGTACCGCCTGGATCGCCTCCGCTCCTGCGCGAGCCTGGCCTACTGGGTGTTGCCCGAACACCGCCACCGCGGCCACGCGAGGCTGGCCGCTCAAACGGTGGCGGACTGGGCGCTGAGGCAGGGCTGGTACCGCCTCGAGCTGGAGCACCGCCGAGACAACGCCGCGTCCGCCCGGGTCGCCGAGTCGGCCGGTTTCGCCTGGGAGGGCCTCGCTAGGGAGCGCGACGTCGTCGACGGCGTCCGCCACGATCTGGTCTTGCGGGGCCGGTTGGCCGGCGACCGGGGCCCCCAGTTCGAGCCCGCCGACCTGGCGGAGTAGTCTCCAAGCTCCCAGTCCGAATGTGCTGTTGAACCCAATTCCCCCTCGCCAGGGCTGCCACGCAAGTTCGTGGGCGCCGACGCCCGCCCGATCGTCTTGCCCCCGATGCCCGCCTGCGCTTGGATCCAACCACGATCACGACAGCGCGGCCTTTGCCATCCACCTCGCCACCGCACTCCTGGTATCGGGCTCGCCGCCTTCGCTAACTGGCGCTATCCCTACTGGCGATTTCCTTCGGCGACCGCCAGCACCACCCTTGCCTGCTCGACCATCGCCCGGTCGAGGAAGCTGCCGTCGTCCAGCACGAACACGCCCGCGCCGGCGTGCTCTGCGGCGGCCACCCGCTCCAGCACTCGATGCGCACGGTCCACCTCCTCGACGGAGGGCAGGAATGCCTCACGGATCGGCGCCAGCTGGGCCGGATGGATGGCCGCGCGTCCCAGGAAGCCCAACGCTCGCCCGGTCCGGCAGGATGCGACCAGCCCAGCCTCGTCGCGCAGGCGGGTGTACACCGACATCATCGGTGACGGTAATCCTGCGGCCCGGGCGGCCGTCACGATCCGGCTACGCGCCCACGTCAGGCCGGTGTCGTCGGCAACCCGCAGGTCCGAGCGAAGGTCCGCCTCCCCAAGCCCGAGGGATACAATTTCCGAGGCTGCGGTGGCCAGTTTGAAGGCGCACTCGACCCCGAGTGCGGACTCCACCAGCAAGTGCAACGCCCGCTGGGGCGCCGCGGCTACCAGGTCACGGACCTGCGCGGCGCTCTCCGTCTTGGGGCACCGCACTTCTACTGTTCTGGGTAAACCGTTGACCATAGCGACATCATCGTTATGCCATGGCGTGCTGGGGTGATTGAGGCGCACCTGCACGGCCCGGTCCACGTCGGCGAGCAGCTCGGCGGTGCGGTCGCGCGCCTGGGCTTTTCGGGCTGCAGTGACGGCGTCCTCGAGGTCGACCGCGACGATGTCGGCCGTTGAGGTGAGTGCTTTGGCTACCCGGTCGGGTCTGTCGCCAGGCACGTACAGCAGGGTGAGCGCGGGCGTGGTCATATTGCCCCGTCGGCGCGTAGCCGGGCGATGTCGTCGTCGCTAAATCCTAGGCCGGTGAGGACGGCGTCGGTGTCGGCGCCGTGCGGGCGGCCGGTGAACCCGATGACGGCCTCGGAGCCGGTCATCCGAAACAACGGTCCCTGCATCCGCATCGGGCCGAGTTCGGGGTCCTCGATTTCATGGATGGTGCCCAGGGCTTGGAATTGGGGGTCGTGGCAGATGTCTTCGGCGTCATAGACTGCGGCGGCCGCAGCCTGGGCGGCGTCGAACCCGGCCAAGGCTTCGTCCCGGGTCCGTTCGGATACCCAGTCCGCGACCGCGTCGTCGAGCTCGTCGGCGTGTTGGGCGCGGCCGGCGCCGGAGGCGAACCAGGGTTGGTCGATGACCTCGGGGTTGCCGACCATGCGCATCACCCGTTCGGCGATGGATTGGGCGCTGGTGGAGATCGCGATCCACTGCCCATCGTTGGTGCGGTAGGTGTTGCGGGGGGCGTTGTTGCCTGATCGGTTGCCGAGGCGTTCGTGCAGGGTGTTCAGTTGGTCCCAGCGGGTGATTTGGGGGCCGAGCATCGCGAGAATGGGTTCGATGATGGCCACGTCGACGACTTGGCCGCGTCCGGTTTGTTGTCGGGTGTGCAGGGCCACCATGACGGCGAACGCGGCGGCCAGGGAGGCGATCCCGTCGCCGAGCCCGAACGGCGGCAGGGTGGGTGGGCCGTCGGGTTCCCCAGTCATGGCCGCGAACCCGCTCATCGCTTCGGCGAGCGTGCCGAACCCGGGCCGATCCCGGTAGGGGCCGAGCTGACCGAACCCAGAGACGCGGACCAGGACCAGCCCGGGGTTGTGCTCGGTGAGGGTGTCATACCCGAGCCGCCACCGCTCCAGGGTGCCGGGCCGAAAGTTCTCGATGACGACGTCTGCGTCGGCGGCCAGGGCGAGGAAGACCTCCCGGCCACCGTCGCTACTGAGGTTGGCGGTGACGGTCTTTTTGTTTCGTCCCAGGGTCTTCCACCACAAGTTGACGCCGTCTTTGGCGGGACCGTGCCCGCGGGCGGGATCAGGTTTGCGGGGGTGTTCGACTTTGATGACGTCGGCGCCCATATCGCCCAGGTGCATCGCGGTCATCGGCCCAGCGAACAGGGTGGAAACGTCCACCACGCTCAACCCAGTCAGCGCCCCGTCGCGGGGATCGCGGGAAACGCTCATGTCCCCTCCCCCGCGGTCCGGCACCTACCCACGATCGCGGCACGAGGGGCACAGCGGCAGTTCCCTCTCACGTGAGTGCTCATGAGGTCTCCACGAGTTGATCGAAGGCACTCTCGGTGACGCGGCGGCGTCGGGTATCCGCGTGGCGGATCTCGATGGCGACAGCGGCGAGCTCGTGGGCTGGGCCGTCCAGATCGATCCGGCTGGCGTCGGCGACATCGTCGGCGAGGTCGTCGGGCACCGCGCCGCGTCCGCCGAGCGCGCCGGCTAAGGCGGCGCCCATGGTGGCGATGGAGTCGGCGTCGCGGCCGTAGTTCACCGCACCGAGTACGGTGTCACGCCAGTCCCCGTCGGCGAGGACGAGAAAGCCTAAGGCGACGGGAAGTTCTTCGATGCTGTGGAGCCGGCTGGGCCGGTGGGCGGCTAGGCCACGGTCTCGGTACCCTTCGGCGACGAGATCGTAGGGCCGCACGGCGTCACGAATAACCCCCGAGGTGATGGCATCGGTCCAGTGCGACTGCCCCCGCGCGGTCTCGCACACCGCTTCGATGGCGGCGCGGGTGCCGTCCTTGGCCAAGCCAAGCGCAGCACCCACCACATCATCGACGCTGGCGCCGGGGGCCATCGCGGCCGCGGTCGCGGCGGCCATCACTCCGGCTGCCTCTCGGCCGAAGGAGGACTGATGCGCGCCGGTGATCTCGATGGCCTCGGCGTAGGCGGCGTCGGGGTCGGCAGCGTTCACGCACCCGATGGGGGCCACATACATAGCGGCGCCGCAGTTCACCGCGTTCCCGACGCCGGCCTCCCGGGGGTCGACGTGGGCCCAATGCAGCCGCAACGACAGGTACTTCTCGGCTAAGGCGAGCCGCTGCAATAGCACCGTTTCGGTGTTCAGCTCCGGTATCCACACCCGCTGCCCGATCAGCCGCGGCACCAGCCGTTCGGCCACATCGTAGGCGTCCAAGTGGGCGCGTTTGTCGGCATAGACCGCGACGAGCATCTGCAGCATCAAGGTGTCATCGGTGACGTGCCCGTCGCCTTTATGGAACGGGGCAAGCGGTTTCCGGGTGGCCCAGTCGGAGTGGTACGGAGAAACGATGCCCTCGACCCAACCGCCCCACCGTTCGCGGATCTCGTGTGGCAGGTAGGTCTCGGTGGCCCCGCCCAGGGCATCACCGACGGCGGCCCCGACGAGGCAGCCGGAGATCTTGTCGGCCAGGACCGTTGTCATGCTGGGCCTCCAGACTCTCCTGGCCGGTTGCGGATGCCTGCGGTGATGTCGCGGAGCACGTCGTCTAGGGCGATACCGGCGAGAGCTCGCACGCTCACCCCGCCCAGCACGGGCAACGGCGCGTCACCGACGGGGCTGCCGAACACGGCGCCGGCCACCGCCCCGGCCAGCGGGACGAGGGCGTCGGCGTGCCGTGGGTGCGCCATCGCGCCGAGCAGCAACTCCTCACCGCTGCTAGATGTTTGGAGGTGGGCCAGCAGCAGGCCGAGGGTCTCGGGCGCCTGGTTGGCGTAGGCATAGACATGATCGACGACGTCACGTTCTAAGTGCGCCGCCACATCCAGCGTCGAACCTTCCCCGCCACCGCCAAGGCATTCGGCGGCCACGTTCGCGCACCAGCTGCCGGCGGGCAGTTGTGCGGTCGTCGCGCTGATGGCGTGAGTGGTGCTCGATCCGCCGACGAGGGCGGAGATGAGGGCCGCAACCCCGCGTGCGCCGTACACGCCGTCTAGAGCATGAGTGTTCATCGCCTCGTCTGCGGCGAGGTCGGCCGCCGCGTCTGGGGCTCCGGGGCGCAGCAGCCCGGCAGCGACAGCCCGCACGCACGCGATGTCGTCGAAGTAGTGCGGATTCTCTCCTCCGCTGACCGGTGGACGGCGCCCGGCTGCGATGTTGTCCAACGCGATTATGGTGCCCACCCGGGCCCGGACCGCGTCCGGATCCCGGCGGCGCTGATCGGCGAGCTCAGCCCAGATGTCTTGGCCGTCCCCTGCTTGGGTGCCGTCGAGCTGCTGCCCGAGGTGATGCCGCACCGCGACGACGAACCATTCGGCGTCGTCGGTGGGGCCGGCCGGATCGATCACGGTGGGCGGGGAAGATTGCAGGTACGGGGTGGGCAGTGAGGTGGACAGCAGAACTCGATCATGCTGCCACGCCTGGTTCAGGCGCACTTCTCTGCGGGGCGGCAGCTGGGCTAAGCGGTGCCACCATGCTGGCCAGGTGACGGCGTCCCCGGCGCACAGGCCAGCGATCACCGCGCGAACGCGGTCGATGACGGTGGCGCTCATGCGGTCCCCTGCAGTTCGTTGGCTAGCTCGACCAGCTCGTCGGCGACCTCCATCGGGTGCATTCCTTTCGTCGTCTGCAGGCATATCCCGGGGGCGACGGCCACGGCCGCGAGCCAGTCTTGGGGCATGGCCTCGATACCGGCCATCGCCCCGGCCACCGCGCCGGCCATGGCGGCGATGGTGTCGGCGTCGCGGCCGAGGTTGACCGCGTTGAGGATGGTCTCCCGGGCATCACCGCGGCCGGCAAGGACAGCGGTGAACGTCAGCCCCACCGCCTCGGGGGCCAAGTCTGCCCAGTAGTACTTATGGACCGCGAGTTGGTCCACCGCCTGCTGGGCAGCGGTCTCCCAGTCCGGGGCGGAGGCCACGATGGTGCGCGCGGTGCGCAGACAGCGGGCGGTCCACGAGTCGGCCGGTACAGCCTCGACCGCCGCACCGTAGGCACTATTGGCGTCGGGGCCGCCCCAGGGGGCGGGGGCGGCGGCGGGCACGGGCGGCCCGGCCTAGCTGC
>JBBSOW010000061.1:0-17493 GCA_038259365.1 Propionibacteriales bacterium
CGCTCAGTCTCCTGCCAAGCACGCTCGCCTCCGTGCTTCTCGCTCAGTGTCTAAATGCCGCGGGAAGCACCAGGCCGAGCGTGCTGGGTGGCGACGCGGCCTACCGACAGCCCAACCCCAGGGTTTAGGTCTCGCCGTCGAGGACGCGTTCGAGGAAGTCGGTGAGGTCGCCGGTTTCGCCGTCCTTGCCGCCGGATCCAACGTAGATGGGCGGCGGGGTGGCGGTGAGCTTGGCCCCGCGGAGGCGCTCGGCCAACCCGCCCATGATGGTCAGCTGGTAGTAGCTGCCGTCGACGCCGATGGCGAGACTGTGGTTCTTGCGCAGGTACCACCCGGTCTTGTCGGTTCTTACCGAGTGACCCGAAAGCAAAGTCGCTCGCAGCGGGCCCGGCTCCACGCCACGGCGATCGGCCTCGACGAGGAACTCGTCGATGAGCTTCTGCGCGGCCTTGCTCTCCTGACGCTGCTTGCCCTCCCGAAGCTCGGAGAACTGCGCCGCTTGCTCGGCGCGCCTGGCGCGCGAATCCTCCAGGTCAGCGTGCGGATCGCTGCGCCTATCCGGATCCGGTGGGGTCATGCTCAGCCGTCCTTGCCCGAGAGGTTCTTGCCTAGGGACACCATACGCGTGCTGGTTGCTGTCATCGCGCGGCCCAGCGGTGGAGGGAAGATCAGGGTCGGCGGTCTCCCGCGCGGCGGTAGGCAGTACCAGGTCGAACCGACCAACGGTCGGCCCACCGCGTGGCAAGCCACGCTCAACGAACGCGTACCGACCACTCTGTTGGCAGATTATCGGCCGCCGACAGGCGCGCATCTGCTATCGGGACCCTCGCTCGATCAGACTCGGCCGAGTGCGGCGGGAACCTCGGAATGCCACTCCTCGGGTGCGTCGACCTTGGGGGCGGCCGGGAGCACGCCGCGACCGTCTGGTTCAGGTATGGCCGACAACAGCGAACGCGTGTAGGGGTGCATCGGGTCGTTCCAGACGAGCTCCGTCGTGCCCGATTCCACGATGCGTCCGCGATACATCACGAGCGTGCGATCGGCGATCGTGCGCACGATCGACAGGTCGTGGGAGATGAACAACAGTCCGGCGCCTGCTTCGATCGCGAGGGCGCGCATCAATGCCGCGACCCCGGCCTGACTTGAGGCGTCCAGGGCCGAGATCGGCTCGTCGGCGACGAGCAGATCTGGTCGGGAAGCCAAGGCCCGGGCGATCGCGATGCGCTGACGCTGCCCTCCCGAGAACTCGTGGGAGTAGCGCCGTAGCATCTCGGCTGGGAGACCGACCCGTTCCAGCCAGTCCGACGCCTCAGAACCTTCGGCGCCCCGGGCGCGGGCGGCGGCAATGCCGTCCCCGACCTGTCGGCCGATGCGCTGTCGAGGATTGAGCGAGGAGTTCGGATCCTGAAACACCATCTGAATCGAGGTGAACTCGGAGCGCCGAGTGCGCAGGCCCAAAGGCGGCACGGTGTTGCCACGGAAACGCACCTGGCCTCGGCGAGGCTCCTCCATCCCGACGACCGCGCGAGCCAGGCTCGACTTGCCGCACCCGCTCTCGCCGACGAGCGCGACGACCTCCCCGCTGTCCATCGAGAACGAAACGCCGTCGACCGCGCGCACGACCGTCGCGCCCCGGTACTCCACGACCAGGTCGTCTATCTCGAGAAGACTGCTCACGTGGCATCCCCTCCTTCCGGGCCGATGTGCGTGCTCTGCTCGTGCACCGGGAGGTTCTCGCTCACCGGTAGCTGCTCAAGATCGACATCGTGCGCACTGCGGCCGCCGCCCTCCACCGGTGGGCCCCCCGCGCCGGGCAAGTCTGCATCGAGCACCGGTATCGGCATGTCCCCGGCCACGGTCGAGCCCGGCAGCGCCGCGAGTAGCGTTCGCGTGTAAGCGTGGCGCGGCTTTGTGAACACTTGTTCGCGAGCGCCCGCCTCCACGACTTCGCCGTAGCGCATGATGGCGACATCGTCGGCGACGGCACTCATCACACCGAGATCGTGGGTGACCAACAGCACGGCGAGATCGGCGTCATTCGCTAGATCGCGCAGCAGGTGCAGAATTCCGGCTTGCACCGTGACATCGAGCGCCGTCGTGGGTTCGTCGGCGAGCAAAACATCGGGGCCGCAGGCCAGGGCAACCGCGATCGCGATGCGCTGGCGTTGACCGCCCGAAAACTGGTGCGGATACCGCGGCAGCGCCGCGTCGGGGTCGGGAACCCGCACGCGCTCGAGCATCTCGATGGCGCGCTTTTGAGCGTTCTTCTTATCTAGCTTCAGGTGCGCGCGCATGTGGTCGGTCAGCTGCCGGCCGACCGTGAGTTGGGGGTGCAGGCTCGACGACGGATCCTGGAACACCATGGAGATCAGGCGCCCGCGGATGCGGTTGAGGGCGCGATTCTTCATGCCGACGATCTCGGTATCGCCCAGCATGATGCTGCCCGACACGTGCGCGTTGCCGGGCAGCAGGCCGAGCGTGGTCAGTGCGGTCATCGTTTTGCCCGAGCCGGATTCCCCGGCCAACCCCTGGATGCGCGCCGGTCGCAGGTCCAGGTCGATGCCGTTGAGGATCTGCGAGCGTTCAGTCCCAGAGCCGATGGACACCCGCAGATCGCGGATGCTCAGGACCGGCTGGTTCGCGGCGGTCATCGGGTTCCGCCTCGGGTGCTCACGGAGGTGGGATCGAGGGTGTCGCGCAGCGAATCGCCGATGAAGTTGAACGCCATCACGACGGTGAGGATGGCCAGGCCCGGGAAGAGTCCGAGCCACCAGCTGTCGAAGTTCGGGATCGCACTGGAGATCATCGAACCCCACTCGGCGAGCGGAGGTCGTGCGCCCAGCCCGAGGAACGACAGCCCCGAGAGCAGCAAAATCGCCGTGCCGATATCGAGGCTGGCAAGCACCAGCAAGGGGCCCACGATGTTAGGCGCGATGTCGACAACGAGTGATTTGCCTGGGGAGAAGCCGAGCAGGCGCCCTGCCGTGACGTAGTTGTTGGTTCGCAGACTGAGAACGAGGCTGCGCGTCATCCGCGCGTATTGCGGCCACGACACGATCATTGCCGCGATCACCGCGTTCAGCAATGACGCCCCAAGCGAGGCCGCCACCACCATCGCGAGAATGACGGTCGGAAATGCCATCACCAGATCGGTCAGCCGCATCAGCCCTTCGTCGAACCAGCGTCCGAAGTACCCCGCGACGGCTCCGATCGTGACGCCGATGATGGCGGAGAGTACGACCAGCAGGAGCGCGAGCGGGATGGTTACCGCGGCACCCGAGAGCAGGCGCGAGAAGACGTCACGACCGAGTTCGTCGGTGCCGAACAACGCACCGGGACCGGGCGGTTGCAACCGGGGCAGGACCGGTGCCAACGGGTCGTAGGGCACGACGTACGGTGCGATGATCGCGATGACGACCCACACGAGCGCCATCACGGCGCCCACGATGCCAAGGGGGTTGACCCAGGCCTTCGGGATCAGGCGGCGGCGCTTCACGCGAGCCGCACTCTCGGGTCGAGCACGCCGTAGAGCAGGTCGACGATGAAGTTGATCACCAGATAGATCACCCCGACGACCAGTCCGACCCCCATTACTCCGGGAAGGTCGAGGTTCGATGCGGACTTGAAGGCGTAGGTGCCCAGGCCCGGCCAGGCGAACACCGCTTCGACGAGGACGGTGCCCGACAGCAGAATGCCGAAGGCAAGCCCGACGATGGTGAGGATCGGCAGCGCGGCGCCGCGGAGCACGTAGTCGAACAACAAGGTGGCGCCCCCGAGGCCCTTCGCGCGGCCCGCGCGCACGTAGTCCATATCGAGGATCTCTAGCACCGAGGTGCGCACGAACCGGGTCAAGAGCCCGATCACGGCCAGCGAGAGCACCATCACGGGGAGCATCAGGTGCGCCAGTGCGTCGGACAGCGTCACCCACTGACCCGCGAGCAGGGCGTCCACGGTGTACAGACCTGTCACCGTCGGCGGCGGCGTGAGCTGCGGCGACAGCCGCCCTGAACCCGGCGCGACCCCGAGCTGGAGGAAGAACAGGTTGAAGCTCAAGAGCGCCAGCCAGAAGGAGGGCACGCTCAGACCGATCAGCGAGATAACCCGCACGACCTGGTCGCTGGCACGGCCGCGACGGTATGCGGCGAGAGCGCCGAGGGCGACCCCGATGATCAGGCTCACCACGATGGCACCGATGGCCACCTCCAGCGTGGCGGGGACCGCGCTGTAGAGGTCGTCTAGCACCGGTTGGCGGGTGCGCTGTGAGGTGCCGAGGTCACCCCGAACAAGATTGCCCATGTACGTCATGTATTGCACCGGCAGTGGCTGATCCAGGCCGTTTGCCTTGACGTAGGCCTCGACGATGGCCGGGTCATCGGCCGCGCTCTGGCCGAGCGCCGCCGCGACCGGGTCGCCCGGGACGAGGTTCGTCAGTGCGAACGTGACCAAGGTGACGCCGACGAGCAGCAGCACCGAGGTGCCCAACCGCTGCAGGATGTATCCCGCGAGCGGATGCCGCGCTCGGAATCCACGACGAACCGTGGCAGTTTCGTCCATGGCGAGCGCGCTACTCGGTGCCGATACCAGCGATGTCGACCGTCCACATCGGGTTGTAGACCAAGCCCGTCACCCCGGCGGCGGACGCGATGTTGACCGCGGGGTTCAGCAACGGTACGAACGGTCCGTCGGCCAACATCGCCTTCTGGAACGCGGTGAACTGCTGCACGCGCTCCTCCTCGGTCCCTCCGACGCGAGCCGCCTTGACTAGTTTCGCGATCGCGGGAGCGTCTTTGGCGTCCCAGCCTGCGCGCAGACCAACGGTCTCGCCCGGACCGAAGGGCAGGTACGTGCTGGGGTCCATGTAGTCGGGGCCCCAGTACCAGAGCCCGATGGTCTCCTTGGCGTCGCGGTAGGTGTCGAGTTCGACCGCGGTCGGAGCTGGCGCCAGCTCCACGTTGATACCGATGTCCGACAGTTGCGCCTGCACGCTCTGGGCGACGGTGGTGAACTGCACGCCGTTGAGGTTGATGTCGTTCGGGAAGTTCAGGGTGACCTTCTCCCCCTTGTAGCCCGACTTGGCGAGGGCGGCCTCAGCGGCCTGCCGATCGAAGGTCAGGCCGTCCTCGATGGAGCCGAGCAGCATCGGTGGCACGAATCCCTGGGCTTGCGCGGAGCCGGACCCCGCGATCTGAACCAGTCGATC
Organism: Propionibacteriales bacterium; assembly: GCA_038259365.1. Lineage (GTDB taxonomy): Bacteria > Actinomycetota > Actinomycetes > Propionibacteriales > Propionibacteriaceae > JBBSOW01. The sequence goes on from JBBSOW010000061.1 coordinate 5,201, forward strand.
GAAGTCGATGCCGCGCTTGACGGCCTCAACGAAGTCGGGGTCGCTCGTCGCCTTGGAGACATCCGGATCCTGGTTGAGCAGGAGGAAGATCAGGTTTGCCGACAGGCTCGACTTGACGTTGATGCGTCCCCCGAGGCCGTCAACCTGGTCTCCCGATAAGTCCAGCGCGACCTGGGAGTCGCCGCCCTGCAGGTTGATCTTCTGTGTCGCCGGTTCAACGTTTCTCAGCAGAACGCGCCCATAGGTGGGTTTGGCTGGACCCGTGTACTTGTCGTTCAGCTTGAACGTGACCTGGGAGGCGACATCGAGCGAATCGAGGACGTACGGGCCGGAGCCGGCCGAGTTCGCGTTCAGGTAGGACTCGGCGTCATCGGTGTCGTCAGTAGTGCCGCCGTTCTCCTTGACCACATCGGCGTTCACGATCGCCAACGATGGGTTCGGGAGGATGAACGGTAGGTCGGGGCGGGGGTCGTCGGTCGTGATCTTCACCGTGGTGTCATCGACCTTGGAGACATCGATGCCGTCCAGGAGGAAGGAGGGACTGCCCTTGATGCCCTTCACCCGCTCGAGCGAGAACACGACATCGTCGGCGGTGACGTCGCTCCCGTCGGAGAAGGTGCGCCCTTGAGCAAGCTTGAGCGTGAAGGTCTTCGAGTCCGCGGATGCCTCGAGCGTGGCGAGGCCAGGAACGGTCTGCGAGAGGTCTTCACCGTCGAAGTCGAGCAGCGTCTCGTACATGCCCTTGACGACCATGTTGCCAGTGAACTCGTAAGAGCGGCCCGGGTCAGCGGTCTTCAGATCGAAGGTCCGGTCGATGACCAGCGTCTTATCGCCGGCGCCCGACCCCTCTCCCGACCCGGATCCATCGGCCACGCATCCCGACAGAGCTAGAGCCGACGCAGCAAAAATCGCGACAGCAGTGATGAACTTTGAGTATTTGGACAACGGTTCTCCTTCGGGCGAAGCCACACTGCTCCAGCCGATCAACCGAAGCCACACTGCTCCAGCCGATCCGCATTGATTCCCCATGGGGGGTGAAGAGCGATGGACACTACATCGTCAAGCCAGCATCTGTGCGAAGTCAGCCATGATCACATTAGTGCAATTGCAATGCCACGTGGCGAGCGTAGCAAACCAACGAACTTTTGGCGAGAGGCAGGTCCGCAGTCGAGAGGACCGATCCTGTTTGGCCCTCCGCTGCCTTACTCAAAGTCCTTGACCTCAAAGTCCTCGACGTTGGCGGGTGCGGCAACCGGCTCGGCTTGGACGCACACGCTTGTCTCGTTCACGCCGTCCTTGAGGAAATCCTCGATCAGGCTGAGGCGACCGTCGTCTGCGACCTCGACGCGGCTGGTCGCGCTGCCGACAATGGTCTCGCCCGATACCGCCAGAGTATGCGCGAAAGAGATCCGAATCTCCCCGCCGACGCGCTTACCGACGAATCGCCCCAACGAAACGGTGTCTCCCGAATAGGTTCCCCAGAGCATCGTGCCAAGCTGTCGGTAGCGGAACCGGGTCGGGCGCGCCGAATCGACGGTGCTCGCCGTCGACGAAACCATGACGAACTCGCGACCATCCAGAGATGCGTGGATGGGGCCGGCCCCTCCAGGGAGTTGTTCAGTCGAAGGATTGGGCATCCCCCGAGTATGCCTTCCTCTGCACCTCTGCGAACACACGCCCCTGGCCACGTCGTGCAATAGCTACATACCCGGGTGTTCGAGTCTCTTGCCGGTCGATATCGGCGCGCTCGGCCACCGGCCCGAGTAGGAGTTTGATCGGGAAACACAAGGACAACACCCCGGCCTGTTCGGACAACACCTGGGACTACACCTGTGCGGTGGACTGACGGCGTCGGTCGCCATCCCAGGTGGCCGGGTCGAAAGACTAGACAACCGGGCAGGGTCGAGGTAAAAGATGCACAACAAACGAGCGTCACGCGATCAGAATGGATGCGGGGCTGAACAAGACGAGTACGGCCAGGTCGAGCCGACGCGCTCGAACGTCAAACCGCTAGGTCGGTGCGCGGCCAATCGGCACCTGGCGAACAAGCTGAACGGCGAGTGGAGCGCGCTGCAAGACGGCTGGCTTTCCGGGCTCGAGATGACCGCGGGACAGGCGTTCGACGCCATCCGAGTGGATCCGGACGCGGTGTTGCTCAGGCTCGTCGACGCGGGTAACGCCGGGGACAATCTGGCCCGTCGCGTGATCGTGCAGACGCTGCTGGGCAAGCTCGTGCTGATGGCCGCCAAAGATCCGGCGGCCGAACTCGGGGACTACGTGGCCCAACTGTGTGTGCGCATTGCTGGCTATCCCACCGGGCGCAGACGGCGATCGGTCGCGGCCAACCTGGTGCTGGACACGCTGAAAGCGGTCAAGGCCGAGCAGGCGGGCGGCCGTCGGCTGCGCCCCGTGCAGGACTCGGTGCTGGAGTCGTTGGCGGAGCCGCCAGCAGCACAGCTCAGCGCCTTGGAGGTCTTGAAACAGGCGAGCGAACTGCGTCTGGTGGACGAACCCACGAGGAGGGTGTTGTCCGCCATCTATGTGGAGGGGCTGAATTCTTCGGCAGCGGCCGAGCGCTTCGGCACGACCCCCGAGCTGGTGCGCTGGCGGTGCAGCAAGGCGCTACGTCGCCTGGCCGCTCATGCCGAAGAGTTGGCCGCCTAGCGGGGCGTCTTAGGGTCCGAGAGCTGAGACAAAAAGAACATGGTGAGTCGAGGGAGACTTGGATGGTGACACAGAGCGAGGAGGTAGCCGTGGCCCAATCGGATGGCCATACGGTTCAGGGCGACGACGGCCTGACGAGGGCGCCGTGGGCCTATGGAGACCGGCTGTTGCTGGAGTATTACGACACCGAGTGGGGAATGCCCGTTCGCGACGAGATCGGTGTCTTCGAGCGGCTGAGCCTGGAGGCGTTTCAGTCGGGGCTGAGCTGGCTGACGGTGCTGCGCAAGCGGCCGCGGTTCCGGGAGGCGTTTGATGGCTTCGACCCCGAGAAGGTGGCAAAGTTCGGGGAGTCCGACGTGGAGCGGCTGCTCAACGATCCGGGGATCATCCGCAATCGAGCCAAGATCGACGCGACAATTGGCAACGCAAAGGCCACCCTGGAGTTGCGTAAGAGCGGGGGCCTGGCCGAGCTGATCTGGTCCCATCGACCGCAGGAAACCCCGGCGCCGCGCACCCTCGACGAGGTGCCGAGCGTCTCGCCCGAGTCGGTGGCATGCGCCAAGTTGCTCAAATCGCTGGGCTTCAAGTTCGTCGGGCCCACGACGATGTTCGCGCTGATGGAGGCCATCGGGATCGTGGACACCCATCTCGTGGGGTCACACCGCCGCGGTAGCTCCGGCACCTGGCCTCCATGACCAGGTCGTATCGGGTCTGACCGCTTACGGCTGTCCACTTATCATCGAAACCGTGAACAGGACAGAGGACCATGGCGCTCAGGCGATCAGGACAAAACCGCGCACCCTGGGCGCTATCGAGCGCCGAAGTATGGTGCTCACGGGAGGGGCGGTGATTCTTCTGCATGCCGTGGGCTGGGGGAGCCTACTGCTGCTCGTTGGACCCGCCCATTTCGAGCTGAGTGGCCAGGCAAGCCAGGTCTTCGGAGTCGCGGTGGGCGTGACGGCTTTCACGCTCGGCGCCCGACACGCGTTCGACGCCGATCACATCGCGGCCATCGACAACACGACTCGACGACTGGTTGGGGAGGGTAAGCCGGCGACGGGCGTGGGCTTCTGGTTCTCGCTCGGCCACTCGACGGTCGTCGTGGCGTTCGCCGCGCTGGTCGCGGCCGGCTTGTCCACCTTGGCTCGCGGCGCCACAGACGCAGGGTCGGCGTGGAGCCGCTTCACGAGCGTGTGGGGTCCGCTGGTCGCCGGCATCTTCTTGCTGGTCATCGCCGCGGTCAACGTCGCGTCGCTGCGAGCCTCAGGCGGTCGCGGCGGGCAGACCGGTCCGATCACAGCCGTCCTGTACAGGGTCGGAGCCACGATCCGCACCCCGCGGCAGATGTATACCGTCGGTCTCCTCTTCGGCCTGGGATTCGACACTGCCACCGAGGTGAGCCTCCTCATTCTCGCGGGCTCCGCCGGGGCGGCGCAGTTGCCGTGGTGGGCGGTGATGACGCTGCCGGTACTCTTCGCGGCCGGCATGTCGAGCTTCGACCTACTCGAGGGCTGGGTGGCGAGGCACGCCTACGGACGGGCGACCGAAAACCCGACCCGGCTGCGGCGTTACAACATCGGGGTGACGACCATTTCGGTGCTCGTTGCCGGCGTGGTCGGCGTGTCGTCGCTCTCCCGGGCACTGTCTGCCTGGGGCGGTTGGCCCGACCCGTTGGCGTGGACAGTCACCCTCGCCACCGATTACTGGGGTTGGGCACTGGCCGCCATCTTGCTCATCGCCGTTGTCTGGTTGACCGCTGCCAGGGCGCGGTCGAAACTACTGCCAACTTGACCGACGTCCTCAGGAACCGAGCGAGGCGGCGCCCGTCAATCACGTCGCGCCCGAGGCGGTGGCGGTGTCGGCGCTCGAGCAGTTCCTGGCTGCGATGTGGCCGGTGTGCGTTCCCGCCCGGGAGTTCGGTGGGCACCATCATGGCGAGATCAGCCGAGGAGCCAGGCTGGGTCGGGACATCGGTCCGCAGTCCCGAACGCGCAGCGAAGACTCCTCCCACGGTGGCGCCGCACGGTTCCTTGGCGTGGCGGGCCCTAGGATGTGCACCCGGTCACCCCGTACTGAAGGAGTCCTCGTGTGGTTTGATCTGCGGCCCGACTTACTGGCGAGCTACCGCACGGCGGTCACCGCCCCGCCCGATCTGGCGGAGTTTTGGTCCCGTCAACTCAAGCTGGCCAGCGACGCCGCGACGCCCACCCGTCTCGAGCCGTATCGGGTCGGCCTGTTCGACCACGTCGACGTCTTCGACGTGACCTTCTCCGGAGCCCACGGGCACCCCATCCGCGGCTGGTTCATCCGGCCGAAGATCGAACGCACCTTGCCGATCCCCATCATCGTGAAGTTCATCGGCTACGGCGGTGGCCGTGGCATGCCGGAGGATCACCTGTTGTGGCCGAGCGTCGGCTACGCGGTGCTGGTGATGGATTCGCGCGGCCAGGCGGGCCGCGACCTGGGCGCCACGGGCGATCCGATGACCGTGGCCGAGGCCGGTCCACAAGTTCCCGGGGTGCTGACCCGCGGTATCGCCGCTCCGGAGAGCTACTACTACACGCGGATGTGGACCGACGCCGCGCGGGCGGTCGACGTGGCCGCCGAGCTGGACGGCGCGGATCCCACCCGCGTCGGGGTGACGGGGATGAGCCAGGGCGGGGCGCTCAGCATCGCCGCCGCGGCCCTCAACCCCAAGGTCGCGTGGGTGAGCCCCGAGGTGCCGTTCATGTGCGACGTTGCCCGGGCGATCACGATCACCGACCAGCTGCCCTACGGCGAGATAGCGCAATATCTCGCCTGGCACACCGACGAGGTGGCGGCGGTCCGGCGCACGCTCGGTTACGTCGATTGCGCCGTGCTGGCGGAGCGAATCACCGCGCCCAGCCTCACGAACGTGGGTCTTATGGACGACGTCTGCCCACCCTCGACGGTGTACGCCGCCCACAACGCGATGGGCGGGGAGAAGCAGATCATGGCCTACGAGTTCATGGGCCACCAGGCGGCGCCGCTGTTCACCCCTATCCAGATCGCCCACGCCCGCCGCCACCTGGGCTCCGCCAGCTAGCGCCGCAGCCCGGGCGCTCGGCTACGCAGCTGGTTGTCGTTAGGCTCGATGAGACAGCGTCCGTCGTCACGACTAGGAGCCATCCATGCCCACCGATCTCAGCCCCATCGGCTTGCCGAAGGATTTCATCTTCGGCACCGCCACCGCCGCCTACCAGATCGAGGGCGCCGTCGACGAGGACGGGCGCGGCGTCTCCATCTGGGACACCTTCAGCCACACCGAGGGCAAGGTGGTCGGCGGCGACACCGGTGACGTGGCGTGCGATCACTACCACCGGGCACCCGCCGACCTCTCGCTGATGAGCGAGTTAGGCGTCGACGCCTACCGGTTCTCGGTGGCCTGGCCGCGCATCCAGCCGCTAGGTTCTGGGGCCTTCAACGAGCCCGGGTTTGCCTTCTACGATCGACTGGTCGACGACCTGTTGGCCGAGGGCATCGAGCCAATGGCGACGCTGTACCACTGGGATCTGCCGCAACCGCTTGAGGATCTGGACGGCTGGATGAACCGCGACATCGCCGAGCGGTTCGTCGAATACGCCGTGGCCGTCCAGGATCGGCTCGGGGATCGGGTCAAGAACTGGCTGACCCACAACGAGCCCTGGGTGGTGAGCATGGCCGGGTACGCCAGGGGTGTGCACGCCCCAGGCCGCACCGAGACCCACGGCGCCCTCGCGGCGGCCCACCACGTCCTGTTGAGCCACGGCCTGGCGGTTCGAGAAATGCGAAAGTCCCGCCATACCGATCAGCAGGTGGGAATCACGCTCAACCTGACCCACTGCACGCCGGCCAGCGACAGCGACGAGGATCGCCACGCGGCCGAGCTGGGCACGATGTACAGCAACGGGCTGTTCACTGACCCCGTCCTGCGGGGCAGTTACCCCGACCTCGCCCGCGAAGCCTGGGGTCACCTTTCGGACTTCTCGTTCATCCACGACGGGGATCTGGCGATCTGCCATGAGCCGATCGACTACTTCGGGATCAACTACTACAGCCCGCAGTATCTGCGTGCCGATCCTCAGTCCGAACCGCAGACCACCCTGCACGACCTGCCCGTTGCGGAGGCGGAGCCAGCCGACGCCGAGCGTTCGGCGATGGGCTGGATGGTGGAGGCCGACGGCCTGCGCCGGCTCCTGGTCTGGTTGAACCAGACCTACCCCGGGCTGCCGCCGATGGTCATCACCGAGAACGGCCGGGCTTGCGATGACGTCCTCGAGCACGGGGCGGTCCACGATCCGGAGCGGGTCAGTTACCTCTACGACCACGTGGCGGCGGTGGCGCAGGCGGTTGCCGAGGGGGCGCGAGTCACCGGGTACTTCTGCTGGTCGTTCATGGACAACTTTGAGTGGGCCGAGGGCTACTCCAAGCGGTTCGGCATCACCTACATCGACTACCTAACCCAGCGGCGCATCCCCAAGGACTCGTTCCGCGCCTATGCCGCGCTCATCGCTCGACACAAGAGCTGAGCGCTAGGCCTTTAGGCGGAGGTACCCGTCTACTTGGGCAGGGAGTCCAGGACGGACTGGGACTGCGCGACGATCTCGTCGACGGTCTGCTTGGCCAAGCCGCCGCCGAGCACCGCGGTGTCGCCGTCGGCGACGACGCACACGTCCAGATCGCGGGTGGGTTCGCGCCCGCACATGCCGGCGCCTACCTGGCGGATCGCGCGGGCCTCCACCATGGCCAACATCTCGGCGGGGTCCTTGACCGGGCGGCCGGCGATGACGACGAGGGTCGCCTCGCCGCTGACGTTATAGATCGCGGTGGCGGTGTTGATGACGCCCTCGGGGTTGGGGGGGACGCTGGGGTCGCTCGCGTTGGGATCACGCTGCAGTTGGTTGACCTTGATCGGTAGCTCAAGCGGCACGACGGCCGCCGAGGTCTGATCGATCGGAACCCCGGATTCACCCGTTCGCGAGACGAGGGCGGCAATGAGACCCACGGCGACGAGCAGCGCCAGGAGTGCACCGACGGCAATGAAGATCGGCGCCTTGCTCTTGGGAATCTCGGCGGCACCGTCTGGGCGAGCGGGATGGTTATCCGACATGTCGAATCAGAGGAATTCGTCGAGGGCCTTCAGCAGCTGATTCTTGGTCTTCGCACCCTGGAAGCTCTTCACCACCTGGCCGTCGACGAACACCTGCAGCGTCGGCAGGCTGAGCACGCCCTGCTTGGTGGCGGTGACGGGGTTGGAGTTGGTGTCCACCTTGACGAAGCTGATCTTGTCGCCGTGGACCCTGGCCAACTCGTCGAGGATGGGCGAGAGCTGCTTGCACGGCGCGCACCAATCGGCCCAGTAGTCGACCAGGACGGGCTTGGCGGATTTCAACACCTCGGCCTCGAACGTGTCGTCGGTGATCTCGTTGACCGATCCCATGCTGCTCCTTGCGCTGTATTCAGAACTAGCGGCGTCACTAGCGATCTGTGGAAAGTACTGGACTAACGGTAGCCGAGAGGGGACTCGATCCCATCTACTCACTTGATCAAGCGTGCGCCATGACCAGTGAGTCGTCCTCCAAGTCGGCCAGGTAACGCTCGGCGTCCAGCGCTGCCGAACAACCGGTTCCGGCGGCGGTGATGGCCTGGCGGTAGGTGTGGTCGACGAGGTCCCCGCACGCGAAGACGCCGCTGAGGTTGGTTCGGGTCGTGCCGGGCTGGGTGAGCACATACCCCTCGGCGTCCAGATCCACCTGCTCGGTCAGCAGCTCCGAGCGCGGGTCGTGGCCGATCGCGATGAACAACCCCTGCAGCGCCAGCTCGCGGGTCTCACCGGTTCGGGTGTCGGTCAGGGTGATGCCCTCGACGGCGTTCTCGCCGTGGATCGCGGTTACCGAACTGTTCCAGGCGAAGCTGACCTTCGGGTCCTTCTCGGCGCGGGCGATCATGATCTTGGAGGCGCGCAGCTCGTCGCGGCGGTGAATGAGGGTGACGCTGGAGGCGAAGCGGGACAAGAAGGTGGCCTCTTCGACGGCGGAGTCTCCGCCGCCGACGACGGCGATGTCCTTGTCTCGGAAGAAGAAGCCATCACAGGTGGCGCACCAGGAGACGCCGCGGCCGGACAGTCGATCCTCATCGGGCAGGCCGAGGCGACGGTAGCCCGAGCCGGTGGCCAGGACGACGGCCTTGGCGCGGTGCACGTTGCCCTCGGAATCGGTGACGGACTTGATGGCCCCGGTGAGGTCCATCGAGACGATGTCGTCGGTGACGATCTCCGCCCCGAAGCGCTCGGCCTGGGCCCGCATGTCGTTCATCAGATCGGGGCCCTGGATCCCTTCGGGAAAGCCGGGGAAGTTCTCCACCTCGGTGGTGTTCATCAGCGCACCACCGGCGGTGACGGCGCCCTCGAAGACCAGCGGCTTGAGATCGGCCCGGGCGGCGTAGACGGCGGCGGTGTAACCGGCCGGTCCGCTGCCGACGATGATGATCTCGCGGGGCTCGCCACCCGATTGGTCGGCGCTGCCGGCCCGGCTACCGCCGCCGTTCTGGCCGAGATTGTTCAACTCGATCATGTCGCTCCTGGTCCGACTTCTGCGTGATGGTCACCGGTAAAACGTGGCGCATTGCGCGGTTATTCCACCGCGCGAGGCCATGCCAGCCTAGTGCCATGTCAGACTAAGGGCGTGCTCGATCTAGGCCAGGTTCCCGCGGGTTTTGCAGGATTGCGTGAGCTTCACCGCGGGCAAACCGTCGATGAGGCCCCGATCGGACCCCTCCTCGCCTTCGTCGACGCGCGGTTGGACTGCGCCGATTTTCGCGCTCTGACGGCGGCGAAGCTGGCCCTAGATCACGCTCAGCAACTGTGCGCTTCGAGCCTCGACGCGATCGGCACCAGCCTCCGAGGCTTCAAGTACTGGTTCGACGAGCCCGGTACCGACTCGATGTGTTACTGGTCGGAGAACCATCAGGTGATCTTTGCCACCGTGCAGTACCTGGCGGGTGGGCTGTGGCCGGCGGCGGCGTTTCCGAACGCGGGCCTGACCGGGAGCCAACACCGCGCCCGGGGGCGTCGGCGGCTGGCCCGCTGGCTGGCCGACCGTCAAACGTTCGGTTTCAGCGAGTGGCTGTCCAACGTCTACTACGAGGAGGACATCGCCGCGCTGGCCCTGCTCGTCGATCACGGCGCGCCCGACCTCGCCGCCTCGGCGAGGGGCGTGCTCGATGTGGCGATGTTAGAGTTGGCGGCCCACTCGAGCGGCGGCGTGCTGGGCGCCGCAAGCGGGCGAACCTACGAGCAGCAGAGGAAGTTTCCCGCCACCGCCCAGGTCAGCGGGATCATGGCGCACGCCTTCGGGATCGAGCCGGCGGTCGATCTCGATTGGAGCGGGCTGTCGGCGTTGTTCTACTCCAGCAGCTACCGGCCGCCGGCCGGGCTCGTCGAGCTGGCGACCAGCCCGAAGACGTGGACCGTGAAGACCGCCCACGGGGTTGATCTCACCGAGCTGAGGGAGAGCCTCGACGACAGGACCGAGGAGGAGGCCGCGGAGTTCGCGTGGGGAATGGAGGCGTTCGTGAACCCGGAAACGGTCCGCGCGACCCGCCTGCTCATGCGTCGCCACTCCCTGAACGACAACGCCTTCCTGAGCCCGCTGCGCCTGTTGAGCACGGTGCCGGGGCCGCTGCTGCCGGCCCTGATGCGGCTGGCCAATCCGTTTGCGCAGGGGATGGCGCTGCAACGTGCCGACGTCGTCACCTGGCGCAGCGAGTTCGGCACCCTCTCCTCGGCCCAGCGCTACCGCCCCGGTGAGTTCGGGGATCAGCAGCAGATCTGGCAGGCCACCCTGGGCGAGGTCGGCGTCTTCGCCACCCATCCGACCGGGGACCCGAAGACGTTCTCCGTGCGGAACGCGACGCCGAACGAGTGGGTCGGCAACGCGCTCAACCCCGACGTCGCGCAGCACGAGAATCTCCTCGTGGCCCGTTACGACACCCACGGCCGGCGGGGGCTGCTGGAACCTCCCCGGCGCCGTTGCTCGCACCTGTACTGGCCGATGGAGCGTTTCGACGAGTCGTTGACGGGCCGTGACTGGCTGGCGGCGCGCGTCGGCGGTGGGCTGATCGGTGTCCGGGCGGCGGCAAATCTGCGCCAGGGGGGCGAGGAAGAGCGCGTGCAGGATGGCGCAATCACCGGTTGGGCCGTCCGCCTGCAAGCCGTCGAGGGGGGCGCTGGCGAGTTGGTCCGCTTCGCCTCCCAGATCGCTGAAAGTACGCTGTTCGTCGATCGCTACGGGCTGCGCTGGTTCTCGGCGTGGGGGGCGCTGGAGCTGCCGGTCCGTGGTGCCTTCACGGTCAACGGGCGGGTGCACGGCACCCGCTATCGGCGCTCGAGCGACTTGATGGCGGACGGCTGGGCTGGTATCGAACCCGGAAACCGGGGTTGACAGCTGATAATGTCTTTGACAGTTTTCCGGTGGAAAACGTCGGCACGCCGGCGGGGGCATCTCTAAGGGGTTGACCGATGAAGACAGCCATCGAACTCGTGGAGCAGCTGTGCGATTCGATGGTGGCCGACGACCTCCAGGCTGAGCGGGTGCCGGATTGGCACTGGGGTCAGGGCCTGTTCGGGTTCGGGCTGTGTGAGCTGGGCCGCGCGGTGGGCACCAGCCATTACCTGCCGTGGCTGAGCCGCTACCTCGACCACTACGTCGAACACCCGCCGGTCATCGATCACGCCGACCTGGCCACGCCGGGGTTGGTGAGCCTCGATACCTGGCGGTGGCTGAACCATCCCGGTTACCGCGCTCTGACCGAGCGCGTCGCGTACTACGTTCGTCACGAACCCCGCGACGTCGGCGGGGCCGTCAACCACCTCGGCCACGCCCGGATCGCGAAGCTTTACCCGCGTTCGGTCTGGGTCGACAGCCTGATGATGTTCAGCGTGTTTCCGGCGCGCTACGGCGCGGAGCTGGCGGACAAGGAGATGCTCGACATTGCCGCCGCCCAGCCTGGCGTCTACGCGAACCTGCTGCTCGACGAGGGCACCGGGCTGTGGGCGCATTCGTGGTGGCAGCGCACCGAGCGTCCCTATCCCAACGGGCATTATTGGGCCCGCGGCAACGCGTGGGTGGTAGCCGCGCTGCCGATGATCCTCACCGAGATCGGCCGGCATCCGCAGACCGCGACGATCATTCAACTGCTGCGTCGCACGAGCGCGGCACTTCTGGCCGAGCAGCGCCCCGACGGTACCTGGGAGACGGTGCTGGGCCAGTCGCGACGCAGCTACCGCGAGCTTTCGGCGACGGCGCTCATCGCTTCGGGGTGGTTGCAGGCGTGCCGGCACGGCTGGCTGGACAAGAGCTACGCCGAGCCCGCCCGCTTGGCGCTGCACGCCGTCGTCTCCAGCCTGCAGCTCGTCGACGGCCGGTGGAAGATGCCCGAGTCGTCGGGTCCGACCATCCCGTTGCCGGGAGCCCCGGGGATGGGCTATCGCCTCGTCCGGCGGGGTAGCAATCGCCGCCACGCGGTGGCCGCCCTCACCCTGGCTGCCGTCAACGATTGGCGGTTGGGTTAGGGAGTCTGGCGCGGCTCCGGCGATCTATGCCCACCCTCGACACGTTCACCGATCGCAA
>JBBSOW010000062.1:0-17276 GCA_038259365.1 Propionibacteriales bacterium
CCAGGCAACCGTCGTCCGCCAACCGGGCCAAGACCGTGCGACCAGAAGTCAACCGGTCCGGGTGGAAGTTCAGGGTGACACGAAGCGTTCGGTCGAGAGCCGGCCCCGTTGCCAGCGTGGCAACATGCTCGACCGCGTTGATCGCCCAGCTGCTCATAATCCCAGCACTGCCTGGGCAATGGTGAAGTAGAGCAGCAAGCCCGTCGCGTCGCAGAAGGTCGTGATGAACGGCGTCGACACGACGGCCGGATCCACCCGGGCGGCCTTGGCGATCAGCGGCATCGACCCACCGACCGTGGCCGCCATCGCGCAGACGCCGAGCAATGTCAGCCCGATCACCCAGCCGATCCCGGTGTCGTAGACGAGCGAGGCGACGACTCCGCCGACGCTACCCAGGATGGCCCCCATCACGAACCCGGCACGCACCTCCTTGAGGGCGACCCCGCCGATATCGGCCACCCGCACCTGCCCCATCGCGAGCGCGCGGGTCACGGTGGTGGCGGCCTGGGAACCGGTGTTTCCCCCGATCCCGGTCAGCAACGGAATGAACAAGGCCAAGGTCACGCGTTGCTCGAGGGTTGCCTCGAAGATCTCCAACACGTTGACGGTCAAGATCGCCGAGATACCCAAGATGAAGAGCCACACGATGCGCGTCCTGGTGATCGTGCGCACCGGGGTCGATAGATACGGGCGTCTCAGGGGTTCGCGAGAACCCGCGCGGGCCTCGTCTTCCTCCTGGGCCTGTTCGAGGATGCGTAGGGCGTCGTCGACGGTCACGAGTCCGAGCAGACGGTTCTCAAGATCAGTGACCGGCAGGCCGAAGAGCCGTCTGTCCAGGAGAAGGCGGGCGGCGGTCTCGGCGTCGTCGTCGGCCTGCACCGAGACGGCCGGCTCCAGGTGGTCGACGACGTGGTCGCCCCGAGGGGTACGGAGCAATTCGGGAAGCTCGATGACACCCAGCAGGCAGAGATCCGGCGTCGTCACCGGAACGACGTGCATCGTCTCGGCGTCGGCGTCGGTTCTCGAAAGCCGCTCGAGCGCCTCGCCGACGGTCTCGCGATCGAGAGCACGGATATAACCGGGGCTCATCCGTCGCCCGATGGAACCCTGCGGGTAGCCCAGCACGATGCTGGTCAGTTGCCGGTGGTCGGGTGGAAGCTGCTGAACCAGGCGTTTGGCAACCGCGGTCGTCAACTCGTCCAACAACTCCACGCGGTTGTCGGGATGCATATCCGCAAACACCTCGGCCACCTCGGCCTCCCCGAGCGCCCGCACGAGCTCGCCCTGGAGCGTTGGGCTGAACCCTTCGAACATCGTCAATGCCCGGTTCTTCTCGAGCAGGCGGAACGCTATCGCCCGAGTGTCAAGGTCCATGCGCTCGAGGATCGAGCGGACGACAAAGAGTTCGGTCTCGGCGAGCAGAGCGGACGCGAGGGCAAAGTCCTCCTCGACCACGGCGTTCACCAGGTCTGCCGAGTCCTCCTTCCTCATCCGCCACCCCCTCCACTCGCCGCCACCCATCCGGGCCGTCATGGCCGGTCAGTGTATCGCTACGGACGCACGGGCGGAGGTGCTGGCGAGGGTGCCGTCGGCCTCCCAGCACGCCGGCCTCGCTAGCCGCCCTGGCGGGGCCTCACTGAATTGACGCATCTATCTTCGATCGCAGATACGTCAACTTTTAGTTGACACCGCCAGTTCGTCAACCTATGGTTGACCTATGACGAAGCCTATACAACGTAGCTGGAACCTCGGTTACATTCTGTTGATGATCCCGCCCTTCATTGGTGTGGCGACCATTTCGTTCGATCTCCCCCGCTGGCTGGAGATCTTGCTCATCGTCGCAATCTTGGCGCTGGTCTTCTTCGGGAGCAGGCTGCTGGTCTGGGGGAAACCGGGCGGCTGGCGTCCCTCGGCGACGCTGCCAGACGAGGACACTCCCCATGACCGCTGATCGCTCCGAGCCCGACCAGACGATCGTGGAAACCACCCGCGAAGCACTGACTACGATGCTGATGGAGAACGCCCCCACCCAAGAGCCCCGCAGCGCCGAGGATTTCCTGCCGCTCATCGCCAATGCCGCCGCGTTGCAGCGAGAGGCCAGCACGCTCCTGCGCAGTGTCGTCGCCTCGGCGCGTAACGCCGGCGCGACCTGGCAGAGCATCGGCGCGACGCTGCAGATGACCAAGCAGGCGGCCCAAAAACGGTTTGGCCCGGCCGGCACCCCGTCCGGAGTTGGCCTCGACCCCGATGAACGCATCCTCGGGCCCACGAACTTTACCGACGAGATGCGCGAACTGGCCCTGGCCGGTCGGTACGGCTGGCACAGCGTCGAGCGCGGCCTCACCTACCACCGCGTCGTGCGATCGGATACCCAGTGGGAGCACCGCACGGCCCTCACGGCGAACAAGGTGCGCCTCCTGCGGGCGGACGGCTGGCAGACCTTCGGCCATAGCTTTCCCTACACCTACCTCAAGCGCGACACCGGCATCCCTGCCCTGCGCGAACCCTAACCGCAGAACCGCTGTCAGCCAGCCTGCGGCGTTCCCGCGGGAACGCCGCACGGTTCACTCGTCCGAGGGTCGCCACGGCTGCATGAAGGCGTTGCCAGGCAGATTGTGGGCCGCCAGGTAGAGCTCGCCCGCGGTGGCGCCGTCGAGTTGTTCGCGGATGATGTCGGCGTGCCCGGCGTGCCGGGCGAGTTCCTCCACCAGGTGGATGAGGTTGAAGCGGTGGTTGCTCGGCGTCGGCTCGTCGATGCCGTACCAGGGGGCGGGTGGCTCCTCGGCCCCGCCGCCCGGGTCGGTCCCCCGGACCAGGACGAGCAGATCGGCTGAGGCGGCGTCGAACTCGGTCAGCATGCCGGGCAATGACTCATTCTCGGTGAGCGCAAAGCTGGAGGTGAACTCCTCCATCCGGGCGTACAGCTGCTCGGGCGTGTCGTGCTTCCCGCCGGCCTCGACGCGGAGGCGGCGTCCCCGGCACACGTAGCTGACGTGCTTGAGCAGGCCACCGATGGAGAGCGTGCTGCGGCAAGGACGAGTCCGCGCCTGTTCCTCGGTGAGCCCGTAGGCGGACAGACGGACTGCCTCGAGCTGAGCCTCGAGGTAGCCGGTGATGGTGTCGATCTCGGAATGGGCGGCGGGCATGAACACGATAACTCCTGATGCGTCGGGCTCGAACTGAGACGAGAACGGGTCGGGTCAGCGGGTTTGGTGAACGAAGAGATCTCGGAGTAGGGCGATCTCGGCGCCGTGGTGGATGAGCTCGCGGTTGATGTGCAGGACGAGTTCGGCCATCGGACACTCGGCCCACTTGCCCTCGGCCTCCCCGCAAGGCCGGGCAAGTCCGTCGTCGTCGAGCGCGCGAACCCCGTCCAACCACCGCCGGTAGCAATCGTCGAGCTGGGCTAAGGCATCCTCGGCGGTGCCGGCGTAGGCGAAGTCGAAGTAGTTCAGGGCGGGCCCGCCGAAGTGCGCGGCGTTCCGGGCCCCGAGCACCCCGACGATGAGGTGTCCGAGCCGCCAGCTGATCGTGGTCAGCGGGGCCGGCTCCGGCTCCGGGAACGCGAAGTCGATGGTGAAGTCCCCGCTGCCAGCCTGAACGGGCGCGCTGGAGGCCCCCTTGGGTCGAACGTTCCAGCACCCCTCGACGGGCTCCCAGAAGTACTCCTCGTCGGTGAGCCCGTCCAGCCGGATTCGGAGCTGGGTTCGCCAGTGGTAGTCGATCTGTTCGATGAGTTGTTTGTTCCAATTGATTGCCATACCCAGCATCCTGCAACCGATAGCGGACACTTTCGGTCCGCAATCCATGAAAAGGTCAGAGCATGGCCGAAACGACACAGCGGGTTCTGCGCCTTCTCGGGCTGTTTCAGTCGCGGCCTGTGTGGACCAGCGGGGAACTGGCCGAGCGCGCCGCGACCACGACCCGGACCGTGCGTCGCGACGTCGAGCGGCTGCGCGGTCTCGGGTATCCGATCGAGGGCACGGCCGGCGTCGGTGGTGGCTACCGGCTCGGCAACTCGGGGCGGCTGCCGCCGCTCTTGCTCGACGACGAGGAGGCCGTCGCGGTCGCGGTGTCTTTGCGGATGGCGGCCGGCGACACCGTCAGCGGGGTGAGCGAAGCAGCCCTGCGCACCCTGAGCAAGCTCGACCAGGTGTTGCCGCCCCGGCTGCGGGGCCAGGTAGCCGCGCTCAAGGAGGCCACGCTGAGCCTGTCCTATCCTGGCCCGGTGGTGGATCCCGAGGCGCTCATCGTGCTTGCTCGGGGGGTTCGGGAGCGCGTGCGCTGCCGGTTCGGTTACCTCAGCTCCAACGGTGAACAGAGCGAACGCGACGTCGAGCCGTACCGGATGGTCTCGACGGGGCGGCGTTGGTACCTGATGGCCTTCGATCTGGGCCGCGAGGACTGGCGGAGCTTTCGGCTGGACCGGATCAGCGCCCCGCGGACGACGACGTTTCGCTACCGTGAGCGGCCCACTCCCGATCCGGGGGAGTTCATCCGCGGTTCGGTGAGCCGGACCCGCTCGCTCGAGCCGATCGCCACCGTCCGGCTGGACGTCCCGCCCGACGCGGTGGCCGCTCGCATCCCCGCCGCCTACGGGCGGGCGACCGCCGTGGCAGGCGGCGGCACCGAACTGAGGCTGTTCGGCGCCCGCCTCGACGACCTGGTTCGCCCGCTCGCATGGGCCGCCCTCGATCTGGGGGCCGAGTTGAGCGTCGTCGAACCGCCCGAACTCGCCGAGAAGCTAGGCCACCTGGGACGGCAAATCCTGCGATTCGCTAGTTGATGGGTTGCCGCAACACGGCGAGCACGCGGCCGAGGACTGCTGGATCGCCGGTCAACTCCAGGGTCGAATCGTCGCTTCGGTGCCACAGCCAGCGGTCCAGATCGGCCGCCGCCCCGGTCACGACCGCCGCCGGTTGCTGGCCCGGATCGGCCACCACGTGGAAGTCCTCTTCGTCGACCCGGTCGCCCGTCTTGGGATCGATGCCGGCAAACCTGCCCAGTCTCAGCCACACCCCATCTTTGGTGTCGGAGCAGTCCAGCCGAACGTAATCCCCGCCGGGCTGCCAGCTGCCCCAG
Source organism: Propionibacteriales bacterium (assembly GCA_038259365.1). GTDB lineage: Bacteria > Actinomycetota > Actinomycetes > Propionibacteriales > Propionibacteriaceae > JBBSOW01. The sequence continues at coordinate 5,083 of JBBSOW010000062.1, forward strand.
TCCGGCTGGCCCCCGTACATCACGTCGAGGCACTCCGCCACCCCGTCGGCGGCCAGCCGCGGGTCCACAGTGCTGGAGGCATCGGCGGTCAGCTCGGCGTCGATCCGGTGGATCAACGCCTCGTGGGCCTGCCTGCGCAGGATGAACGCCACCGTGTCGTCGGGCCGCCGCCAGGTCCACGCCGTCGCGGCTGGATCGATGCCGTCCAGGGCGTCGGCCAGATCCTGAGCGGCGTTGCGAAAGGCGGTCAGCAGGCCGTCGTAGTCGACGGGTCGCTCCGACCCTGAAGTACCTTCGCGAGGACCCTTTGGCCTGGCCGGGCGGTCTCGCGCCACTCGAGCCCAGAACGCCTGCACCTCGACCAGGTGCCACAGCAGGTCGGCGGCCGTCCACTCCGGGCAGCTCGGCACAGGCGTGGCGGGATCGCAGGCGGTGAGCACGTCGACAAAACGGACCGACTCGGTGCGGATGCTGTCGAGGTATTCGGCGGCAGACAACGACATACCTCACCGTAGCGTGCGACCGGCCAGGCGCCCTCTCCCGCCGGCCTCGACGTGCTCGGGCCGCAGCCCGACTCCGACCACGCGGGCCGGGATGGCCTGCAACGCTGGCACCCTGGCCAGCAACCGCAGGCCCGCGGGCGCCGGGATCGCCCGCTCGCTGCCCAGGGCCGGTTGAACCAGAAACCGCTGGGCGACTCGCTGCAGCAGCTGGGTGCCCACCGTCGGCAGCCGGCGGCGGCGTTGCACGGCAGCCAGCTGGTGGGGACGGAGCCGCCCGGTCCGCAGCGGCTCGCCGAGTATCCGGGCGGCGGCCACCGCGTCTTGGATGGCCAGGTTGATGCCCACCCCACCGACCGGCGACATCGCGTGTGCGGCGTCGCCGATGCACAGCAACCCGGGCGCATGCCAGCGGCGGAGCCGGTCCAGTTGCACGCTCAACGTCTGCACGTCATCCCAGCCCGAGATTTCGCCCACCCGCGAGGCGATGGCCGGCATCAGTTCGGCGACGGAGTCCCGGAACCGGTCGATGCCCGCTTCGCGCAGGAGCCGATCGCCGCCCTTGGTCACCAGGTAGGCGATCTGCCAGTACTCACCTCGGTCGATGGCCAGCGCGAGCCGGCCGGATCCGATGTGCATGTCCAGCCCTTCGCTCTCGCCCTCCTCCCGGCTAACCCGGAACCAGAGCACGTCCATCGGCGTGGCGAATTCGCGGACCTCCATTCCCGCCCGCTCCCGGACGACCGAGCCTCGCCCGTCGGCGGCCACCGTCAATCCGGCGCGGACCCGGACCGGCCCCTCTGGGCTGCGGGCCTCGACCCCGGTGACGATCCCCCGGCCCCGACCCCGACCGCGCTGTCGATGCAGGTCGGTGACCTCGTGGCGACGCAGCAGCCGGAAGGTGGGCAGCGTCTCGGCCTGCTCGGCCAGCGCGTTGAGGAAGTGCCACTGGGGCATGAACCGGACGTACGGATGGGGCACCCGCAGCCGGGCGAAGTCGGCCAACGTGTACCTCCCGTCGGCGAAGGACACGTTCAGTTGCGAGACGTCGCGATGCGGTAGCCGGCGGGTCGCCTCGTGCAACCCCAACTCGTCGAGGACATCGAGCGTAGAGGGGTGCACGGTGTCTCCGCGGAAGTCGCGCAGGAAATCGGCGTGCTTTTCCAGCACGGCGACCTCGATGCCCTGGCGCGCGAGCAGCAGACCCAGCATCATCCCCGCCGGGCCACCGCCGGCAATACACACCTGAGTGTCGATCTCCACGGGTTCGACCCTATTGGTTGACCGAGAAGTGGTGGCGGAGCAAGCCGCTTTGACTCACTGCGCGGTTGACTTTGGCGCGTTGACGTCGACCTTTTCCGACGTCGTCTCGGCCCCCACCGGACGCGGGATCAGCATCGAGGCCCCTAGGGCCAAGATCATGATGATCAAGCCGGTGACAAGCCCTGCAATGTAACCGGGGCCGTCGTCGCCTTCGGCAGGGCTGAAGGCGGTCTTCGCGGCGAACAGGGCGGCAAAGCTCAAGCCGGCGCCCAGGTTGAAGGCTCCGGCGTTCAACCCGGGCAGAAAGCCTGGATTCTCCTCCGGCGACAACACGATCCCGAGGCCGTTCAACATGATGTTCACGATGCCCGCGTAGGTGATGCCGATGAAGATCGACATCCCGAGCAAGAGCAACCGGGAATCGCTTCCGACGACCAAGAACATGCCGGCGATCGCGATGATGGAGCCGACGATGCCGGTCCGCAGCACTGTCCGGTAACCCAAGGTGCTGGCCAGCCGACCGGCCAGCGGGCCGACGAACAAACCCGCCAGCGCGTACGGGGTGAGCGTCCACCAGGCCGACTCCCCCGCCCCCATGCCGAACCCGAGCGTCGTGTCCTGGGCGACCGCCGGGATGAGGCCGTTCATCACCGCAAAGACTCCGGTGATCGTGAGAGTCGTGGTCAGCAGCAGCGCCCAGGTGGCGCGCCGACGCAGGAGGGCGGTGGCCACCAGCGGATGATCACTGCGGTCCTCGACCCGCCAGAAGGCCGCGAAAGCCAGCCCGGCGAGCACGAACAGGCCAGCCACCATCCAGCCGTTGGCCTCACCCAGCTTTCCGAGCTCGTTGAGCGCGATGAGCGCCGCTCCCACCGAGACGACGAGCGGCAGCACCCCTAGCCAGTCCATTCTGCCCTTCGAATCGGCGGTCGATTCGGGAGCCAGGAAGATCATCAGCACAGCCGCGATACCGGCCACGGCGGCCATGGCCCAAAACACCGCACCGAATCCGAAGTTCTCCGCGAGGTAGCCACCTGCCAGCGCGTCCAAGCCGGCGATGCCGCCGTTGATGGCGGTCAGCACGCCCATCAGCGTCCCGTACAGCTTGGGATCGGGCACCTCGACGCGCAACATGATCAAACACAACGGCACGACCGGACCAGACACCCCTTGGACCACGCGCCCGATGAACAAGACGTTGATGTCGGTGGCCAAAGCGGCGATGACACAGCCCGCCATCATGACCAGGAGCATGCCCGACAGCACCTTCTTGCGACCGATGATGTCGCCCAGCCGGGGCAGGAACAAGGAGAAGAGGGCGGCGGAGGTGAAGAACGCGGTCTGGGTCAGCCCCACCGAGGCGGAATCGGTACCGAGTTCCTCCTGGATCGTGGCCAGGGCCGGGCTCAGCATGCTGGCGTTCAGCTGGAAGGCCACGCAGGCCGACAGGAGCGCGGCCATCAGCACGCCGACGTTGACCCGCATCTTGTTTTGGGGACTCATACCTTGACCTCACCGATGCGCTCGAGGGCGTCGACGACGAGATCCCAGAACTTTTGGTGATCGAGCTCGACGGCGACCGAGGTGGTGCAGTCCGTGGGCGCCGGCGACCGGAAGTCCGCCACCGTCATCCCCAGCGTCAGCGCCCCGCTCAGCTCGATATCCACCGGCACCCGCTGGGTGCTCATCACCGACGGATCGATGACGTAGGCGACCGCGCAGGGGTCGTGCACCGGCGGTGAGTCGAAGCCTTGAGACTGCTTGTACATCTGGCCGAAGAAATCCATGAGTTCCACCACAAAGGTGGCCGGCCCGGTGCCGAGGGCGGCGATCCGCTCGACGACCTCTGGGGTCGCCAACGCCTGGTGGGTGAGATCGAGGCCGACCATGAGCACCGGCCAGCTCTCGTTGAACACGATGTGGGCCGCTTCGGGGTCGATGATGATGTTGAACTCGGCCACCGCGCTCCAGTTACCGACGTGATACCCGCCCCCCATCAGCACGACCTCTTTGACGCGCCGGGCAATGCGCGGTTCCTTGCGGACCGCCATCGCAATGTTGGTGAGTCCGCCGGTCGGCACCAGGGTGATAGTCCCCGGCTCGTGGCGCATGACGGTTTCGATGATGAGATCCACCGCGTGGCGCGGGTCGGCCTGCTGGGTGGGTTCTGGCAGCTCGGGACCGTCGAGCCCGGACTCGCCGTGAATATCTGGGGCAACCTCGATGTCGCGCACCAGAGGGCGCGAGCAGCCGGCGGCGATCGGCACCCCGGTTAGCCCGGCCACCCGCGCCACCGAGAGGGCGTTGTGGGTGACCTTGTCCAGGGTCTGGTTGCCGACCACCGTGGTGACGGCGAGTAACTCGATGTCGGGGTTTCCGTGGGCGAGCAGTAACGCGATCACGTCGTCGTGACCGGGGTCGCAATCCAAGATGATCTTGCGAGGCATTCGAATTTCCGTTCGGGACGAGGAGGATCCAGTCCTGCGAACGCTACACAGCCACGCCGATGGTCAAACCCAAGGGTGGACGACGCGATCTACCCGTAGTGATAGCGGCACGCCGCGATGCGGATTTCATCCGTTGTGATCTTGTAGACCAAGCGATGTTCATCGGTGATGCGCCGGGACCAGTACCCGCTAAAGTCGTGCTTCAGCGCCTCCGGCTTACCGATGCCTTCGTTTCCGCCCCGCACGACGTCTTTGATCAGCGTATTGATTCGTCGAAGGACTTTCCGGTCTTGGGTCTGCCACCAGAGATAGTCCTGCCACGCCCGTTCGTCCCAAACGAGGAGCAACGCTCAATCAGCCTTCGACGAGTTCACGGGAGACGCCTCTCCCAGCTTCCAGGCTTTCCATCGCGTCGAGCAACCGGCGGGCGTTGGCGGGCGAGCGCATCAGGTATGCGGTCTCCCGCAACGACTCGTAGTCCTCGAGAGAGACAATAACCACCGGTTCGTGGCCCGCTCGAGTGATGACGATTTCCTCGCGGTCGTCAGTCACGCTATCCAGCACCTCGGCGTAGTGAGCCCGCGATTCGGTGTAGCTCATAGTCTTCATAACGCCCCCTTCTCAGCATGTACAGTAGACTGTACGTGTGTCGGGACGAAGACACAAGGCGTGCCAGTCAGCCGCTCAGGAGTGGTCGTGCGCCTGCTTGGCCTCGGAGACCTGGGCGTGAACCTCGTCCATGTCGAGTTCCTTGATGGCGTTGACCACCTGGTCCAGCTGTGAGCCGTTGATGGCCCCGGCCTGGTTGAAGACCAGGATGCCTTCGCGAAAGCCCATGATCGTAGGAATGCTGGAGATGCCCAAACCGCCGGAGAGATCCTGGTGGGCGTCGGTGTCGAGCTTGCCGAAGACGACGCCCTCGGTGACCTCGGAGGCCTTCTCGAAGATCGGGCCGAAGCGCTTGCAGGGGCCGCACCACTCTGCCCAAAAGTCGACCAGGACGATGTCGCCCTCGGAGATGGTCTTTTCAAAGTTATCGGCGGTAAGTTCTACGGTTGCCACGGTGTCGGCTCCTTTGCTTTTCGGTTGGCCCTTCCGGGTCTCGTTCGACTGCTTCAACCCTGTGCAGCAGCGTCTTATTCCCCGCGCTCACCGTGGCGGGCTTCGTCGACGGCCGCGGCAGGGCTCCACCATGCCAGGCTGCGCAAGGAGGCCCTACCAGTCGATGGCCGCGGCGGCCTCGACGCCGATGTCGCGGATGACCCGGCCCGGACCGATCGTGCGGCCGGCCACGGCGGTCACCAGCGCCGAGATACCGGGCAGGGCCTCGTCCGGGTCGGGCCTTCCGGGAATGGACCCGTTCAGCAGCGGGTTCTCGCCATCGGACCACGGCGTCAGCAGCTTGTCGTAGGTCCGCAGCCAGGCGTCGGAGATCTCCCTGGTGGAAGGCACCCCGAAGAAGTGCCCGACGGGGGCGTGGTGACGCAGCGCCACGATGGGGCTGTCGGCGTAGACGATGGCCAGCCGGACGCGAGCGTCCAGGTCGCGTCGTTCGGGCAGCGGCCGCCGCACCGCGAAGCCACACGGATTGGGGCAGGTCTCGCCGACGTCGGGCCGCTCGCTCGCGGCGATCGTTTCGTGGTTCATCGCGCACACCGCCAGCGCGTCCCCCAGCCGGGAATGGAACCGGTCCAGGTAGGCGGTGTAGGCGGGCTCGTCGCCGTTGCAGGCGTTCAACGACCGGCGGGCTGTGGCCCGGAGCGCCGACGAGTGCGGGCATGCGGGGTCATCGGTCCCCCACCGGCCGCCCACCGAATCCGCCATCTTGAGCGGATCTCCAGCGTGGCCGAGCTGCGGCTCCCAGGCCAGCTGGCACAGGTACTCACCGATGAGATGCGCGGTGACCACCACCTGCAGCGGTTCGTGCCGCTCGGCGCGCAGATCGAGGACCTCCAACATGAGCTCGTAGAGGGGAACCAGGGAGCCCAGCGCCCCTCGACGCGGATCCCTGGGCTGGCGGGGAAAGCTCGCCTCGGCGAGCCGGGCCGCCCAGCGGCTGGAGAAGTTGCTCGAGAGCTCCCCGAAGTCCTCGGCGTCGAGTTCGAGTACCCGCTTCCCGATGGTGGCCAAGAGCTGCACGCGATGGGTAGCAGGGGTGGGGTCGTGGCGCTGGTCCAGCAGGTCGGCGACCGCGTCGAACCAGTGAGCCTGCAGCAATTCTCGCAGCGATGCCGCACTCACCATTATCGGCTGCTCATGGTGGGTTACGCCGGGGTGACGAAGAGGTAGCTGGCCGCGTCGAGGTCGAGCTCGCAGCCCGCCCCATCGGCAGGGACCAGCTTGACGCCAAGCCCCTCGGCGGCCACGGTCACCCTGACCCCGGGGGTGACGCCCGCGGTGTGCAGGGTGGTGAGGAGCTCGGAATCGCTTTGCACGTGCTCGCTCATCCGAGCGATCTGGACGACGGTCTCGGCGGCGCCGATGCGGGCGATGACGTCGGAGAGCGGCTGAGTGCCGTCGCGGAAACCCGGGGTGGCCTCGTCGATGCCCAGCTCGGCCAAGCCGGGGATGGGGTTGCCGTACGGGGAGTAGACCGGAGCGTTCAACAACTCGATCAGGCGCCGCTCGACGTGCTCGGAGATGACGTGCTCCCACCGGCAGGCCTCGTCGTGGACGAGGTCCCACTCCAGCCCGATGACGTCGATGAGCAACCGCTCTGCGAGGCGATGCTTACGCATGACACGAGTAGCGCGGTTGTGACCCTCCTCGGAAAGTTCGATGTGGCGATCGCCCGAAACCTTGAGAAGCCCGTCGCGTTCCATCCTGGCAACCGTTTGGGAGACCGTGGGGCCGCTCTGGTGCAGGCGCTCGGCGATCCTGGCGCGCAGCGCTGTTACCCCCTCCTCCTCGAGCTCGAAGATGGTGCGTAGATACATCTCGGTGGTATCGATGAGATCACTCACGTGGTGCCTCCTCTCAAGAAAGCTTTGACCCAAGACTAGGCCATGGGCCACCGGGCCGGTTTACTCCAATTTCGAGCCGGCTCACTCAGTTTCCAACACGATGGAACGGTTCATGTGCCGCGGGTTGTCGACGTTCAGGCCCAACCGCATCCCGCGAGCCAGCGCCAAGCGCTGGGTCAAGATCAACTCGGCCATGGGATCCCAGTCGTAGTCGATGAAGCGGGCGCCGGTGGCGCGCACCTCGGCGGCCAACCCCTTGGGGGCGTCCCCCAGCATCCACACCGCCCGATTGTCTTCGGCGATGGCGATCGCCCCATGGCGATACTCCATCGCGGGATAGGACTCCGCCCACCCCAGGGAGGCTCCACGAAACTTCAGGGCCGCCTCCCGGGCTAGCCCGATCGTCCAGCGCGATCCCAGGTAGGTGACCTGTTCGCAACCCACCAACTCCTCGGAGATGCGGACGTCGAGCACCTCCTCGGCGTCGCCGATCACCCGATCCATATCGTGCCCCAGCCAGGAGCGCCACAACGCCACGGCCGATGTCGCAAACCGGCTCTGCACGAGGGCGGCCTCGTCGGCGAACGCGAGATCCACGGAGGCGTCGCTCAGCTCGGCGATCGGGGCGGCGGTATCGCCGACGAAAGACAGCGTGGTCACCTTTCCCTGGATGTCGTACAGCAGGTCGAGGACCTCGGTGGTCAGCCCGGAACGGCTGAGGGCGATCACCTTGTCGTAGTTGCGTTCCCGCGGGAACTCACTCGCGGCGAAGGCGTCGGTCTCGCCGCGTCCTTCGCGCTCACGCAACGCGGCCATGACCTGGCCCATGTACCAGGACGTGCCGCAGCCCACGAAGGCCACGCGCTCACCATCGGCGGGCATGAGATCCACCACCGAGGCCGCCAGTTCCTCGGCCTGGCGCCAACAGCCCGGCTGGGAATTGATTTCCTCGTCGATAATAAAGCTCATCGGGGCCTCTCCTGTGCCGCTCACGCCGCGATCGATTGATCGCTCACGCCGCGATCGATTGATAAGGGGCCCAGCCTATCGGTGGGGTCCGACCCTCGGCCCGGCTAGGCTGCGCCGGCGTCCGGACGCGGCCAAGATGTTGGACGATTAAATCCCTTGCCTGAGCCCGGATCGCGCCGTAGTTTGGGAGCACACGGAAGGGAGGTGGTTCGATTTATGAGTGACATTCGGACAAGTGAGGTGACGGTCGGCTAACGCTGCCCGTTCGAGGCCCGTCCTCGAGTTCATTGGCGGTGACGCCAATCCACTACCGTCACCCAGGACCCACAGGCGCCGGAGTCCACCGGCCGTGGCCGCATTGGTCATGTGAGGCTTGTGGGTCCTGTCATGTCCGCTCCCCCTGGGGGCTCGTCGACGTGGCGCCGACGAGTCGCCGCAGGGCCAGCTTCGCCATCGGCGCATAGCCGAGCGCGAGCGGCAGCGGCAACCCGATGCGGGCCCAGGCCCGGGTACGCGAACCGCGGGACACCACTCCGTGCTGGAGCTCGACTCGCTGGCTGGCGAGGTAGACGCTCCAATCCCAGACGCGTTCCGCCTCGTCGACCGCGTCGATGCTGAACAGCAACGAAAGGCCGCCGTAGGCGTAGACCCGACCGAAGGTTCCCGGCAGCACGCGAGGGTAGGGATACTCGGCGCGCTTCATGTGCGGCGCCCACGTGGGCCACCGCTCGGGCTCGGTGTAGCGGGCCCAGACCACGTCGGGTGGGGCCGATCCCTCGGCCCGTACGGTGAGCGGCATCTGATCACGTCCTGAACTCTGTGGCCGGTCGAGGGAATAGAGCTGCTCCATGATCTCCCACCCGGCGCCGGGCTGAGATGATGGGTGTGTGCGCCAGCTACGGATTCCCCGCGACCGGGTGCGGCGTTGGCTGGAGAACTTCGAGCGTCGGCACGGCCCGACGCGGTTCGAGGTCGACGGGTCTGAGCTTCGTTGCGTGGCCGACGACGGGGCGATCGCGACGCTCACCGTCGGCTTCGGACCGATCCCGGAGCCGACGTTGGAAGGAGCCCTGGCCCACCTCGACGTCGATCGCCGGGTGATCCTGCTGCTGGCCCGTAAGGGCGGCTACGCGGTCGGGATCGCCGAGGGTGAGCGGCTGGTGGCGTCCAAGACCGGCAGCAGCTACGTGCAGGGCAAGACCAAGGCGGGCGGCTGGTCCCAGCAACGCTACGCCCGGCGCCGGGAAAATCAGTCCACCCACGCCGCCGCCAGCGCCGGTCAGGCGGCGGCCAAGCTTCTGGGGGAGACCACGATTCCGCGATGGCTGCTCACCGGGGGCGACCGGGCCGCCGTCGACGCGGTGTTGGCGAGTCCCGAGCTCGCCCGGCTGCAACTTCCCGAGCCGTCCTTCGTGGCCGCCACCGAGGATCCTCGACAGCGCGTGCTGCTGGCCTTCATCCCGGTGGCTCTGGGGGTCGGCATCGAGCTGAACGAGCTCGCGTAGACCCGGCTTGCCCGAGCCCATCACAATGGGTGAATGCGAACACAGCGACAGCTCGGCTGGGTGTTGGCCCTCCGTGGCGCCCTGTTCCTGTGTTCTGGGATCGGCTGGTACGCGGGGATGACGTTCAACGGCCGGTTCACCCCGGCCGACCAGGCCTACTTCTCCCAAACCTCCACCCTCATCGCCTGCCTCGTCGCCGCCGCGGGGCTGGTCTTCGCGGCGACAGGATCCACGCCGGGTTGGCTACGGAGCGTGCGGGGAGCGTCCACCTCGTTCTGCCTGGTCACCCTCATCGTCTTCGCCCTCTTACTGGGCGGAGACTACTCGACGCTCTCCTCGGTGCTGATGCACCTGATCGTGCCGATCCTGGCGCTCGTCGACTGGCTCGTGGTGGCGCCCGTGCGCCGGCTGCGGGCGTGGTGGGCGCTGGCCTGGACGGCCTTTCCGCTGGCCTATCTGCCCGTCTACGTGTGGGCGAGCCTGAGCCGACCCGCCGCCCTCTACGGGTTCTTCGATCCTCGACGCTCCGATTTCGGCCAGTGGTTTCTCATCCTGCTGACGGTCTTCGTTCTCGTGCAGTTTTCGGTGTGGGGCCTCGGGCACCGGACAGCCCGGGTCGTCGAGCGCCGGACCCCAGCCGTTCACGGTGGCTCGCAAAACCAGTTGCGCTCCCCCTATCAGCGGACAGGCTCAAAACGTAAGTAGCCATTGAGGGGAGGTTTCGCGCCATGCCGTCGGTGCGGACGGCCCAGGAATCGGCGGCGAAATAGAGGCGACTGACGGTCTGATTCTTCGCAACGGAGACGAGATCGATCTCGATCTCCGAGGGCCGGACAGGGTCGCGCTCATCGGCCCGAACGGCTCCGAGAAGACGACGCTGCTGCACACGATCGCGGGTCGAGACCAACACCATCCGAGCTCAACTCGCCCGCTTCCTGTTCCGCGGGCGGAGAGCCGATGCCCTCGTGTCCGCCCTGGCGTCCTATCGCGGCGCTCTTATCGTGGCCAGCCATGATGCGGGCTTCCTCGACGCCGCGGAGATCGACCGGACGATCGAGTTCGGGCCTTGTTCCTGGTGACTACGGCGCGAGCAGCGTCTTTTCCCACGCGGCGCCGACTTTGCGGTAGACGACACGGTTGTGGAGCCGGTTCGGCTGGCCCTGCCAGAACTCGATCTTCTTGGGCAGCAACTGGTATCCACCCCAATGCGGTGGGCAGGGCACGTCCTGTCCGTCGAACTTGGCCTCGGACTCCTGGGCGAGCTCGGCGAGCTGATCGTCTCCACGCAGCGGTCGGGACTGCTGGGCCGCCCAGGCCGCCAGCTGGGAATCACGCGGCCGCGACTTGAAGTACTTCTCGCTTACCTTGCGGGCGACACGTGAGACCTGACCTTGGATCCGCACCTGCCGGTACAGCGGCTTGGGCCAGTAGAAGTGCAACGCCGCACGGGCGTGCGCGGCCAGGTGATTGCCCTTGTCGGACTCGTAGCTGGTGTAGAAGACGAAGCCGTCGTCGATGACGCCGCGCAGCAAGACGGTGCGCACGCTGGGTTCGCCCTGATCGCTGACGGTCGCGAGTTGCATGGCGACCGGCTCGGCGATGTCGCCGGCCTCGTAGGCACGCATCGCGCCCGTCATCCAGTCGTTGAACAGCTCGATCGGGTCGGCCGGGGACTCATCGGCCCTCAGCTGCTGGCCGTGATAGTTCTCCCGATCCGATTGCAGGCGTTTGGCGTAGTCGTCTTCGGCTGATCCCATGCCTCCATTCAACCGCATCTCACCGGGGGGCCGCAGCCCAGCATCGGCCGTTGCGGCGCTTCCCTCGGTGACACAATGGCGGGGTGCCCAGAACTCCTACCCCAGACATCGCCGTCCCCGCGGACTTCCTCCCCCGCGACGGACGCTTCGGCAGTGGTCCGGCCAAGATCCGGTCCGAGGCCCTCGACGCCCTAGCGGCCTCCGGTGCCGAGGTGATGGGCACCTCGCACCGCCAGGCGCCGGTGCGATCGCTCGTCGGACGGGTCCGCGAGGGCCTGGCCGAGCTGTTTTCGTTGCCCGAGGGGTATGAGGTGCTGCTCGCCAACGGGGGCTCCACTTTTTTCTGGGACGTGGCCGTCCAGTCCTTGATCCGAGCTCGCAGCTCGCACGCCAGCTTCGGCGAGTTCGGGGCCAAGTTCGCCGCCACGGCCGCGGCCGCACCCCACCTCGACCAACCCGTCGTTTCCACCGCCGACCCCGGCGCCTCCTGCCTGCCCGCCGTCCAGGCCGAGGTCGACGCCTACGCCTGGACGCACAACGAGACCTCCACAGGCGCCATGGCACCCGCCACGCGGATTCGCGGCGAGGATGTGGCCGAGAACGCCCTCATGCTCGTCGACGCCACCTCGGCCGCGGCGGGCCTGCCCGTCGACATCGCCGAGACCGACCTATACTACTTCGCCCCCCAGAAGGGCCTCGGCTCCGACGGCGGGCTGTGGCTCGCCACCGCCTCCCCCGCGGCCATCCAGCGCATCGAGGAGATCGCGGCGGCCGAGCGCTGGATTCCCGC
>JBBSOW010000063.1:0-17214 GCA_038259365.1 Propionibacteriales bacterium
ATGCGGATCTGTTCGGCCTGCAGTTCGTCGAAGGGCACGCCGGTGTCCTCGGTCAGCAACGTCGAGCTCATCAGGTTCATCCCCTGCTCCGCGGTCCATTGGGCCGAGGCGCGCGTCGCCGATCCCCACCAGATGCGTTCGAGCAGAGTGTGCGAGCGCGGCTCGATCGGTACCGGGCGGCTCATTGCGGTAGTCGACGGATCCGACATCGCCATTGCCTCGCCTCGGATCGCGGCCAGGAAGGTGTCGGTGTGCCGACGCGCCATCTGGGCGGCCCGCTCGTCGTCTGCGGCGGGGACGTAGCCGAAGCTGCGGAACCCCTCCACGACGGTCTCGGGAGAGCCACGCGAGATACCGAGTTGCAGCCGCCGGTCCGACAGCAGGTCCGTCGCGGCCGCGAGTTCGGCCATCGCGAGCGGATTCTCGTATCGCATGTCGATGACACCCGTGCCGATCTCGATCTTCGACGTGCGCGCCGCGATCGCGGCCATCACCGGATAGGGGCTCGCGGACTGGCGGGCGAAGTGATGCACCCGCATGAAGGCGCCGTGCGCACCCACCTCCTCGGCCGCCACGGCCAACTCCACGCTTTGTTTCAGCATCTCACCGGCGGATCGCGTCCGAGAGCCCGCTGCGGGGCCGTAGTGACCGAAGGACAAGAACCCAAGTCGTTTCATATTCAACTAAACCACCCGATCGCGGCCCTTATTCCACCGCGGGGCCGGTCTCAACCTCGGCGCGAGGGCCGCTATCTGGCACATACGCCACGAAGCGGCTCTAACACCGTGGTTGGAACCGGGCTGGCGCCGGCTGGCCCGACCCGCACTAGTCTCGATCCATGGCGAAACAGGTTCCTGAGTCAGAGCACACCGACGCGACCCCGGTGCCCGACGCCGAGAATCAGCGTCGTCTGCGGAACTCGTCGATGCTCGCCCGGCTGATGGATGATCTGGTGCGGATTCCCGGCACCAAGATCGGCCTGGGTTTGGATTCCCTGATCGGACTGGTCCCCGGAGTCGGCGACGCCGCCGGAGCCGCACTGTCGGGGATGATCCTCGTCGAGGGCGTCCGCAGCCGGGTGCCGGTCCACGTGTTGCTGCGGATGGCGCTCAACCTGCTCGCCGACATGGTGATCGGCTACATCCCCTTCGCCGGGGACATCGCCGACGTGGGCTTCCGGGCGAACAAGATGAACGCGCGGTTGCTGGAAGAGTCGATCACCGAGGGCAAGCTCGTGCACGTCTCCGATCGCGCCTACCTCGCGCGGGCGGTCGGTGTGGTCGTGGCGATTTTGGCCGTGCTGGTGGCCTCAGCCGTCTTCACCATCTGGCTCCTGATCAAGCTCGTCCAGTCCTTCTAAGCGCCACCAGCTCGCCCCGCCGCGCCCGCTGCCGCGGCATTCTTGTCAAGAACGGGCTTTCCAGCGAGGATGCAGTCATGAATATTGCGGTGTTGGGATCTGGCAACGGTGGCTGCGCGGTCGCCTTCGAATACGCGCTGAACGGGCACCGGGTCAATCTGTACGGCTCGCTGGATTACGACACGGGGATCACCGATGTCGCCGAAGCCGGGGGAATCACCGCTTCCGGCGTCGTCGAAGGCTTCGGCCCGCTGGCCTACGTCGGTACCGACATCGCGAAGGCATTGGACGGGGCAGACGTGGTGTTCATCGTCGGACCGGCTTTCGCCACCGAGCCGCTGGCCACGGACGCCAAGCCGTACCTGGAGCCCGGTCAAACGATCATCGTCTGCCCGGGCTCTGGCGGTGGAGCAATCGTGGCCAAGCGGGCCCTCGGATTGGCCCTGGACGACGAGACCTACACCATCGGCGAAACCAGCACCCTGCCCTACGCCGTCCGCATCGATGGCCCCGCCCACATCGCGATCTTCCATAAGCTGGTGGGCGGGTTGTTCGTTTCCGCACTCCCCTCCAGCGGCACCGGCCGGCTCATAGAGGTCCTCGAGCCCGTCTATCCCGGCATCGAGGCCGTCGATTCGGTCTTCGCCACGACCCTGCAAAACGGCAACCCCGTCATCCATCCGGCGGTCACGCTCATGAACGCCGCCCTCATCGAGCGCACGGGCGGGGACTTCAAGTTCTACGAAGAAGGGGTCACCCCCGCCGTCGGCAAGCTCATGGAGGCGGTCGACGCCGAACGGGTGGCGTTGGCCGCGGCGCTCGGCGTGAGCATCATGAGCGAACCGCGGGCCGGCTTCGTCCAGGGCTACATGCTGGAGGAGAACTATTCGACCGGGTACTCGACGGCACCGGGTTTCTTGGGCATCAAAGCACAGCCCCGACTCGACAACCGCTACCTCACCGAGGACGTGGGTTACGGGTTGGTGTTCTTCACCGACCTGGGCCGCCAGATCGGCGTGCCGACGCCAGCCATGGACGCTGTCACCACGATCGCCTCCATCATCATGGGTCGCGATTTCCGCGGCGAGGCGGGGCGGACGATGAAGACCCTCGGCCTCGATCGGCTGTCGACCCAGGAGCTGGCCGATCTCTGAACTCCGGTCCCACGCTAGGCCGGCTCGACCTCGCTTCGGAGCTTCACCACGATCGTGCCGTCCTCCTGTTCGATCACGTAGGCCGGGTTGTCCTTGCTACCGTTGCGCTTGATCTCACTTCCCTTCGTGGTGCGCGTGACCTCCTCGTGATGCACCTCGGTGACCTCGCCCTCGGCTGCGGACGGCCCCCAGTTCCACGAGACGGTGGTGCCCATGCGGATGCTCATCTGTGCTCCTCCTGCTCGGCGTCGCGTTGCGTTGCGTGGCTGGTCGTGGGTGTGACGTAACGCCACCTACACTAAGCAACATGTCGACGCCGACCGCGCTCCCCCTGCCGCTCGACCGGATCCGCCCGTGAAACCTGTCTTGGCCAATCCTGTCAACGAGTTGCGGCGCTTCTACCAGGCGGCCCTGATCGATCCCGTCGAGCGCGATCACCAACAATCCGACGCCCAGTTTCGCCATCGCCGCATCGTGGCCGTGATCACCCTGGTGGTCGGGGCCACCGCGTTGACCTTGAGCCTGCGCATCGAACCGGGGGACCCGCTGTTCTACCTCGCCACCCTTGGCGTCGCCGGCGTCTGGGCCGCTGGCGCGCTCGCCTCGGGCCCGTTGCACCTGGGACGCGCCCACAAGCGTTCCGGCGTGGGCACGAGCCGTGCCGTGCTGCAATCGGTCATTCTGGGGTTGTCCCTGCTGGCGCTCTTCACCGCGGGCGCCTTCGTCGTCTCCAAGGTCGAGTTCCTGCGGGGTCCGGTCGACGAGCTGCTCGATCACGCGCGCTTTGGCAGCCTAGCCCTGGTCATGCTCATCACCGCCATCAACGGCGTCACCGAGGAGATGTACTTCCGCGGCGCCCTGTTCGCCGCCATCGGGCGCAAACACCCGGTCCTCATCAGCGCCGGCGTCTACACCATCGCGGTGCTGCCGCTGGGCGTTCCGCTGCTGGCCTTCGCCGCGCTCGTTCTCGGCCTCGTGGTCGGCTTGCAACGCCGCGTCACCGGCGGCATCCTGGGCCCCACCATCATCCACCTCATCTGGTCTCTCGGGATGCTGCTCGTGCTTCCCCCCGTGCTCGCGATAGGAACTTGATATGCCCCCCACCGATCTGCCCGATCTGACCGGTCGGCGCGTCCTGGTCACCGGGGCCAGCGGTTACGTTGGCTCGCTGCTCATCGAACGGTTGCGGGAGACCGGCGCCGACCTCCGGGCGGGCGGTCGCCACCCCGACGCGCTGCGCGAACAACTCGCGAACGACGTCGAGGTGGTCGAACTCGACGCCGCCGACGACGCCCACCTGGCCGCCGGCCTGGACGGCGTCGACATCGCCTACTACCTGCTGCACTCGATGGAGGGTGGCGGCGACTTCGTCACCCGCGATCGCCAGCTCGCCCAGTCCTTCGCGGCGGCGGCGAAGAAGGCCGGGCTCAGCCGCATCGTCTACCTCAGTGGGCTGCATCCGCCCCAGGCCGAACTCTCGCCCCACCTCGGCTCCCGCGTCGAGGTGGGCGAGATCCTCCTGGATTCGGGGGTCCCCACCGCGGTCCTGCAGGCCGGAGTGGTGCTCGGCGACGGTTCCGCGTCGTTCGACATGCTGCGCTACCTCACCGAGCGGCTGCCCGCGGTGATCGCGCCGCGCTGGCTCCGCAACCGGATCCAGCCGATCGCCGTCGAGGACGCCATGCATTACCTCGTGCACGCCGCCACGCTGGACGCCCGCCATAACCGCACCTTCGATATCGGCGGGCCCGACGTCCTCACCTACACCCAGATGATGAAGGGCTACGCCCGCGTCACCAAGATCGGCCAGCGCCACGTCGCCACGTTGCCCGTCCTCACCCCGGGCCTGGCCAGCCATTGGGTTGGGCTGGTGACGCCGGTGAGCGCGAACGTCGCCAAACCGCTGGTAGGCAGCCTCATCCACGAGGCCATCTGTCACGAGGACGACCTCTCGCAGCTGGTCGGCCGCCCGCCCGGGGGCAAGACGAGCTTCGACGGGGCCATCCTCGCGGCCGCCACCGACTACGAGCCCATCGGCTGGGACAAGCAGGTCTACGCCATCGCGGCGACGTTGGCGGCCGCCACGATCGGTTACGTGGGGTGGCTGTCGAGACGCAAAGTCTCGGCCTAGGTAGAGCCCCCTTTGGCGATCTCGTCGACGCTTGGCACCGCGGGCGGTAGCCGTGAGAGGCTATCGTCATGCACCGCGAAACCCTCGAATCCGACACCCTAGACGCCGCTCACCACATCGCGCTCACCGAAGAGTGGGCGGCGCACAACTACCACCCGCTCGAGGTCGTGATCTCCCACGGCGACGGAGTCTGGCTCTATGACACCGACGGGAAAAGGTACCTTGACTGCCTGGCCGGGTACTCGGCGCTCAACTTCGGACACAGCCATCCCCGGTTGATCGCGCGCGCCGAGCAACAGCTGCGCACCCTCACGCTCACGAGCCGCGCCTTCTACAACGATCAGGTGGGCCCGTTCGCCCGGGACCTGGCCGCGTTGTGCGGCAAGGAGATGATCCTGCCGATGAACTCCGGCGCCGAGGCCGTCGAAACGGCGTTGAAGGTGGCGCGCCGGTGGGGCCACCAGGTGAAGGGCATCGACGAAAAGCGCGGCGACATCATCGTCATGGACGGCAACTTCCACGGCCGCACCACCACCATCGTGAGCTTCTCCACCGACGAGGAGGCCCGCGCCGGTTACGGCCCCTACACCCCCGGCTTCACCGTGGTCGAGTACGGCAACGCCGACGCGATCTCCGCGGCCATCACCGACGACACCATCGCTGTGCTGTTGGAGCCGATCCAAGGCGAGGGTGGCGTGATCATCCCGCCCGAGGGCTACCTCAGGCAGGTCCGCGAGCTGTGCACCGAGAACAATGTCTTGATGATCGCCGACGAGATCCAGTCCGGCCTGGGCCGCTCCGGCACCACCTTCGCCTGTGATCACGAGGGCGTCGTGCCCGACATGTACATCCTGGGCAAGGCCCTGGGCGGCGGCATCATGCCGGTCTCCGCGATCGCCGCGAATACCGACATCCTGGGCGTCATCACCCCCGGCTCGCACGGCTCCACGTTCGGCGGCAACCCGCTGGCCTGCGCCATCGGCCACGAGGTGGTGCAGATGCTCGACGAGGGCAAGTTCCAACAGCTCGCCGTGGAGCGAGGCTCCTACCTGGCCGACCAGGTGGCGCCGCTGGTGGGCGACGGCGTCATCGCAATCCGCGCCCGCGGGCTGTGGGTCGGCATCGACCTCGACCCCGAGCTGATGAGCGGCCGTGAACTGTGTGAGGCGCTCGCCGCGCGCGGCGTGCTCGCCAAGGACACCCATGGCTCGACGATCCGGCTCGCTCCCCCGCTGATCATCGAGGAAAACGAATTGGACGTGCTGGTCAACGCCCTCAAGGACTCGATCGCCTCAGCACGCGCCTGAACTGGTGGCCCTCGCGGGACTAGAAGCCGAACGGCTCCGGATCGCCGGCGCCGCGCCGCTCCAGCACGGGCTCATCGCCGGACAGGTTGATCACGGTGGTGGGCTCGGTTCCGCAGTCTCCGGAATCGAGCACCGCATCAATCTGGTTATCCAACTCCTCTTTGATGTGCCAGCCCTCGGTCAGCGGCTCGGCGGAATCGGGCAACAGCAGGGTGCTCGACATCAGCGGCTCACCGAGGGCGTCCAGCAACGCCAGCGTCGTCACGTGATCGGGGATGCGCACCCCCACCGTCTTCTTCTTGGGGTGCAGCATCTGCTTGGGCACCTCGCGCGTGGCGTTCAAGATGAAGGTGAACTGGCCCGGTGTGGCCGCCTTCACCGCCCGGAAGACGTCATTGTCCATCTGGACGAAGCGGCCGAGCTGAGCGAATTCGGAGCACACCAGCGTGAAGTGGTGGGAGGAATCGAGCTGGCGGATGGTGCGGATCCGGTCCAGCCCCTCGCGGTTGCCCAGCTTGCAACCGAGAGCAAAGCACGAGTCGGTGGGGTAGACGATCAGCCCGCCATCGTTGACGATGTCGACCGCCTGAGAGATCGAGCGGGGTTGCGGGTCCTTGGGGTGCACGTCGAAGTAGCGAGCCATGCCCAAAAGTGTAGTGACGCGAGAGAGTCGAGCCATCGCGGCCCAAGCCTCTACAGTGGCCGGCATGCAGATTTTGAACGTAGGCATCAGCCGGTTGCGCCAGCGCTCGAGCATGAAGTGGAGCCGCTACCCCGAGGACGTCCTGCCGCTGTGGGTGGCCGAGATGGATTGCGAGACCCCGCCGGCGGTGGCTGAAACCCTGCACCGAGCCATCGCGTTGGGCGACATGGGTTATCCGCACGGCAGCGCCTACGAGGAGGCCTACGCCGCTTTCACCTCCGAGCGTTGGGGGGTCGAGCTCGATCCACACCGCCAGGTGAAGGTCGCTCCCGACGTCATGCAGGGCATAGCGCTGGCGATTCGCACGTGCACCGCACCGGGCGACGGCGTCGTGGTCAACCCCCCGATCTACCCACCCTTCTACGCCGTGGTGAAGCTCACCGGGCGGACGGTGGTGGAGTCCGCGTTGACCAACGAGGGACGCCTGGATCTCGGGAGCCTGGAGGCGGTCTTCTCGGGCGAGCGGGGCCCCAAGCCGTCGGCCTACCTGCTGTGCAGCCCCCACAACCCCAACGGGACGGTACATACGCGGGCGGAGCTCGCTCGGGTGGCCGCCTCGGCGGCTCGGCACGGCGTGCAGGTGGTCTCCGACGAGATCCACGCCCCCCTTGCCCCCAGCCACGTCCCCTACACCGCCGTCGATCCACACGGCCTGGTGGTCACGTCGGCTTCCAAGAGCTTCAGCCTGGCGGCGGTCAAGGCGGCGGTGATCGTGGGCGGCGCTGAGGCCACCGAGCTCCTCGCCGCCCTGCCCTACGAACTCACCCGCGGATCCTCCAGCCATCTCGGCATTCTCGCCAACACCACAGCCTTCAACGACGACCGGGAGTGGCTCGACGTGTTGCGCACCGAGCTGGCGAGCAACCGGGCACTGCTGGCCAGCCTGTTGAGCGAGCAGCTGCCTGGGGTCGGCTACCACGCCACCGACGGCACCTACCTGGCGTGGCTGGACTGCGCCGAGTTGGGCCTCGATAACCCCGCTCGGCACTTCCTCTCGCGCGCCCGGGTGGCCCTCAACGCGGGCACCGACTACGGCCGGGACTACCCGCAGTCGGTGCGGATGAACCTCGCCACCTCGCCGGAGATCATCACCGAGGCCGTGCGGCGGCTGGCCTCGTCGCTGGCTTAACCGCCGGCGGTCACCTCGTCGCGAACGCGCTCAAGGGCCTGTTTCGCCAGCCGCTCCCACTCGTTGCATTCGGTGACGGGGACGCTCACCCAGTCACTTTCGTGATGGGCCTGGCGGGCCCCTGCCAGGCTCAGTGCTCCCCGAGCGTCCAGATCGTTGCTGCCGAGGCGAAACCGCATGTCGTCGCCGTGCAACACGGCGAACGCGATGCTGGAGTAGACGAGCGCCCGCTCCCCGGATCGTTCGCCCTCGTCGACGCCGTCGTCGACGAGGTCGGTCCGCATCTTGTCGAACATGTTGCCAGGATCCATTGTCCCATCATGCCGCTCTCACCCGACGACGACGAGCTCGGCCTGACCCGACCCCGTCGCCGACACCGAATCGATGCCGATGAGGGAGAGGAAGTAGGTGGGGTATACCGCCGAGGTACGCACCTGAACGGATCGCCCGCCCGTCCCCAACGAGGCGGTCCCGCTGACCCCGGGCTGGCTAGCCAGGCTGAGCTGGGCGGCCCTGAGGGCCGCGGCCGTGTCGGCCCGCTCCCCCGATAGGACGTCCTTGGCCACGGCGTCGGCCCCCGCCCGTGCGGCGGCTGCCGCGGCGGTCTCGCAACTCCGGGCCGCTCGCACCTGCTGGCCCCCGTCCACCACGAGCCCGAGCACGATGATCAGCGCCGCGCTCACCAGGGTGACGAAGAGGCTCACCGACTGGCCACGCTCATCTCGACAACCCACATCGCTCGGCACAGCGTCACCTCCTCCCGCTCAGCGTTGCTCGCGAGCTAACCCACCCGCCTCGAAAGTCAGTATGACCCACAGAGGTGGCGGGACGCCAGGCTCCTCCACACGGATCAGTCGCGCCGATCGGCGGCCGGCTTGACGTCGTGGCCCGCTCGCCACAACAGGCCGTCGAGGATGACCGTGCCGTTGGAACCGTCGGCGGCGGCGCGGTTCACGACGTGGAGCACCGGCGTCCCGATCGGCATCCGCGGCTCGCGTCCGCTTGCGTTGGGGCGGGTCTGCCAGGTTCTGATCCTAGGCGAGCCGAGGTGGCTCATCTGCTCTAAGGTGGAGAGCGATCCCCCTTGGAAAGGCATGCTCACATGGTCGACAAGATCGCACTCCTCACCGCCGGTGGCTTCGCCCCGTGCCTGTCCGCCGCCATCGGCGGGCTTATCCAGCGCTACACCGCGCTGGTCCCCGACGCGGAGATCATCGCCTACAGACACGGCTACGAGGGCCTGCTCTCGGGTGATTTCTTCACGGTCACCGATGTCGTCCGCGAGAACGCGGCGCTGCTGGCGGAGTTCGGTGGCTCTCCCATCGGCAATTCACGGGTCAAGCTGACCAACGCCGACGATCTCGTGGCTAGGGGTCTGGTCGACGAGGGCCAAGATCCGCTCAAGGTGGCCGCCGACCGGCTCGCGAGCGACGGCGTCGACGTTTTGCACACCATCGGTGGCGACGACACCAACACCACCGCGGCCGACCTCGCCGCCTACCTGGGCGAACACGACTACGGCCTGACCGTCGTCGGGCTACCCAAGACCGTTGACAACGACGTCATCCCCATCCGGCAGTCGCTGGGCGCCATGACCGCGGCCTCGATGGGTTCGCGCTACGCCCAGAACATCGTCTCCGAGCACAACTCCGGCTCGCGCATGCTCATCGTCCACGAGGTCATGGGCCGCAACTGCGGCTGGCTGACCGCCGCCACGGCCAGGGAGTACCGCGATTGGCTCGACACCCGCCAGTGGCTGCCCGAGATCGGCCTCACCAAACGGGCCTGGGACGTCCACGGGGTCTACGTGCCGGAGGCTGAACTCGACATCGAGGCCGAGGCCGAGCGCCTGAACAAGGTGATGGACGAACTCGGGTGCGTCACTCTGTTCATCTCCGAGGGCGCGGGCGTGCCGAGCATCATCGCCCAGCTGGAGTCCGCCGGTGACGAGGTGCCCCGCGACCCGTTCGGCCACGTCAAGCTCGACAAGATCAATCCCGGCGCCTGGTTCGCCGAGCAGTTCGCCAGCAAACTGAAGGCGGGCAAGGTGCTCACCCAAAAGTCGGGCTACTATTCGCGCTCCGCAGCCGCCAACGACGCCGACCTCGAGCTCATCCGCTCCATGACCGATCTGGCGGTGGACTGCGCGCTGCGCGGCGAGTCGGGGGTCATCGGTCACGACGAGGAACGCGGCGATGAGTTACGCGCCATCGAGTTCGACCGCATCAAGGGCGGTAAACCCTTCGACATCACGGTGGACTGGTTCACCGAGATGCTCGGCGAGATCGGCCAGCCCAGCCCTGTGGCGGCCCCACCCGCGGAGCATTGAGAGCCAGAGAATCGCGCCGTAAGGGTAGGCATGCCTAACAGGGGGCTGCTAGGCTTTCGGCGTGGCCAAGAAGAAGTCCAAGAACGCCAAGGTGACTCACCTCAAGCCCAAATCTAAATGCTGCGTGTCCAAGTCCAAATGCACCCGCTGCCCCATCAGGATGCTCAAAGAGGGCACGTTGCCCGAGGGCTACTCGGTGAAGAAGCGCAAGTTGGTGAAGGCGGCCTAAGAGTCCACCCATAGCTTGACAGCGCGAGGCGCTCCCCCACCGGGGAGCGCCTCGTTTGCCGTGCGGCCGACGCTAGCCCTTGGGGCGATCCTTGCGTCCCGAGAGCTTGTGAAAGGCGCTCACCACGAGCGCTCCGACGCCGATTCCCGTCGCCGCGCCGGTGATCCAGCCCGCCCCCATGCCGATCCGCACCGAGCGGGCGGCCACGTCTTGCGGCACGCGCTGCTTGGGGTCGGGCTCGGTGTACTCGTGACGCTCCGGGCCGATGAACACCCCGCGCTGGGTTCCCCAGCGCTCTTTGGCCCGAGACGACGTATCGGCGAAGGCGGCTTCGTCGCGCAGGTCCTGTTCCACCGGTTTCTCGACGTCGGCGCGAGGATCGTCGAGAAGCGGATGATCGTAGGTGTCGAACTCCCCCGACACCGCTGGCTGTACCGAGGTGGCGATCCAAGCCGCGATCATCAGGATCAGGCGCGCGATCAGGTTCAACAGCAGCATGAGCACGATGACCGAACCGAAGATCCCGGCGGCCTTGTTGTTGGCGAACGAGGAGATCAGGAAGCCCGAGAAGTACTGCAGGACGGCCAGCACGACGGCCCCGGCTAGAGCCCCCTTACCGATGGACCTGAACGGCACCGGGGTCTCGGGAAAGGTCTTGTAGATGAAGACGAACAGGAGCCAGCCGGCCAGGACGGAGGCGAAGGGTGGCGCCACCCTCGTAACGAGGCCCGCGAGCAGCGGGGCGCCGTCCAAGCCCAAGAGATCCACGATCTGCTGGCTCAGGGCCGTGGCCACGCCCACGATGCCGAACGTCAGCACGATGAGGACGAACAACCCGACGAGGAGGGCCAGGTTCACCAGCAACTCGAGCACGATCATGCGCTTGTTCTCGGTGAGATCGAAATCGGGTCGCCACTGGGCGCGGACCGCGCTCTTCAGGTGCGCAACCCAGCTTCCCCCGGCGTACATCGCCGAGAGGAGACCCACCACGCCCACGCTGCGCCAGCTGTTCAGCGCGGTATCGATGATCCCGCCGACCTGGTTCTGCAGCCCCTTGGGGGCCGACTTCAGCTGGTCGAAGATCAGCGTCTTGAACTGCTCGAGCAACTCGGGCCGCAGGACCGTCAGGGTAAAGCCAGCGCCGGCGAACAGAAACATGAGGATCGGGACGAGCGCCAAGACGGAGAAGTACGTGATGCCCGCGGCGAACTCGTTACCGAGCCGAGTCTTGAACCGGGTCAGCATTCGCAGAATATGCGCGATCCACGGCACCTTCTTCAGGCGCTCGATCTTCTCACCCATGCTCCATCACCATTTCCTCTGCAGGCTTTGATCTACCGATTCCCAACAACACGACCGCCGCAACGACGGCGACGGTACCCCCGATCTGAGCGGCGCCGAACGGGTCGCCGACCAGGGACGCTCCAAGCAGCACCGAGGTTATCGGTTCCACGCACGAGACGACGGACGCGACCGCCGGCCCGGCCAGGTTGACCCCGATCATCAAAAAAGTCAGGCCGATGACGGTACAGACCAGCGCCATCGGGACCAGCCACACCAGTTCCGCGGCCGAGGGGGTGAAATCGAACGTGCCGAGACTCGAACCTACCAACACCTGCGTCGCCGCCGCACCCGTGCACACCAGGGCCGCCGCCGCCAACGGATCCGTGCCCTTCGGTAACGTCTCCATGCTGAAGTAGTAGGCGGTGTAGACCACGGCGGAACCGATCCCGCACAACAGCCCGATGGGGGCCAAGGTCATGGCTCCGGGCCCCAGGATCGTCACCGCGACTCCCCCGATCGCCAGCACGACGGCCAGGGCAAGTTTGGGGCTCAACGCCACCCGTCGACGCAGTAGCTCCACCAGCACGACCATCGCCGGCATGGTGTAGAGCAGAAGGGCCGCTAACCCGACGTTGAGTCGCGCCACCGCGGTGAAGTACAGCGTGGCCTGCAGCGAGTAGATCACCGCGCCCATGAGCAGGGCCTGAACGATTGCCCGCTGGGAGCGGATCCTCCTGCGGGTCAGGGCCACGATGAGCCACAGCGTCACTGCGGCCAGGATGAACCGCCACCCGAGGAGGGTTTGGAACGTCCCACCGGCGGTGAAGACGCCCAGACCGAAGTACCCCAGAAACCCATAGCCCAGCGCCGAGGCGAGGCAGAAGAGAACGCCGAGAAAGGCCGTGTTCGTGGCTTTGGAGACGGCCTCAGCCGTCATAGTCTTCCAACGGCGGGCAGCTGCACACCAGGTTGCGGTCGCCGTAGGCGCCGTCGACGCGGGCCACCGCTGGCCAGTACTTGTCGGTACCGCCCGCCCCGAGCGGGCCGAGATGGCGGCCT
This sequence comes from Propionibacteriales bacterium, assembly GCA_038259365.1. Taxonomy (GTDB): domain Bacteria; phylum Actinomycetota; class Actinomycetes; order Propionibacteriales; family Propionibacteriaceae; genus JBBSOW01. The sequence continues at coordinate 12,686 of JBBSOW010000063.1, forward strand.
ACCGGGAACGCGGCAACGTCTCGGCTGTAGGGATGGCTCCACTCGCTCGCCGTGACCTCGGCCAGGGTGTGTGGCGCGTTCCTCAGCGGGTTGTCGCTCCCGTCCAGAGCGCCCGCCTCGACGTCGGCGATCTCGGCGCGGATGGCGATCATGGCGTCGCAGAAGCGATCCAGCTCCACCAGGTCTTCGGACTCGGTGGGCTCGACCATCAGGGTGCCCGGCACGGGGAAGCTCATAGTGGGGGCGTGGAACCCGTAGTCCACGAGGCGCTTGGCGACATCGTCGACGGTGACGCCGCTGGACTTGGTCAGCGGCCGCAGGTCCAAGATGCACTCGTGGGCGACGAGCCCAAGCTGGCCCGAATAGAGGATCGGGTAGTGCTCGGCGAGCCGGTCGGCAACATAGTTGGCGGTGAGGATCGCATGCTGGGTCGCCTCACGAAGGCCGTCCGGGCCCATCATCGCGATGTAGGCCCAGCTGATCGGCAGGATGCCCGCCGAGCCGTAGGGTGCGGCCGAGATGGCGCCCACCCCGGTGGCGGGGCCCGCCTCGGTGGCCATGGGGTGATTAGGCAGGTACGGCGCCAGGTGTTCGGCCACCCCCACGGGCCCGACGCCGGGGCCGCCGCCGCCGTGGGGGATGCAGAAGGTCTTGTGCAGGTTGAGATGGGAGACGTCGGCCCCGAACTTGGGATCGCCCGGCTTGGTCAGGCCCAACAGGGCGTTCAGGTTGGCGCCGTCGACGTAAACCTGACCTCCAGCCTCGTGCACCAGCTCGCACAGTTCGACGATGGTTTCCTCGAACACGCCGTGCGTCGAGGGGTAGGTGACCATGATGGCGGCCAGTTCCTCGCCGTGCGTCTCGATCTTGGCCCGCAGATCATCCAGATCGACCGAGCCCGCCGCGGTCGCCTTGACGACCACGACGCGCATGCCGGCCATCACCGCGGACGCCGCGTTCGTGCCGTGAGCCGAGGACGGGATGAGACAGACCTTCCGGGAGTCCTCCCCGCGGGCAGCGTGGTAGGCGTGGATCGCCATGAGGCCCGCAAACTCCCCCTGGCTGCCGGCGTTGGGCTGGATGCTGACGCGGTGGTACCCGGTCACCTCGGCGAGCATCGATTCCAACTCGTCGATGAGCTGGCGATAGCCGCGCGCGTCCTCGGCGGGAGCGAACGGGTGCAGGTTGGCAAAGCCGGGCAGCGAGATGGGTTCCATCTCGGTGGTGGCGTTGAGCTTCATCGTGCACGAGCCGAGCGGGATCATTCCGCGATCGAGTGCGAAGTCGCGGTCGGATAGGCCACGTAAGAACCGCAGCATCGAGGTCTCGGAGTGGAACCGGGAGAAGACCGGGTGGGTGCAGAACTCGGTCACGCGGCCGTGGTCCCCTAGCCCGCCGCGGGTGTCAGATCCCAGCTGTGCCCCGAACGCTTGTGCCACCATCGCCAGATCGTGCTCTGCTGCGTCCTCCCCGACGCTGACGCCGACCCGGTCCGCGTCAATCCGGCGCAACTGCACCCCCAACTCGCGGGCGGCGGCCAGCACCTCCTCGGCCCGTCGGGGAACCCGCACGGTCAGGGTGTCGAAGAAAACCTCGGACTCCACTTCGGCCACAGCGCCCAATGAAGAGGCCAGCCGCTTGGCGTTGTGGTGCAGGCCCCTGGCGATGCGAGTCAGGCCCTCGGGGCCGTGGTAGACCGCGTACATGGCGGCGACCACCGCCAGCAGCACCTGCGCGGTGCAGATGTTGGAGGTGGCCCGATCGCGGCGGATGTGTTGTTCGCGTGTCTGGAGCGCCAAGCGGTAGGCGGTGGTGCCCGCCGCGTCCACCGAGGCCCCGACGAGGCGCCCCGGCAGTGCCCGTTCCAATCCGCTCCGCACAGCGATGAACCCGGCGTGGGGTCCGCCGTAGAACAGCGGCACGCCGAAGCGTTGGCTCGATCCCACGGCGATGTCGGCTCCCCAGTGGGCGGGTTCGGTGGCGATCACCAGGCTCAACAGATCACAGGCGGCGATGACCAGCGCGCCATTCTCGTGTGCCTTGTCGGCGATCGCGGCCAGATCGGAGGCCGCGGGCAAGCCGCCGTCCCTGCCGGGAGTCTGCACGACGACGGCGAACGCCTCGTGAGCCTGCAGCGCCTCGACCAGCGAGCCTTCGGCCACGACGACGTCGATCCCGATCGCTCGGGCGCGGGTCTGCACCACCGAGACGGTCTGGGGCAGGGTCTGGGCGTCGAGCAGCAGCACCGAGCCCTTCTTGGTGCTCCGGCGCGCCAGCGAGACCGCCTCGGCGACGGCCGTGGCCTCGTCGAGCAGGCTGGCGTTGGCTGTGTTCAGCCCGGTGAGATCGCAGATCATCGTCTGAAACGTGATGAGCGCCTCGAGCCGTCCCTGGCTTATCTCTGGCTGGTAAGGGGTGTAGGCGGTGTACCAGGCCGGGTTCTCCAAGACGTTGCGGCGGATCACCGCCGGGGTGATCGTGCCGTGGTAGCCCAGACCGATCATCGCCCGGGCGGGTCGATTCGCCTCCGCAAAGTTGCCCAGTAGCCGCGCGGCCTCGGCCTCGCTGATCGCCGCCGGCAGCTGCAGCGGCACGTCGTGGGAAATGCTGGGCGGCAGGACGGCATCGCTCAGCTCATCGAGCGTGGCGTAGCCCAACCGCTCCAACATCGTGTCACGCTGCTGGGGGTTGGAACCGATGTGTCGGGTCGAAAACGCGGCGCTGTGCGGCACTTGGTGAACACTCCTGAGCGAGGTGGGCAAGGTGGTCCGGAAGGCGAACCACGTCCGCGCCATTCTAGCCCGGGAGACCACCGCCTCCCCTTCTCGGGCGTTGGTCCCTCGGGGGAACGGCGACTCAGCTGACGTCGCGGGCGCGGCGACGCTGGGACAGCTCGTCGTTGCTGTCCCTCGCGGTGTCGCCGCTAGCCGAGGTGCGCTCGGCGGGCAGCTCGTGCAGGCTGCCCTCGATATCGCGCCACACTCCCCCGAGCGCGATCCCGAACACGCCTTGGCCGCCCTTCAACAGGTCGATGACCTCGTCATCGGAGGTGCAGGCGTAGACGCTGATGCCGTCGCTCATCAACGTGATCTGGGTCAGGTCTTCGGCGCCGCGAACGCGCAAGTAGTCCACGGACTTGCGGATCTGCTGCAGCGAGATGCCCGCGTCGATGAGCCGCTTGATCACCTTGAGCAACAAGATGTCGCGAAAGCTGTACAGTCGCTGGGTGCCGGATCCGGTAGCGGTGCGGACGGCGGGCGCGACAAGTCCGGTGCGGGCCCAGTAATCGAGTTGGCGATAGGTGATGCCGGCGGCGCTGCAAGCGATGGGGCCGCGAAAACCGACATCTTCGGCCATCGGGGCAAAATCCCCCTCGAAGAGGGTTCCCTGGGTCCGCTCGCGGCGCGTTGGCAGGTCATCGACCGGCCGGGTAGTGCTATTCACTGCTGCCTCGCTATCGCCGGGGAGAGAACTGCCGAAAAACTCACAATAACCGCACGCTACGCAGCGGTCAGCCCCACCGTCTCCGACACGCCCAAGGCCGGAACGGCCAATAGCTCACCCGGTGGTCGAGGGTTACGCCTCAATCCGCCGGATCGGCGGGCTTTTCGAAGTCTTCCGGGGTCACCTGATCGAGGAATTCCCGGAACTTCTCGACCTCGTCGTCGTCTTCCTCTTCGGGAACCTCCACCCCTGCCTCGTCTAGGACGTCGTCGCTGCACAAGATGTCCGCGCCGGTGCGCAGCGCGAGGGCAATGGCGTCCGAGGGGCGTGCGCTGATCTCGACTCCGTCAACCAGGAGCACCGCGTAGAAGGTGCCACCGTCGAGGTCGGTGATGTGCACCTCACTCATCCGATGCCCCAGGGTGCGCAGCGCATCCGCCATCAGGTCGTGGGTCAGCGGTCGTGGCGGCAGCACCCCTTCTTGCGCGTTGGCGATGGCTGAGGCCTCACCGGCGCCGATCCAGATCGGCAGGTAGCGGTGCCCGCCGACCTCGCGAAGCAACACCATGGGCACATTGGACGGCATCTCGACTCGCACGCCGACCACATCAAGCTCACGCATGGGGATCAGCCTACTGCCCGCACACTGGAGACCAAACGCCGCCGCTGGCAGCGTCGGCCAGCTATCGCTCGAGAGCGGTCCGCAGCAACGCGGCGTGCGCGGCGATGACGAGTTGGCTCACCTCGGCGCCCACGTTGCGGTTGGTGCTCGTTCGGCGCACGAACGGCGCGATTGCCTGATCGACCAGCCCCGCCTCGCGATCGGCGGCCATCTTGAACGCGCGCAGGTGCCGGGCGTCCATACCGTATTCGGCGAGTCGACGGGCGACGAACGCGATGGTGAGGGCGTCGCGGCCGTAGAAGCCGGTGCCGCGGCGCGGCACCACGATCTGCTGACGCTCCAGCTCCACCAGCACGGGCTCGGCCAAGCCGCTGGCTTCGAGCAACTCCTTGCGGGACAACCGCAGAGCGGGTTTGGCCTTGTGCCGTTCCCGGGCAGGAGCGGCGGTGGCGGCAGGAACCTC
>JBBSOW010000064.1:0-17019 GCA_038259365.1 Propionibacteriales bacterium
CGTACGGGGGCAAACGGTAAGCCCACGCACACCGGGCGGGTCCGCCACGACGAGAAGATCACGGTGTACGTGAGCCGTGAAGAACTCCTGGCCCTGGAGCAGGCCCGAATCGAGTTGCGCGGGGATCACAACCTGGCGGCGGATCGCGGACGCATCGTCCGGGCCGCCATCGCCCTCGCCCTCGAAGATTTTGCCGCCTCGGGGGTAGATTCAGACCTCGCTCGTCGGCTCGCCACTTGAGGCCAGCACCCTTGCCCACCGCACCGGAGAAATCCTTCTCGGTGCGGCTCGACAACTTCGAAGGCCCCTTCGATCTGCTGTTGCAGCTAATCTCCAAGCACCAGCTGGACGTGACCGAGGTCTCGTTATCGCAGGTGACTGACGAGTTCATCGGCCACATCAAGGCCGCCGGCGAGGTGTGGGATCTGGAGCAGACCAGCCAGTTCGTCGTCATCGCCGCGACGCTGCTCGATCTCAAGGCCGCCAGGCTGCTGCCAAGCGGAGAGGTGGAGGACCCCGAGGACATGGCTCTGCTCGAGGCGCGCGATCTGCTGTTCTCCCGGCTGCTGCAGTACCGGGCCTTCAAGCAGGTCGCCGCGTTCTTGGAGCGCACGCTCGCCGAGCAGGGCAAACACTTTGCGCGCCCCGGCGGACTCGAAGACACCTACGTCCGGTTGCTGCCCGAGGTGCGGATCACCGTAGGCCTGGAGGGCTTCGCGGCCCTGGCCGCCAAGGCCATGGCGCCCAAGCCGCAACCACAGCTATCGCTGGAGCACCTGCACGCCGCCACCGTCAGCGTGCAGGACCAGGCCCAGCTCGTGCTCGACCGGCTGAGACGGGCGGGCAGCCTGAGCTTCCACGCCCTGGTCCGCGGTGCCGACCGGCTCACCGTGGTGGCGCGCTTCTTGGCCCTGTTGGAGCTGTACCGCGAGCATGCGGTCTCGTTCTCCCAACTCAACCCGCTCGGCGAACTCACAATCCGGCTCAGCGGGCCGATCGACGAGGACGTAGTGATATCCGATGAATTCGACGCCTGACGCGCGGGCCCCAGAGACCATGTCGGCGGGGTTGGAGGCGCTGCTCATCATGGCCGACGAGCCCATGCCGGCCGACGTGATGGCGCAGGCGCTCGACGTGCCGACCCCCGAGGTCACCGACGCCCTGGTGAGTCTGGCCGCGGACTACGACGCCGCCGGCCGAGGCTTCGAGTTGCGTCACCTGGGCGGCGGATGGCGATATTACACGCGCGCCAGCCAGGCCGAGGTCATCGCGCGGTACGTGCTGGAGGGCCAAAGCGGAAGGCTGTCCCAGGCCGCACTGGAGACCCTCGCCGTCGTCGCCTACCTGCAGCCGATCTCGCGCACCCGGATCTCGGCCGTGCGGGCCGTGAGCGTGGACGGCGTCGTCCGCACCCTGGTGGCCCGCGGCCTGGTCGAGGAAGCAGGCACCGACGAACAGACCGGGGCCGTGGTGTTTCGCACCACCGACTACTTCTGCGAGCGGATGGGCATCAACTCCATCGCCGAACTGCCCGACCTCGCCCCGTACCTGCCCGACGCCGGCGAGTTGGAGGCCGAACTGAGTCAGCTCGCCGCCCACGCTCCGGTAGCCTCGAGACACGACCCCCCACCACAGAATGAGTGACTATGCCTGAGCACCCCGACCGCACCGAGGAGCCCGACGAGGGCATCCGCCTGCAAAAGGTGCTTTCCGCCGCCGGCATCGCCTCTCGCCGGGCGAGCGAGAACCTCATCCGGCAGGGGCGCATCGAGGTCAACGGCAAGCTGATCACCGAACAGGGGGTGCGCGTCGACCCCGAACGCGACACCATTCGCGTCGACGGTTCGCGGATCCCGCCGCCGCGACGCCACGTCTACGTCGTGCTGAACAAGCCCCGCGGGGTGGTCTCCACGATGGAGGACCCCGAAGGCCGCCCCACGCTGAGCGATTACCTGGGGCGTCGCAGGGAGCGGCTCTACCACGTCGGGCGCCTCGACACCGACACCGAGGGCCTGATCTTGTTGACCAACGACGGCGATTTCGCCCATCGGCTGGCGCACCCCTCCTACGAGGTGCCCAAGACCTACCTGGCCGAGGTGGAGGGGATCGTCAACAAGCACACCGTGGAGAAGCTCAAGTCCGGCATCACGCTCGACGATGGGCCCGTGCGGCCCGATCGGATCAAGCTGGCCTCCGTCGCCAGCGATCGCAGCCTGCTCGTCGTCGTCATGCACGAGGGCCGCAACCGCATCGTCCGCCGGATGTTCGACCGCGTCGGGCACCCGGTTCGCCAGCTGTCGCGGACCGCCGTCGGACCGGTCAAGCTGGGCCAGCTCGGAATCGGGGAGCTGCGCGAGCTGACCCGCGAGGAACTGGGCTCCCTGCTGGACCTGCTGGGGCGCTGAAAAGTGGATCGGCGCATCTACGGTCTGGAAACCGAGTACGGCATCTCCTGCCGCGCGACCGGCGCCCGCCGCCTGAGCCCCGACGAGGTGGCGCGATACCTGTTCCGGACCGTCGTCAGCTGGGGGCGCTCCAGCAACGTGTTCTTGGCCAACGGATCGCGGATCTACCTCGATGTCGGCTCCCACCCCGAGTACGCCACCGCCGAATGCGACGATCTGGCCTCGCTGATCGCCCACGACAAGGCGGGCGAACAGATCCTCATCGATCTGGCGCGCGACGCCGAGAACCGGCTGGCCGGCGAGGGCGTCAAGGCCGACATCTATCTGTTCAAGAACAACACCGACTCCCACGGAAACTCCTACGGCTGCCACGAGAACTACCTCATCGGCCGCGCGGGCGATTTCAGCCGCTGGAGCTCGATGCTGATCCCGTTCCTGGTGAGCCGTCAGCTGATCTGCGGGGCGGGCAAGATCGTCACCGACGGCCGGCGGGCCAGCTACGCGCTGAGCCAGCGGGCCGACCACATGTGGGAGGCGGTCTCCTCGGCCACCACCCGCAGCCGGCCGATGATCAACACCCGCGACGAGCCGCACGCCGACCCCGAACGGTTCCGTCGTCTGCACGTCATCGTCGGCGATTCCAACATGAGCGAGGCCACCACCATGCTCAAGGTGGGCTCGACCGAGTTGGTGCTGCGGCTGATCGAGGATCAGGTCGCCATGCGTGATCTGACCCTGGAGAATCCCATCCGCGCCATTCGCGACATCAGCCGCGATCGCAAGGGGGCCGCCGTGGTCCGGCTCGCGAACGGCCAGACCATGACGGGCCTGGAGCTGCAGCGTGAGTATCTCAACGCCGCCGTCGAGCACGCCGGCCGCGAGGGTCACAGCGACCCGCACCTGGAGTACGTCGTCGAGCTGTGGCGGCGCACCCTGGACGCCTGCGAGACCGACCGCCCCGAGCTGATCGATACCGAGGTCGATTGGGCCATCAAGTTGCGGCTGCTGAACCGCTTCGCGGATCGGCACAACCTGAGCCTCGGGGATCCGCGGCTGGCCCAGGTGGACCTGGCCTATCACGACATCGCCCCGGACCGGGGCCTGTACCAGCTCGCCGCCCGGCGGGGCGCCGTCGAGACCGTCGTCGAAGAGTCCGACGTGGCGTTCGCGCGGAAGAACCCGCCGCCCAGGACCCGGGCGCAGCTGCGGGGACGGTTCATCCAGGCCGCCCGCGATGCCGGGGTGGACTACACCGTCGATTGGGTCCACCTCAAGCTCAACGATCAGTCCCAGCGCACCGTGTTATGCAAGGACCCGTTCGTCTACTCCGACGAACGGGTCGATCGGTTGATCGAGTCGATCGGCGAACACCCGTAGCTTTTAGGGTGCAAGCGCCGAGTCGGGTAGTTTTGCCGCGTGCCTTCGAACCCTCGCCCCCTAACCCGCCCCACCCCGTCGGCGCTGCGCCGCCAACTAGCCGCCGTCGCGGCCATCGGGGCCCTCGTCCTGATCTCTGCCTGCGGGGCGAAGGAAGTCGATCCCGCCGCCAGCCCGTCGGCCCCTCCGGCCGCGAGCGATAGCCCCGCGTCCTCCCCGGCGGCGAGCCCGGCCAAGCCGGCGGTGAAGGCGTCGCAGGACCTGTCGGCCATCAAGGTCTCCGGCAAGAAGGGCGCCGAACCCAAGGTGGTCCTCAAGACCCCGTGGGCGATCGACAAGACCCGGGTCAAGGTGCTCGAGCCCGGCAAGGGCCCCATGGTGGACAAGTCCGGCACCGTGGAGGTCGACTACGTCGGCGTGGACGCCCGCACCGGCAAGAAGTTCGATAGCTCCTTCGAGCGCAAGCAGACCGCCAAGTTCCCGCTATCCCAGGTGATCCCCGGGTTCCAAAAGGGCCTCACCGGCCAGCAGGTGGGCAGCCAGGTGCTCATCGCGATGCCCGGGCCCGACGCCTACGACGGCTCCGGCGGCAACCCTCAAGCCGGCATCGAGGTGGGGGACACCCTCATCTTCGTGGTCGACATCGTCTCCACCACCCTGAAGGGCCCGCAGGGCGAGGCCAAGCCCGCTCCGGCGGGCCTGCCCAAGGTGGGCTCGGGCGACGATCCGAGCATCGAGGTGCCGGAGTCCGATCCGCCGGCCAAGCTCGAGGTGGCGACCCTCATCAAGGGAGACGGCGCGAAGGTCACCGAGACCGACGCGGTCACCGTGGACTACAAGGCCGTGTCGTGGAAGAGCGGCAAGGTCGTCGACTCCAACTACGCCAAGGAATCCGAGACCGGCCCGCTGAACTCGCTGATCCCCGGCTGGCAGAAGGGGCTCGTCGGCAAGACCGTCGGCAGCCGAGTACTGCTCGTCGTGCCACCCGAGCAGGCCTATCCCGAGGGCAACAAAGAACTCAAGATCGGCAAGGGCGAGACCCTGGTCTTCGTCGTCGACATCCTCTATACCCAGCCCGGGCAGCCCGCCCAGTAGGCTGCTGTCAGCGGTGCTTGCAGCCGGGCCAGCAGCACGGCCGGCGCATGCCCTCGGCCAATTCCTCGCAGGTCCGCCGGACCCGCCGCGCCCTGGTTTCGGGCTTCTTCGCGTCGGTGACCCAGCAGATGAACTCGTTGCGGGCCAGCTCGGTGATGTCGGACCACGCCGCGCGGACCTCGTCGGTTTCTCTGAGGGCCGTCGCTAGGTCGTCGGGCAACTCGTGCACCACGCCACCGGCCAATGTCGTTTCATTATGTTGCCGCGCCTCCGCCATGATTGCCATGTTAGGACCTAGCCTCCGCGCTGGCCAGGAAATTCCGAAGGCCCCGCGCGCTCCGGGGTGTTCCAACCTCGGTCCCAGACCCCGCATATGGCATATAGGCCTCAACCGTTCCCCGGAACCGAGGCTGGAACCGGAGCCGAACTCGTCGGGCGGGGACTATCCGGACCAGTGGGCGAACGGATCGACGATCCAGGGTTCGACAGACAGCGCGGCGGGATCGAATCGTTCGAGCAGGGTGTCCATGCTCACCGCCTCGCCGGGTTCGGCCAGGCCCAGCGAGGCCGCCAAGAGGCTGCGCACCCGAGAGACCGACATTCCGCCGGCGCGCAACTCGCCCATCGTCACCGCGCCGTCTCGCTTGGCCAACCGGACGGGCTTGTGCGGCGTCGTGGCCGGGCTCATCGCCAGCGGCACGTGCGCGTATTGGGGGCTGGGGTGGCCCAACCGCTCGGTGAGCCACGCCTGACGGGGCGCCGAGCTCAGCAGATCGTCCCCGCGGACCACCTGATCTATCCCGCCGGCGGCGTCGTCGACGACCACCGCGAGGTTGTAGGCCGGGGTGCCGTCGTTGCGTTGCAGGACGAAATCGTCCACGACCGCGGTGTAGCGACCGTGCAGCACATCGGTGACGCTGTGGCGGGCGCCGTCGGCGCGGATCCGGATGGCCGCCGGCCTGGCGCGCCGACGCTCGGCCCGTTCCGCCTCGCTCAGGCGTGCGCAGGTACCGGGATAGGGCCGAAACCCCTCGTGCGGCGCGCTGGCGGCCTCGGCGATCTCGCGTCGGGTGCAGTAACACTCATACGTCGCCTCCCCGAGCGAGGCGATGGTCTCCCGGTACAGCGGTAGGCGCCGGGATTGCCACCAGCAGGGCGGGTCGAAATCGAGCCCGAGATCGAGCAGGTCCGCGCGCTGGACGGCGGCGACGGCGTCGGAGTCGGCGGACCGCAGCCGATCGAGATCCTCGATGCGGAGCACGAAAGCCCGCCCACTGCGCCGGGCGAACAGCCAGGCCAGCATCGCCGTGCGCAGGTTGCCCAGGTGTAACTCCGAGCTGGGGCTGGGGGCGAAACGGCCCGCCCCGATCCCTGTCGTCCCCGGCCTCATCGCCCCACGCCTCCCACATCCCTCGAACCGCACGTGTCGAAGCGCTCAGCTTAGATCTTGGCTGGTAACTTCACAGGCGACGCCGACACGGGAGGGAGTCACGGTGACGCAACGCAAGTCTGAACGCATCATCAACCTGACCATCGCCCTGCTCTCGGCCCGCCGGTTCGTCACCCGGGAGCACCTCCGCGACGCTGTGGAGGGGTACGCGGGGCTCGGCGACGCCGCGTTCGAGCGCACCTTCGAGCGAGACAAGGACGAGCTGCGCGCGATGGGGGTGCCCATCGAGACCGGCAGCAATTCCATTCTCTTCGACGACGAGTACGGCTACCGGATCCCGCGCTCGGATTTCGAGTTGCAGCCCATCGAATTCACCGCCGAGGAGGCAGCCGTCGTCGCGCTGGCGGGGGAGACGTGGGAGCAGGCAGCCCTCGCCGCCTCCACCCGACGTGCGCTGGTGAAACTGGCGGCCGCCGGCGTCCAACCCCGCGGCGCCGTCGAGGGTCTGACTGGGCTCATCAGGACCCCGCTCGCCGCGCGCGAGCCGGCCTTCGAGCCGATGTGGAACGCGGTGCTAACCCGGAGTCGCGTGGAGTTCCACTACCGCGATCATCGACTTCGACGCCTGGAGCCCTGGGTCATCGCCTCCGCCAAGGGGCGCTGGTACGTCACCGGTTACGATCTGGACCGCCGGGCCCCGCGGATCTTCCGGCTCTCGCGCATCGAGGATGTGCCCGAGATCGTCGCCGGCCCGGACGCGTTCCAGGTGCCGGCCGACGTCGACGCCCGAGCGCTCGCCAAGTCGTTGGAGCCACCCACCCCACGCGAGACCGCCGTCGTGGCGATCCGGGTTGGCGCCGCCCCCACCCTGCGTCGCCGGGGTCAGGAGATCGAGCTCGGAGACGACGCCGATATTCCCTCTTCGGACTGGCGAGCGGGCGAGGAGTTCGCGGCCTATCGCGTCGGGTACGCCGATCCGAATTCCTTCGTCGGCGAGGTGTGTTCGCACGGTGCGGATGTCGTCGTGGTGGAGCCGATCGAGGTGCGGGAGGCCGTGGTGGCGCAGCTGCGTTGGTTGGCCGCGGCCGGTGAGCGTGACCTCAGCGAGGGGGCCCGATGAGGTCCGAGGTGCAGGTCGAGCGACTGCTCGCGATGGTGCCCTACCTGTTGGGCCACGACGGGGTTTCCATCGACGAGGTCGCACGGGTCTTCGAGATCACGCCTCGCCAGGTCCGAAACGATCTCGGGGTGCTCTACATGTGTGGGCTTCCCGGCCTGTTGCCCGGTGACCTGATCGAGATCGACATGGACACCGTCGACGGTCTGGGTGCCATCCACCTGAGCAATGCCGAGTACCTTTCCCGGCCGCTGCGCTTCACCTCCGCCGAGGCGACCACGCTCATCGCCGGGCTGCGCTCGCTACGAGAGGTCGCGGCCGAGGCGTCGGCGTCCGCCATCGATTCGGCGGTGGACAAGCTTCGTGGCGTCGCCGGGGAGGCCGCCCGCTCCACCGAGCGAGTGCACGTCCAGGTGAGCACCGCCGCCGCAGGGTTGCGCAGCACCATCGACTCCGCGATCGTGGCCGGCCGCCAGCTCGTCATCACCTACGACGGCGGTTCGCGAGGCTCGACCAGCCGTCGACGCGTTGATCCGAATCAGATTCTCGTCCGCGACGGCTACGCCTACCTCGAGGCTTTTGACACCGAGCGTGGCGGGTGGCGCAGCTTCCGGCTCGATCGGATGGCGGCCGTCGAGCTCGGCGACGACGTGGCGGGGGAGCATCCCGGGCCGGTCAGCACGTGGGACCAGCGACTCGCCGAGAGCGAACGGGTCCGGCTCACCGTGCGGCAGTCCTCGGCCTGGATCGCCGAGTACTATCCCGTGCACGAGGTGCATCGATCGACCGGTGAGCTGACCACGATCGAACTCTTTGTCGTCGACCTGGATTGGCTGACCGGCCTGCTGTTGAGGCTGGGGCCCGACGTGGTGGAGGTATCGAGCGGGAGCCCAAGCGCCGACACCAGGCTCACCACTACCGGGCCCACCGAGAGCCTGCCTCACGACAGCCTGCGTCACGACAGCACGCCCACCGACGACCGGCCCACCGATCCGGCCGAGGGCGCCGCGGCCCGGGCACGAGCGGGCGCCGCATCGCGGGCTCGCGAAGCGCTCGCCGCCTACGGCGGAGCGCACAGGGACGTAGGGCCGGTAGGGTGGCGGTCATGATGTGGGTACTGATCTTCGCGGGCATCGCCATGGCCGGGATCATCACGGTTGTCAGCTACGGCGTCTGGCTCGCCCATAAGGTCGGCGATGTGCTGTCGGAGATCGAGATGATCGGCACACGCGCCGAGGAGCTGGGCGAGCTGGTTTCTCAGATCCGCTTTGAACCGCCCGCCGAGTCGGCGGGCGCCCACTTCGCCGACTAGGGCCGACAAACCGCGAGACTCCTGCCAGGTATCCACGCCGGATCCGCGTCGGCTTGCCCGGACCAGCGTAGAATGACCATGTATCAACCGCGGACGTGAAACGAGGACTTGTATGAATCCCTTGGCTATTTTTGGGCTGGGAGTGCCCGAGCTGCTGATCATCTTGGCCGTGGTGCTGCTGCTGTTCGGCGGGACGCGGTTGGCCGGGCTCGGTAAGAGCTCGGGTAAGGCGATCCGCGAGTTCAAGCAGGAGACCCGCAGCATCCGCGAGGACCAGGCCAAGGCGGACCCGGTTACCGACGCCGAGGGGAACGACAACAGCCCCTACTCGGTCGGCGTCCGGGACTTCGAGCAGCCTCCCACCGATCGCGCGGATTCCACGGTGCACGACGCCGAGGTCATCGACCCCGACGATCGCGGATAGGCCCGAACCCTTGTGTCGCTGACCCTTGGCGGCCGTCGGGTAAGTCTGGCGTGGCTGAAACCGCCACCCTTACCGCCCGACGGCAACATGACGCTCTTCGAGCACATCAAAGAGTTGCGCTATCGGCTCATTCTGGCCGCTGGCTCGGTGGTGTTGGCCACGTCTTTCGCGGCCATTTTCTGGCGCCCGCTGTACGGCGTGCTGCTGTTCCCCTACACGCGCGCCGCGGCGGATCTCGCGATCAAACATCCCGAGATCGAAACCTCCATCGTCAACATCGGCGTCACCGCGCCGTTCACCTTGCTGTTGAAGATCTGCCTTGTCGCGGGCCTCGTCTTGTCGTCCCCGGTGTGGCTGTGGCAGCTGTGGGCGTTCATCATGCCGGGCCTGCTCGCCAAGGAGAAGAAGTGGGCGATGAGCTTCGTGGGCGCCGCCGCGCCGCTGTTCTTGGCCGGGGTCATGCTGGGTTACTTCGTCATGCCCAAGGGCATCTCGGTGATGTTGAGCTTCACCCCCGAGGATGCGCCCGTCACCAACCTGTTGGACCTGCCGTACTTCTTGAACTTCATGCTGCGGCTCATGATCGTCTTCGGGATCGCCTTCCTCATCCCCGTCGTGGTCTTGATGTTGAATTTCGTGGGGGTCGTCAGCGCCCAGCAATTGTCGAAGGCCCGCAACGTGGTGATCTTCGGCTCGTTCGTCTTCGGGGCCGTGGCGACGCCGTCCACCGACCCCTTCTCGATGCTGGCCCTGGCGCTGCCCATGCTGGTGTTGTTCCTGGTGGCCGAGGCCCTCGCGCACGTCAACGATAGGCGCCGGGCCAAGGTCAAAGCAGAAGCCGAGGATGGGGGCTAGTGTCCCGGCTCACCCTGGTCGTCAACCCCACCGCGGGCCGCGGGCGGGCGAGGACCTCTCTGCCCTTCGTCATCAACAAGCTGGTCTCCAAGGGCCGCGAGCGCTTCGAGGTGATCCAAACCGAGGGCGTGGGTGAGACCGAGGACGCGCTGGGTAAGGTCGTGGCCTCGGCTGTCGACGGCGATTCGGTGGCCGTCATGGGCGGGGACGGCATGATGCACTTGGGCGTGAACGCCTGCGCCAACACCCCCGTCACCCTGGGCCTCATCCCCGCGGGCACCGGCAACGACATGTGCCGCGCCTTCGGCCTGCCGTACGCCAGCCCCGTGCACGGGGCGAAGGTCGTCATGGCCGGGCACACCCGGCAGGTGGATCTGGTGCGCGTCGATAGTGCCGACCAGACCCAGCGCCACATCGGCAGCGTGCTGGCTACCGGCTTCGACGCTTTGGTCAATAAACGGGCCAACGAGATGAGCTGGCCCAAGGGCAACCTGCGCTACACCGTGGCGGCAATAGCCGAGCTGGCCGGCTTCCAACCCCTGGACTACGAGATGACCATCGATGGCGAACCGGAATCGCTCAAAGCCATGCTGATCGCGGTCGGCAACGGGGCCTACTTCGGGGGCGGAATGAAGATCTGTCCCCGCGCCGATACCGCCGACGGGATGCTCGACCTCACCATCATCCATCCGGTCAACCGGGCCACCCTGCTGACCCTGCTGCCGCAGATGTTCTCCGGCAGGTTCGCCTCGCATCCGTGCGTGGAGCAGCGCCAGGCCCGCAGCGTCGAACTGCGCGGCGGCAGCGGCCTGGTGATGGGAGACGGCGAGGAACTACCGGGTGGCGCCAGCACCGCCACCACCGTGCCCGGTGCGCTCACCATTTTCGCCGAGCCGACAGCCTAGGCCGCCAGCGCGCTGTTCGGCTCGACTACCCCGCCCCGGTTAGGTTGGATCCACCATGGACGACGACGATCAGATCCTCAGCCCCTCGGAGCGCTACGCCCGATTTCGGGCCCGGCAGGCCACCCCGGCGCTAACCAACTTCGCCGACGCCTACGGCTTCGGCTTCGACGACTTCCAAATCGAGGCCTGCAGGCACATCGAGGCGGGCTCGGGCGTGCTCGTGGCCGCGCCCACGGGGGCGGGCAAGACCATTGCGGGCGAATTCGCGGTCTACCTGGCCCTGGAACGGGGGCGCAAGTGCTTCTACACCACCCCGATCAAGGCGCTGTCGAACCAGAAGTACGCCGATCTCGTCGCCCGGCACGGGGCGGACAACGTCGGCCTGCTGACCGGCGACTCGTCGATCAACGGCGACGCGCCCGTGGTCGTGATGACCACCGAGGTGCTGCGCAACATGTTGTACGCCAACTCCACCACCCTCACCAACCTGGGTTACGTGGTCATGGACGAGGTGCACTACCTCGCCGACCGGTTCCGCGGCGCGGTCTGGGAGGAGGTCATCATCGGGCTGGCCGATTCGGTGCAGATCGTGGCCCTCTCGGCCACGGTCAGCAACGCCGAGGAATTCGGGGATTGGCTCTCCGAGGTCCGCGGCGACATGGCCGTCGTCGTCTCCGAGCGCCGGCCCGTGCCGCTGTACCAGCACGTGCTCGCCGGGCGACAGGTGTACGACCTGTTCGCCGACGAGGATCCGGGCGCCAAACCCGACGTCAACCCACAGTTGGTCTCCTTGGCGCGCTCGGAATCGCGGACCGTCCGCGACGACTCGCGGCGCCCGCGCGGCCGCAACGGTAAAGGTAAGAAGCGCGGCACCTACGGCTCCGGCACCTACGGCTCCGGCGCCTACGGCGGGGGGGCGTCGAGCGAGCATCGCTCCCGCAGCAAGCTGATCCCTAGCCGCCCCGATGCGATCGAAACGCTGGCCCGTGCGGACCTGTTGCCGGCGATCTTCTTCATCTTCTCCCGCATCGGCTGCGACATGGCGGTCAAGCAGCTGATGCAGGCCGGGGCTCGTCTCACCAACTCGGCCGAGCGTCGCGAGATCGCCCGGATCGTCGACTCCCACATCGAGGGGCTCAGCCACGAGGATCTGGTGGCGCTGGAGTACCCGCGCTTCTTCGAGGCGCTAAAACGCGGCGTCGCGGCCCACCACGCAGGCATGCTGCCGGCCTTCAAGGAGGCCGTGGAGGAGTGCTTCCTGCGCGGGCTGTGCAAGGTGGTGTTCGCCACCGAGACGCTGGCGCTGGGCATCAACATGCCGGCCCGCAGCGTCGTGTTGGAGAAGCTGGTCAAGTACAACGGCGAGACCCACGCCGACATCTCGCCGGGGGAGTACACCCAGCTCACCGGGCGGGCCGGGCGGCGCGGCATCGACGTCGAGGGTCACGCGGTGGTGCTGTGGCAACCGGGGCTCGACCCGCGCGCGGTCGCGGGCCTGGCCTCCAAGCGCACCTATCCGCTGAAATCCTCCTTCGCGCCCACCTACAACATGGCCGTCAACCTCGTCGGCGCTGTCGGGCGGGATCGGGCCCGAGTGCTGCTGGAGCAGTCCTTCGCCCAGTTCCAGACCGACCGCTCGGTGGTGGGGATGGCGCGTTCCATGTCGAAGAACGACGACGCGATCGCCAAGCTGCGCGTCCAGGCCGCGTGTGAGCGAGGCGACTTCATGGCCTACGCCACGATCCGCTCCGAGATCGCCCGCATCGAGGCCGAGGCCGCCCGCAACCGCAAGGCCGACAAGCGCGCCGAATCGCTCCAGGCCATGCTGGGCCTCGAGCGCGGCGACGTCGTCTCCGTGCCCGGGGGAAAGTCCAGCGGCTGGGCCGTCGTCATCGAGCCCGGGACCGGGGATCGTGACGCGCCCCGGCCGCTGGTGCTGACCGAGGACAAGCAGGTGCGCCGGCTCTCGCTGACCGACTTCCCGACCCCGCCGAACCCGGCCACCCGGATCCGGGTGCCCAAGCAGTTCGACCCCAAGCAGGCCGCGTCCAAACGCAACCTACACGCCGCCATGCGGTCCCGGCTGAACAGCCACGACGGCGCCGCTGCACGTTACCGGGCGCCCATGGCCGATGAGGAGGCGATGGCCCAGATCGCCCGCCTGCGCGAGCGGCTGCGCGTCCATCCCTGCCACCAGTGCCCGGACCGGGAGAAGCACGCCCGGATCGCCGAGCGGGCGCTCGGGCTGGAGCGCGACGTCGAGCGGTTGGAGCGCCGCGTCTCGCACCGGACCAACACCATCGCCCACCAGTTCGACAAGATCTGCCTCGTGCTGGAGTCGCTGGGCTACCTCGGCGAGGGGGGCAACCTCATCACCGAGCAGGGGCGGATGCTGGCCCGGATCTACAACGAGCTCGATCTGGTGGCCGCGGAGTGTTTGCGGCGCGGGGTGTTCGACGACCTCAGCGGCCCCGAGCTGGCGGCGGTGCTCTCGGCGCTGGTCTACCAGGCTCGCCGCAGCAACGATCGGGACCGGAGCCCGCGGATGCCAACGATCGCGAGCGAGGACGCGCTGGGCCGGTTGCGCCGCACCTGGCGCGAGGTCTCGATGCTGGAGGCCGACCACCGCCTCCCGCGTGGGCCCGAGCCCGACATCGGCTTCGCCGTCGCCGCCTACCGCTGGACCGACGGCGCCGAGCTGAGCGACGTGCTGGACACCTCCGGGCTCACCGCCGGGGACTTCGTCCGCTGGATCCGCCAGGTCATCGACTTCGCCGATCAGATCGCGGCCGCCGCCGCCCGTGGGCCGACCCGCGCCAACTGTCGCCGGATCGTCGACGACATGCGCCGCGGCGTCGTCTCGTTCCAGACCGAGGCGGGCGGGGTCGTCTAGGTCGACGACGCTTGCCGTGTCGGAACCAGCCCATCGAAGTGACCCGCACAACGAACGCGCGGCTACTTTGTCGCAGAGATCCGGTCCTCATGCGAAATCGGTGATCGATCCGGCTTGACTGGTCCGATTTTGTCAGACCCGCCTGATTGACTTGGTTCATGGAAGGAACCATTCACAGAATCGCCGACGCATTGCTCGACGACCTGGCGGCGGAGAAGGCGGCTCAGGTGCGGCAAGTTCAGCGGGTGGCCGAGCTGGTGGACGCCTCGTGCACCTCGGGCCGGTGCAGCTGGCGGGCAGCGAACGGTTGGTGGCCTCTGGCGCGGACGGGACCCCGGAGTTTGCGGAGTTCTTGGTTCTTGAGTTGGCGGCGATGCTGAAGGTCGGGGAGGTGTCGGCGTGGGCGTTGATCCGCGATGTGATGAACCTGCGGCACCGCCACCCCCGGCTGTGGGCGGCCCTGGGCCGCGGTGAGATCCCGGTGTGGCAGGCCCGCAAGATCGCCGCCCGCTGCGCCGAAGCCGGCCTCAGCCGCGACGCGGCCCTGCTGGTGGACCGGCGGCTGGAATCGGCGTGGGGCCGGTTGGCGTGGCGACGGCTGTTACGCCGCACCGAGGGGCTCATCGTCTGCGCCGATCAGGCCTTAGCGGCCCAACGGGCCGCCGAACGGAGGGCCGACCGGTTCGTCGCCATCCAGCACGACGGCGACGGCTCTTCCACCCTGGTGGCGCGAATGAACACCGCCGACGCCGTCAGCCTGAAGAACGCCATCGATTCCATCGCCCACGCCATGGTCCTCGAAGGCCGGCCGGAATCGTTGCCGCAGCTGCGCTCCGAAGCTCTCGCCGACCTCGCCCGGCCCACCGACCGTGGCACCCTGCCCCGACCCCGACGCGACCGTCGTGGTCCATGTGGCCAGCGAACACCTCGAACCCGAAACTGCAGGCGCGGTGGCTCGCGAGGATTCGATCGGGCCTCTACTCCTCGACCAGGTGCGCGAGCTGGTGGGCCATAGCCGGGTCCGGCTGTTGCCGGTGCTGGACCTGGCCGGTGACCCGGGCGCCGACGCCTACGAGATCCCCGATCGGATGCGCACTCAACTGACAATTCGCGAACCGTTCTCGATCTTCCCGTTCTCCACCACCCGCTCGGTGCCCGCCGATCTGGATCACACCGTCCCCTACCGGGCCAGCGGGCCGCCGGGCCAGACCCGGCCGTCCAACCTGGGTCCCCTTGGGCGGCGCGAACACCGGGCCAAAACTCACGGCGGCTGGCAACTCAGCCAACCCGAACCAGGCACCTACGAATGGCGATCACGACTCGGTTACCGCTACAACGTGGAGAACGGGTTGAGCGAACGAGTGCCCGAGACCGTGGCGCGCGAAGATGCTGCTCCAAGGTTGAAGTCTTGCTGGCCGAACTCTGCCTACCCGAGCCGGCCGCGCCCAAGGACCGCCTGATCGATCTCGCGTGGGCACCACCGCGCTCGATCTATCTCACGCTGGAACGACCGGCTAGTCGCGATTCAAGAGGATGGGACGGTGCGAACCGACAAGAACCTCTCCTCGACGCTTCAACTCATGGCGGCCCATGCCGACGGGTTTCGGCTAAAAGGCGTTGCGGATCTCCTAGGTCGCGGCGGACACCGTCGACATGTTGAAGTCGCGGACGCGCATGGGTGGGGTGATGGTGTGGGGGAAGAAGTCGTTCCATTCTCGGCACAGCGTCAGCTCGCTGGCGCCGACCTCGGTGACGCGGCGGAGCAGGTCGACCGGGGATTCGTTGAACCGGAAGTTGTTCACCGCGCCCACCACCCGGCCGTCCTCGATGAGGAAGACGCCGTCGCGGGTGAGGCCGGTGGTCAGCAGCGTCTCGGCCTCCACCTCGCGCAGGTACCACAGGCAGGTGAGCAGCAGACCGCGCTCCGTGCCGGCGATCATCTCCCCCAGGGTGGCGGAGCCGCCGGCGGAGACGATGAGGTTCTCGGTGGGGAAGACGAAGTCTGCGTCCGTCTTAGCGGCGTAACCGCGGGTGCGGATCAGCTGGGCCAACACCCCGTCGGAGATCAGATCGACGGCCTCGACCGGCGCCGCGTTGTCGAACACGCTCATCTCGCCGCTGACGTTGCCGTGGACGATGGCGAAGGGGGCCTGTTCTATACCGGCCGCGGCGGGGTCGCTGGCCAGGGTAAGAGGGAGCGGGGCCAGACGCTCGCCGATCCGGGTCTCGGTGGATCCCGCCTTCGACCACACCGAGCGCCCCTCGGCGGCGTCCTTGGCCGACATCCGCCAGTACGCCGGGATCAGCAGGTCCGCGACGGCCCCCGGGGGCAGCAGGGTCTCGTAGCGTCCGGCGGGCAGGTCGATGCGGTTGGCCGACCACTCCAGCCGGGCGGTCAGTTCGTCGCCGAGGGTGGCCACGTCGACATCGATGCTGGGCCGCCCGACCCAGACCGACGCCTTGGTCGCTGGGCGCTTGGCGTTGATCTCCACGCGATCTCGCGGCTGCACGTGGCGGCGCCGTGCCCCCGCCGACGTGGCCACCCAGGTGGTGCTGAGCACGGACTCGGCGAAGCCGAACAGCAGGTCGCCGCGCTCGCGGTAGCCGTCGAAGAGTTGGCCGAGGCCGGCGGCGAAGCCGGCGAGTTGCTCGATCGAGGCGGGCGCGGCGGGGTCGGCGAAGTCCGCATCCTGCGGACCCGAGACCAGCGGCGCGGCCTCGGAGTTGGCCTCGCCGCCGACGGCGGCCCGGGTGGCGGCCGCGACGACGTCGGCGATCTGGGTGTCGGCCGTGAGCGGGGCGGTGACCGTGCCGCTGGCCGTGCCCTCGTCGACCTCGGCGAACACGTGCACGGTGATGCTCCGCTCGTGCATCTGGCCGTTGGTGGTCAGCGAGTTGTTGGCCCAGCGCAGGTTGATCTCGGTGGCCTCGTCCACGATGACCACCGCCTCGTGCGGCCGGGCAGCGTCGAGGGCGGCGTCGATCCAGCCCGTGACGTCGTTCTCGATACGTGTGCTCATGAGAGTCCCCCTTCGGAGCGGGTGTTGAGGACGTTGACGGAGCGGAACAGCGCGGCGGGGCAGCCGTGCGAGACCGGGGCCACCTGGCCGGGCTGGCCCTTGCCGCAGTTGTTCGCCCCCGCCAGCAGGTAGGTCTGCGGGCCGCCGACGGCCTCCATGGAGTTCCAGAATTCGGTGGTGGTGGCCTGGTAGGCGACGTCGCGCAGCTGGCCGACGACCTTGCCTC
>JBBSOW010000065.1:0-16976 GCA_038259365.1 Propionibacteriales bacterium
ACGTGCACGGTGATGCTCCGCTCGTGCATCTGGCCGTTGGTGGTCAGCGAGTTGTTGGCCCAGCGCAGGTTGATCTCGGTGGCCTCGTCCACGATGACCACCGCCTCGTGCGGCCGGGCCGCGTCGAGGGCGGCGTCGATCCAGTCGGTGACGCTCACATTATCAGTTCGGCTCATATGAGCCCTCCCTCTGAGCGGGTGTTGAGGACGTTGACGGAGCGGAACAGCGCGGCGGGGCAGCCGTGGGAGACCGGGGCCACCTGGCCGGGCTGGCCCTTGCCGCAGTTGTTCGCCCCCGCCAGCAGGTAGGTCTGCGGGCCGCCCACTGCCTCCATGGAGTTCCAGAACTCGGTGGTGGTGGCCTGGTAGGCGACGTCGCGCAGCTGGCCGACGACCTTGCCTCGTTCGATCTTGAAGAAGCGCTGGCCGGTGAACTGGAAGTTGTAGCGCTGCATGTCGATGGACCACGAGTTGTCCCCGACGATGTAGATGCCGTCCTCCACCTGGGCGATCAGCTCCTCGACGCTCGGCCCGTCCGCGGCGGGCTGCAGGGAGACGTTCGGCATCCGCTGCAGCGGGATGTGGCCGGGGGAGTCGGCGTAGGCGCACCCGTTCGAGCGGCCCATGTCCTGTTCGGCGGCCATCTGGCGGTTGAGTTGGTAGCCGACGAGGACCCCGTCGCGGATGATGTCGAAGCTCTGTGCCTCCACGCCCTCGGAATCGAACCCGATGGAGGCCAGCCCGTGCGGAGTGACGCGATCGCCCACGACGTTCATCGCCGGCGAGCCGTACTGCAGCGTGTCGAGGTTGTCGAGGGTGGCGAACGAGGTGCCCGCGTAGGCGGCCTCGTAACCCAGGGCCCGGTCCAGCTCGGTGGCGTGGGCGACCGACTCGTGGATGGTGAGCCACAGGTTGGTGGGATCGATGACGAGGTCGTAGCGCCCGGGCTGCACCGACGGCGCGGCGACGTGGGCGGCCAGGTGGGCGGGCAGCGCGGCGATCTCGGCGTCGAAGTCCCAGCCCGTGCCGGTGAGGTACTCCCAGCCGCGGCCCGCCGGCGGGCTGCAGGTGCGCATCGAGGAAAAACCGTCGTCGGTCACGGTCGTGGCGGTGATCTCGGGAAAGATCCGCAGCCGCTGCTGGACGGTGGAGGTGCCGGCGGAGTCGGCGTAGAACAGATTCTCCTGCACGAACAGCACCTGGGCGTCCACGTGATCGACCCCCTCGGCGGCCAGTAGCGGATCCGACAGCTCGCGCAGCCGGGCGATCCGCTCGGCCTCGGGGACCTCGAACGGGTTGACCTCGTAGGCCGAGATCCAGCTCTGGTCGGCGTGGACGGGCTCGGGTGCGAGCTCCACCGCCGCGGCCGTCAGCGGCACCGACACCCGGGCCGCGGTCACCGCCTGCTCGGCGAGGGTCTGGGCGGCCTCGTCGCTCAGCGTGACGCCGGCGGCGAAGCCCCAGCTACCGTCGAAGATCACGCGGACGGCGATGCCCAGGGTGAGATCGTCGCTGGAGCGTTCCAGCTCCCCGTCGCGCAGCACCAGCTCGCCCTCGCGGATGCGCTCGATCCGCACGTCGGCGTGGCTGGCACCCAAACCGGTGGCCCGGTCGAGTGCCGCAGTAGCGAGTTGTTTGAGGGGGAGACGGGTGAACTCGGGGTCCAGGTCGATCATGGGTTTCACTCTAAGGCCAAAGCATCAAGCTGCGTTGCACGAAGCGGCTGCTTGATGAGCAGTACCGTGCGCAGTACCATGAGAGCGTGGCATCGCAGAAGCACTCGTTAAGGCGATGCGGCGGTCCCAGCAGAACGTCGCGTACAACGACTTCGCAAGGTGTGCAAGTTTTACTTCGGGGAGCCTCGGCAGACCGGTTCCTCGCACGCAGTATTCAAGACACCATGGCCGGGCGATCCCCGCGTCAACATCCAAAACGACAAAGGCAAAGCTAAGTACGTCAGGTGCTGAAGGCCATAGATAAAGAGGAGGGTGAGTGATGGACATGCTGGAGCGACAGCAGGATTCGGTGTCTCACTACACCTACCGAGTTGCTTGGTCATCAGAGGACGACGAGTTCGTGGCCACCGTGGCCGAGTTTGCGTCTCTGTCTTGGTTGGCACCTTCGCAGGTCCAAGCACTCGAGGGTCTGCAGATTCTGCTCACTGAAGTCATCGCCGACATGGTCGAGCAAGGCGAAGACGTCCCGGAGCCGTTCTCGGAGCGGAGCTACTCCGGTAAGTTCAACCTCCGGCTAGGTGAGACGTTGCATCGAGATGTTGCCCTGCGGGCGGCCGAGGAGAACCTGAGCATTAACCAGTGGGTGGTGCGCAAGCTCCTGGCCAATAGCTGAACGGCTAGCGGATCCGCGTTTGAGCTGGTGACGAACGCTCAGCGTGCGGGCGAGGGTGTCGAGCAGCATCCGAGCCCGGCGGGGCCCGGCGCTACGGCGTGATCAAACCAAGCGCGGTGGGTAACCAGAGCGACAGCTGCGGAATGAAGACGACGAGGAGCAGACCCACGAGCAAGGCGATAAGGAACGGCACGAGCTTGGCCGCTACCGGCTCGATGCGAAGGCCCGCCACCCGCGCGCCGATGAACAGGACGTTTCCCACCGGTGGGGTGATCACCCCGATGCCGAGGTTGAACACCAGGATCGTGCCGAAATGGACCGGATCGATGCCGAAGGTGGTCACGATCGGCAAGAAGATGGGGGTGAAGATGAGGATGGCGGGGGTGGGGTCCATGAACGTCCCGACCACGAGCAGGATCAGCATCATCATCAGCAGGATCAGCGTCGGGCTGTCGGTGAGACCGAGCATCTTCTCCGACACCAGGTTCGGGATCTGAGCCAGCGACATCACGAACGACAGCCCCGAGGAAACACCGACCAGCAGCATGACGATCGCCGTGGTGCGGGCGGCGTCGAGCAGGATCTCGGGCAGCTGGGTCACCTTGATCGCGCGATAGACGAACCCCAGGATCAAGCAGTAGACCACGGCGATGGCGGCCGACTCGGTCGCGGTGAAGAAGCCGCCCAGGATGCCACCGATCACGATGACGATCATCAGCAGGGAAGGTATGGCCCGCCACACGATCAGCAGCCCCTGCGCCAGGGTGGGCCGGTCGGTGGTCCGCAGCTCGGGGTGCCTGCTCGCGTACACCAGGACGACGATGAGGCAGGCGCCGGTCCACACCAGGCCCGGCCCCAATCCGGCCATGAACAGGGCGGCCACCGAGGTCGAGGAGACCAGCGAGTAGACGATGAACGTGTTGCTGGGCGGGATCAACATCCCCGACGGGGCGGAGGCGACGTTGACGGCGGCGGAGAAACGCTTGTCGTACCCCTCCTCGGCCATGCGTGGCCCGGTGACCGTCCCCACGGCGGCCGCCGCGGCGACGGCGGCGCCACTGACCGCACCGAACATCGCGTTGGCGACGACGTTGGTCGAGGCCAGGTTGGCCGGCAGCCGACCGGTCATGACCTTGGCGGCGTCGATCAACCGTCCGGCGATCCCGCCGTTGTTCATCAACACGCCCGCCAACACGAACAGGGGTATCGCCAGCAACGGGAAGGAGTTGATGCCGGTGAAGGTGCGCTGGGCAATGGCCACGCCGGCGCCTTGGGGCCCGAGCAGAACCGCGGTGGCGGCCAGCGAGGAGAGCACGATCCCGACCGCGATCGGGACACCGGCGAGGATGGCGAAGCCGATCCCGAACAGCAGGATCAGCGCGGCCAGAACGGTGGGGTCCATGGCTTCCTCAGCTCGCAGACTCGTCGGCGAGGTCGACCGCGGAGACGAGCGGCGACACGTGTCCGGTCAGAATCCCGGCGAGGTGGTAGACGGCGTAGAAAGTGATGAGCACCCCGGCGATCGGCATCACGATGTACACCATGCCGAGTTGCGCGGGTAGTACTCCCAGGCGTTGACCCCACGTGCCGACCACGGCCCGCCATCCGCCCCACACCAGGACCAAGACCGCGAACGCGATGATGGCGAGTTCAGAGAGGATACCGCTGCCCTTTTGAACCGCTGGCGGCGCCTTGCGGGCCACGAAATCGACGGCGATGTGGCCACGTTCGGCAAAGACCAGGGTGGCGGCGAAGAACCCCAGCCACACGAACGTGAAGCGGGCGAGTTCTTCGGTCCAGCCGGCCGGGTCCTGCAGGATCTGCCGACTGATGACCTGCCACACCACGATGAGGACCAGCAGCGCAAACAGCGCCACCGAAATCACCTTCAAGATCTTGTCGAGCGTTTTCTTGACCGCTCCCATGGCGTTCAGCCCCTTCGGGTCGGTGGTCATCGCACGGCCTCTCGGGTGGCCCGGTAGATCGCGCGTTGGGTATCGGTGGTGAGCGAGTTGTCGATCAACGGCTGCAGGGCCTTGGTGAAGGGGGCGGGGTCGATCTCGATGAAGGTGGCCCCGGCCTCGGTGGCCGACGCGATGGCGTCCTTCGTCGCCGCCAGCCAGAGATCGGTGTGTTCCTGGTAGGTGTTGGTCCACTCCTCGTCGAATATTCGGCGCTGCTCGGGCGACATGTCCTCGAGAACCCCGGTATTGACGATGAGGTAGTCCAGCCCGACGAGGTGATTGGTGTAGGAGTAGTAGGGAGCCACCTCGAAGTGTTTTTGGGTGAAGTAGGAAACCTCGTTGTTCTCGGCGCCATCGAGGACGCCGGACTGCAAGGCGGTGTAGACCTCGCCGTAGGCCATCGGAGTAGCCGACCCTCCCATCGCCTGGATCATCTGGACGAACAGTTCGCTTTCCTGCACGCGGATCTTCTGTCCGGCCAGGTCGGCCGGGGTCTCCACCGGCCCCTTGGCGCTGTAGATGCTTCGGGCGCCCTGGGTGAACCCGCCGAGCACGGTGGTGTTGTTGTCCTCTTCCAGGGAGGCGTACAGCTCCCCGACGATGGACTTGTCGTGCACGACGCGCATCTGGTGTTCCACCGAGTCGAACACCTTGGGCAGGTTGAACACCTTGAAGTCTTCGTTCAGGTTCTCCAACTGGGGACCGGACACGATCGCCATGTCGATGACGTTCTCGTTGACGAGCAGCAGCGCCTCCTGCTGAGCGCCAAGAGTCTCGTTGGGGTAGACGTTGATGCCGTACGCTCCGCCGGTGCGCTCCTTCAGCCGGTCGCCGAAATGGTCCAGGGCAATGAACGAGGGGTGGTCCTCGGTCTGGTTCAGGGCCAGGCGCAGGGTGTGTTCGGCCGCCGCGCCACCCTCACCCTTCGCAGCCCCTTTCGCGGCAGACCCGCACGCAGTGATGAGGAAGCTCGACGCCATCAGGACGGCCAGCACGGCTAACGTCGGCTTATTCATCGTTGAATGTCCTCTGGTTGTCAGGCTGAGCTTCGCCACACGTCACTGTGGCCACGGGCTCTCGTAGTCGCGCAACGTCGCGTCGCGACCGCTTATCGTTCTACTATGGATCGAGTGTCCACTCTAGGGGTTTGGGTTTCGCGCCTTTGTTGGGGGTCTGGCATCGGTCACCCGGTGTGGCAGTTGGCGACGCCCGCACCACTGTTTTTCGCCGAACGTCGGGGTCAGTAATAGCCCAAGAAGGCACCGAGAACGACCAGCGACACGCTGAGCACTCCGAGCATCGCCCGAAGGGCCGCGGCCCGGCGACCACCACGGGCGACCTCCTCGCCGAGGTCGTGGTTAGTGGGATCTTTGCCGGCCTGACGACGGAGCCGGGTCATTCGGCGTGCCTGCGCGACCGCCACGACAAGGAGTCCAACGAGGACAACTGCTGCGACGAGCGTCCCGAGCAGCAGCGCATCCCAGGCGTGATCGCGCAGGAGGAAGGCGCCGAGGGTCAACGCGATGAGCAGGGCAGGAAGGCCTACCCACAGATACCTCCGCCCCAGAGCCCGGAAGAACTGCACTCTGAACTCGGGCGTCAGAGTTTGGGTAGCGGTTCTCGCCACGACCACGATCGCCACGTAGCCGCCTACCCACACGCTGACAGCCAGCACCAAAACGGCGAGCAGCGCAGCTTGACCCATCATCGGAGCACACGTTTGCCGATCCGCGCCAGCATCCAACAGGCGGGCATCGTGGCGGCGTCGAGGCCTTCGCCGGGGAGGTCGGGCCGGGTGTCGCTGTTCATCGTTCTCCTACAGACGGTTCGATTCCACGCGGTCCGGTTCAGTCCGCGTCGGGCTCGGGCCACTCGCGGATGCCCGCGACGAAGTCGGTGGGTCCTGCGGCCACGATCACCTCGGCGGCCGAGTCGCCCGGGTTCGACAGGGACACCTCTTCGTCCTTGCCGATCAGCACCGAGTCGCCGACGTACACCTCGACGCTCTCCTCGCCCTTGCTGATCCGAACCATGCCGACGGCCGGGGTCAAGATGACGTCCGATCCGTTGTGTCGGTGCGCCGCCATACCGCTGCCCGCCGGAACGCGCACTCGGACCAGACCGACGTCGCGGCCGGCCTCGTCCGCACCGCCGAAAAACACGCTGACGGTCGGGGCGTTGGGCACCGGTGGTCGACGAAGCAACGCCTCACCTTGCTTGACCAGTTTCATCTGTAGTCTCCCTCGGATTATTTTCAACGGAGTGATTCCGTTAATAAGGCTACCCTAACCCCAGTCGATGCGACAGGGGAAGAGCCACCCCCCGGACGCGGACAACCGAGACTGCCCAGGCGACAGGCCGGCCGCGGGGGCTCCCGCTAAGCTGATCCGCGGATGAGCGATTCCCAAGGCACCACCGACGGCGGGACAAGGGCAGCAACCATGGCAGTGGCAGTGCGGGTGATCCCGTGCCTGGACGTGCACGACGGGCGGGTGGTGAAGGGGGTCAACTTCGTCAACCTCGCCGATGCGGGCGATCCCGTCGAGCTGGCGACGCTCTACGGCCGCGAGGGCGCCGACGAGCTCACCTTCCTCGACATCTCGGCCTCCGTGGAGGCCCGCCACACCACCCGCGAGGTCGTCGCGAGGACCGCCGAGACCGTCTTCATCCCGTTGACCGTCGGTGGGGGAGTCCGCAGCGCTGACGACGTCGATCAACTCCTGCGGACCGGGGCCGACAAGGTCGGCATCAACAGCGCCGCCATCGCCCGTCCCGAGGTGATCTCGGAGATCACCCGCCGCTTCGGCAACCAGGTGCTCGTGCTCTCGGTCGACGCGCGCCGCGAATCCGACCGGCCGTCCGGCCTCGGTGTCACCACCCACGGCGGCCGACGCTCCGCCGGCCTGGACGCCCTCGAATGGGCCCGTCGCGCGGTCGAACTGGGGGCGGGAGAGGTGTTGTTGAACTCGATGGACGCCGACGGCACCCGAGCGGGCTTCGACGTCGAGATGATCTCGGCGGTGCGCCAGGTGGTCAGCGTGCCCCTCATCGCCTCCGGCGGGGCGGGCACCGAGGAGCACTTCGTCGAGGCCGTGCGCGCCGGAGCCGACGCCGTCCTGGCCGCCAGCGTGTTCCACTACCAAACCCTGAGCATTGCCGGGGTGAAGCGGGCCCTGGCCGCCGCCGGGTTCGCCGTCCGCCTACCGAAGGAAGCCGCATGAGGGAGTCCGCATGATCGCCTGGGTGCCCTACGAGAGCGTCGAGCTCGCCCACCAGAAGCTGGGGGATCTGCCCGGGAGCGTCGAGCTGGTGGCGTTTCCCGACGTCGAATCGTGGCCAAATTCCATCGCGGAGGTGGAGTTCCTCGTGCTGCCCTATATGAGCGGCAACCGCGGGCTGGATCGCAGCGAGGAGATGACCGGCCTCAAGGTCGTCCAGCTGCAGACCGCCGGGTACGAGGGCGTGTTGGAGCGGGTGCCCGACGGGGTGGCGGTCTGCAACGCCGCCGGGGTGCACGACGCGTCCACCGCCGAGCTGGCGGTCGGCCTCGCCATCGCCAGCGGCCGCCGTCTCGACAGGTTTGCCCGACGACAGGCCGAACACCATTGGGATCAGCAGTTCGGGGAGTCTCTGGCCGACAAGCGGGTGCTCATCCTGGGTTACGGCGGGATTGGGGCGTCCATCGAGCGTCGACTCGCCGGGTTCGAGGTGGCCTCGATCACCCGCGTCGCCCGGCGTCCGCGCTCCGAGCCCGAGGTGCACCCGGTCTCGGAGCTGACCGAACTCCTGGCCGAGGTCGACATCGTGTTCGTCATCGTGCCGCTGTCCGAGGAGACCACCGGCCTGATCGACGCCGAAGCCCTGGCCGCGCTGCCCGACGGGGCAATGGTCGTCAACGTGTCCCGCGGCAAGGTCGTCGACACCGACGCGCTGCTGGCCGAGGTCTCCAGCGGGCGCCTGCGGGCCGCCCTCGACGTCACCGATCCCGAGCCGCTGCCGCCGGAGCACCCGTTGTGGGACTGCGAGAACGCGCTGATCGTCCCGCACGTCGGCGGGGCCAGCACCGCGTTCTTCCCGCGCCGGGATCGGCTCATCGCCGCCCAGCTCACCCGGTTGGCCGACGGCGAGTCTCTGGCCAACGAAGTCAGCTGACGACGAGCCGAACTAGGCGAACCCGCCCACAAGTGGAATTATGGCGGTCATGGATTGCTTGTTCTGTGCCATCGTCGCCGGCGACATCGGATCGCGGCAGGTCTACGCCGACGACACCGCGATCGCGTTTCTCGACATCTCGCCGTGGCACCGGGGACACACCCTGGTGATCCCGCGCCGCCACGTGGAGGACCTCCGGAGCCAACCAGGCACGCTGATCGAGATCGCGCCGGCGATCGAGACCACCGCCACGCTGCTGACCGAACGCCTGGGTGCCGACGGGCTCAACGTGCTCTCCAGCGCCGGCTCCGTGGCGGGCCAAGAGGTATTCCACCTGCACGTTCACCTCATCCCGCGCTACGCCGATTCCGCCGGGCTCGGCAACCTCATCGGCCCGCACACCTTGGCGGACGAGGACGACCTGGCGGCGGTGCATCGCCAGCTGACCGGCGAGAACGCGTGAGCCTGAGCACCGCCACGCCGGAGTTGGCGCTCGCCTCGGGACCACGCTGGCGGCGCCTGCTGAGCGAGCTGCTGCCGCCGCTCGCGGTGGCGTTGGTGCTGCTGCCGTTCATCATCTCCGGCGGTCACCTGTGGCCGTGGCGCCCGGCCACGATCGACCTCGACGTCTACATCTACGCCGTCCGCGACATGTTGGCGGGTAAGGATATCTACCTCACCCGCAGCCCCGGGTGGAACCTGACCTTCATCTACCCGCCGTTCGCCGCGGTGCTGATGGCGCCGCTCGCGGTCGGCCCCTACACGCTGTGGCAGGTGTTGTGGACCGGCGCCGGGGTGGCAGCCCAGCAGTCGGTCATCAGGCGGTGCGGGGGGCCGCGGGGCTGGCGGTTGGGCCTGCTCGGCGTCGCGGTCGTCGTCGGCTGCGAGCCGCTGCGCACGACGCTGGGCTACGGCCAGGTCAACACCTTGCTCATGTTCCTCGTCGTGGCCGATCTGCTCCCGCGTCCAGGCGCCCGGTTCTCCGCCGACCGCTCGTGGCTGCGCGGCTCGCTGGTCGGGCTGGCCACGGCCATCAAGCTCACCCCGGCGCTGTTCGCCGTCTTCGCCTTCGTCAGCGGGCGCAAGAAGTTCGCCATCGTCGCCTTCGTGGCCTTCTGCCTCTCCACCGCCGTGGGGGCGATCTTCCAACCGACCCAGACCCTCGACTACTGGACCGGACTGGCTGGCGGCAACACGCGTGCCCCGTCGGGCCCGAGTTACGTCGGCAACCAGTCGGTGTTGGGGGCGTTCGCGCGGCTGGTCGGCACGTCCGCGCCCGCGACGATCGTCGGCCTCGCCGCCGGGCTCCTGATCGCCGGGGTCGCCGTCGCGGCGGCCCGGCACTGGTGGCAGCGGGCGGTCACGCTGGCCGATAGGGCGGTGGCGATCGGCCTCGTCGGTCTGGCCACCTGCCTGGCCTCGCCGTTGTCGTGGACCCACCACTACGTGTGGATCCTGCCGCTGGCCATCGGGTTGCTCACCGGGGCGTCGATGCCGAGGTGGCTGCGCGGCGTCGGCCTGTTCTGGTCGTTGTGGGTCAGCGTCGGGTTGCCGCTGGCGGTGCTGCCCTACGGCGGCGGCCGGGAGGCCGGTTACGCGTGGTGGCAGGATCTGATCGGCAGCCTGGGCCCCATCACCGGGGCCGTCCTGGTGGTGGGCCTTGGGGCGTCGATGCTGGCAGGCCGCGGACTGCCGTCCACTGGCCGGTCGAAAGTGGCCACATGATGAGACACGCCGTTTCACCCGTTGACACGCCCGGCGCTTCGTTGCACCATTGGATGGTGCACGACCCCCAGATTCTCGTCGTTAGTTAGCGTGTCGGTTCCTCTGGCCACCGACACGCTCCCTCGTCTGCTTAGGCAGCGGGGGTTTTTTCATGCACGCTGGAGACAGCTAGATGCAACCGAGTGAGAGGCAAAGATGATGGGCACGACCGCTTCGCCCAGTCCCGCCGCCGCGATGTCCGCCGCCAAGCAGGGGGCCGCCAAGCCCTCGGCGGTGGGCGCGTCAGTGGGTAAGCCAGCCCCCCGGGGCTCAGCCGGGCAGGAGGCGGGGGCCAGCATCACCGGCTCCAAGTCGCTCGTCCTCGCCCTCGAGCGAGCCGGCGTCGAGGTCATCTTCGGGATCCCCGGCGGGGCCATTCTCCCGGCCTATGATCCGCTCTACGATTCCGAGCAGGTCCGCCACATCCTGGTCCGCCACGAGCAGGGCGCCGGCCACGCCGCTCAGGGGTACGCGGTGGCCACCGGTAAGGTCGGGGTGTGCATGGCCACGTCGGGACCGGGCGCCACCAATCTGGTCACCCCGCTCGCCGACGCCTACATGGATTCGGTGCCGATAGTGGCCATCACCGGGCAGGTGGGCAGCAAGGCGATCGGGACCGACGCCTTCCAAGAGGCCGACATCCGCGGCATCACGATGCCCATCACCAAGCACAGCTTCTTGGTCACCGACCCCGACGACATTGCGCACGCCATCGCCGCGGCCTTCCACCTGGCCAGTACCGGGCGCCCCGGTCCCGTGCTGGTGGACATCACCAAGGACGCCCTGACCAACCCGACCACCTTCGAGTGGCCGACCGAACTCGACCTGCCCGGGTATCACCCGGTCACCAAGCCGCACGCCAAGCAGGTGCGCGAGGCCGCCAAGCTCATCGAGCAGGCCAGCAGCCCCGTGCTGTACGTCGGCGGCGGCGTCATCAAGGCGCAGGCGGCCGGGGAGTTGGCGGAGCTGGTCGAGCTGACCCAGATCCCCGTCGTCACCACGCTGATGGCCCGCGGTGCGGTGCCCGACAGCCACCCCCTCAACATGGGGATGCCCGGCATGCACGGCACCGTGGCCGCGGTGGGGGCGCTGCAGCGCTCGGACCTGCTCATCGCCCTCGGCACCCGGTTCGACGACCGCGTGACCGGCTTGCTCTCCAGCTTCGCCCCGCTGGCCAAGGTGATCCACGCCGACATCGATCCGGCCGAGATCTCCAAGAACCGCGTGGCCGACGTGCCGATCGTGGGCGACGCCAAGGAGGTCATCAGCCAACTGACCGCCCTGCTGAAGACGGCCGATCTGCCCGACATCTCGTCGTGGCGGAACAACCTCACCGACATCAAGGCCAAATACCCGACCGATCCCCAGATCACCGGTGACGGCATCCTGAGTCCGCAAGAGGTCATCCGGCGCATCGGTGAGCTCAGCCCGCCGGACTCGATCTACGCCGCCGGCGTGGGTCAGCACCAGATGTGGTCGGCGCACTTCCTGCCCTTCGAGTTCCCGGGCCGTTGGCTGAACTCCGGCGGACTGGGCACGATGGGTTACTGCCTCCCCGCCGCCATGGGCGCCAAGGCCGGCTGCCCCGACACGGTGGTGTGGGGGATCGACGGGGACGGCTGCTTCCAGATGACCAACCAAGAGCTGGTCACCTGCGCCCTGAACAACATCCCGATCAAGATCGCGATCATCAACAATCAGAGCCTCGGCATGGTGCGCCAATGGCAGACCTTGTTCTACGACAAGCGATACTCCAACACCGATCTCGAGACCAACATGGTGCCGAACTTCCCCATGCTCGCAGAGGCGATGGGGTGCGTGGGGCTCCGCGCCACCACCGAGGCCGAGGTCGATGAGGTGATCAACAAGGCGCTCTCGATCAACGACAAGCCCGTGGTCGTCGAGTTCGTCGTGCACAAGGACGCCATGGTGTGGCCGATGGTCGCGGCGGGCACGAGCAACGACGCCATCCAGATCGCCCGCGACATGGCGCCCGTGTGGGACGAGGAGGATCAGCTGTGAACAGACACACCTTGAGCGTGCTGGTGGAGAACAAGCCGGGCGTGCTGACCCGGGTGGCGGCGCTGTTCTCTCGTCGCGGCTACAACATCGAGTCCCTCGCCGTCGGCCCCACCGAGTCTCCCGAGCTCTCGCGGATGACCGTCGTCGTGGCCGCCGAAGATCACGTTCTCGAACAGATGACCAAGCAGCTGAACAAGCTGATCGAGGTGATCAAGATCGTCGAACTCGACGACACCGCGATCCGCCGCGAGCTGGTGTTGATCAAGGTGCGCGCCGAGGCTCACAACCGCTCGGACGTGCTCGACGTGATCAACCTGTTCAAGGCCAAGGCCGTCGACACCACCACCGACTCCATCGTCATCGAGGCCACGGGCAGCCGGCACAAGCTCGAGGCGCTGATCTCGATGCTCGAGCCCTTCGGGGTGCGAGAACTCGCCCAGTCCGGCCTCGTCGCGATGGGGCGCGGCAGCCGCGCCATCACCGACCGCAACAGCCGGGCGGCCGATCGCGGCGCCCGCGTCACGCGTATCGTCTAGCCGGAACCGCCCCCAGACTTCCCTACCTTCCGCCATTCAATAAGGAGATTTCACCCGTGCCCGCTCAGATGTTCTACGACTCCGACGCCGACCTTTCCGTCATCCAAGACCGCAGCGTCGCCGTGATCGGTTTCGGTAGCCAGGGTCACGCCCACGCCCTGTCGCTGCGCGATTCCGGCATCGACGTCCGCGTCGGCCTGCCCGAGAGCAGCCGCAGCCGCGAGCGCGCCGAATCCCAGGGTCTCCGCGTGGTCACCCCCGAGCGGGCGTGCCAAGAGGCCGACCTCATCATGGTCCTGGTGCCCGATCACATTCAGCGCAAGGTCTACGCCGAGGCCATCGAGCCCAACCTCGAACCCGGCGACGCCCTGTTCTTCGCCCACGGCTTCAACATCCGGTTCGGCTACATCAAACCGCCGGAGGGGATCGACGTGGCCATGGTCGCGCCGAAGGGTCCGGGCCACCTGGTGCGTCGCGAGTACTCCGAGGGTCGCGGCGTGCCCGTGCTCGTCGCCGTGGAGCAGGACGCCTCCGGCAACGCCTGGGATCTCGCCCTGGCCTACGCCAAGGGCATCGGCGGATTGCGCGCCGGTGGCATCAAGACCACCTTCACCGAGGAGACCGAGACCGACCTGTTCGGCGAGCAGGCGGTGCTGTGCGGCGGCGCCAGCCAGCTCGTCATGTACGGCTTCGAGACCCTCATCGAGGCGGGCTACCAGCCCGAGATCGCCTACTTCGAGTGCCTGCACGAGCTCAAGCTCATCGTCGACCTCATGTACGAGGGAGGCATCGCCAAGCAGCGCTGGAGCGTCTCCGACACCGCCGAGTTCGGCGACTACGTCTCCGGGCCGCGCGTCGTCGACGAGCACGTGAAGAAGAACATGCAGGGCGTTCTGGAGGATATCCGCAACGGCAAGTTCGCTCAGCGCTTCATCGACGACCAGGACGCCGGCGCCCCCGAGTTCACCGAGTTCCGCAAGAAGGGCGAATCCCACCCCATCGAGACCACCGGCCGCGAGCTCCGCAAGCTGATGGCCTGGGTCAAGGGCCACGACGACGACTACGTCGAGGGCACCGCCGCCCGGTAGCCATTCCGCTGTTTGTTGCTCGAGCCAGTCGATATCCCGCAACCTCACCAGACATTGGGGCCGAACTGGCGTCGGAGGAGATCCAGGCCGAGAGCTTTGTCGAGGTGGACAAAGATCTGGGACTTGGACAAGATCGCGTTCGACCCCGCGTGGCAGGACACCTCCGACGGGCAGCAGGTTCGCCTCCGCACTGCGCGCACCCTACGTGAGCTCGTCGCGGTCTGGCCTGGTGGCAGGACCCGAGGGTATGATGAGGGTCAGGCGATGGTGCCCGCCTGGAGCGTGAGCTTCTAACCGCAGCCCTGCTGATGGCGACCTGTTGGTGAAGGGGCGACGCGTGCGGAATCCGCTTCTGATGAGGTGCTCGCCCTGGCGGCACCCAACCCGGCTGGCTCTGTGGGTCGCGCCCCGACACGCCCAGGGGCCGGGTGAGTTGAGGTTCCTGTGGTAGCCGCGCCGGACGTGCTCTTCCCACAGGGGCAGCGCCCGGCCGAGCAGGGGGTCGCTCTGCCACCGCAGGAGCCGGTCTTCTTCGGCGACCTCAACCTCGATCAGGTCGTCGACGATGTCACGGCGAACCTGGCCGACTACGACATGACCAGCGTGTACTGGTCGCCGCTGCGTGACCCAGACGCGCTGCGCTACCGCCACGAGGTGTTCCGTGACCTCGACCGCGCCGACATCATCGAGCCGGTCCGCACGTTCGCGCGGCGGCGGCTGGTCCACCAGTTCCACTACCGAACCAGGGAGATCCGCGAGGACGACCACGGCCTGCAGCATCACTACCGAACCCGGTTCTTCCTCAACGCCGTCGAGGAGTACTGCCAGGCCGTGCTTGAACTCGCCGATGGTCTCCAGTCCGCCGAAACCCGCTCTCGCGGCCTGCGTGATCTGGCCGGCTATCTGCGCGGATATGTAGATTCGGCCGGGTTTCGTGCGCTGCACGCCGAGACGACTCGGCTGGGGGCCATGCTGGACGACGTGCACTACGTCGTCGTCATCCGCGGCGACCGAATCACCGTGGCCGGCTACGACGATGAGGCCGACTCCGGCAGGCAGGTCGACGCCACCTTCGCTCGATTCCAACAGCACTCCGGCGGCGGCGCGCAGACCCCCGCCCAACCCTGGGAGGCCTACGCAGGCACCGGCATCCTCGACCTCGTCGCGCAGCTCTACCCCGACGTGTTTACCGCTCTGGATGCCTTCTGCGGCCAGCACACAGGCTATCTCGACCCGGTGGTCGCCTGCTTCGACCGTGACATCCAGTTCTACCTCTCCTACCTCGACTACATCGCACCGCTGCAGGCGGCTGGACTGGCATTCAGCTACCCCCGCCTGTCTGACACCGACAAGAGCGAACAGGCCCTCGACACCTTCGACCTCGCCCTGGCCCGCCTGCTGCACCCCCCACCCAGACGCCACTCCACCTCGGTACGAGGCCCGGCCGACCCGGCGGGCCACCCCGTCCAACAGAGCGCGCCGAAGGGCGAGATCGTGGGCAACGACATCACCCTGACCGGCGCCGAACGCATCCTCGTGATCTCGGGGCCGAACAACGGCGGCAAGACCACGCTGGCCCGCACGGTCGGACAACTGCACTACCTGGCCCGTCTGGGCTGTCCCGTCCCCGGCCGCGAGACCCGACTGTTCATCTGCGACCAGATCTTCACCCACTTCGAACGGGCTGAAGACAGCACCACCATGATCGGGAGACTGCAGACCGAACTGAACCAGCTGCGCGATGACTTCGCTCTCGCGACGCCGGCCAGCCTGATCATCATCAACGAGATGTTCAACTCAGCCACGGCTGCCGACGCGCTCTTCCTGAGCCGCCAGATCCTTCACCAGGTGTCCGCACTTGACGCGGTGTGCGTGTGCGTCACCTTCCTCGACGAACTGACCACCCTCAACGACAAGACCGTCAGCATGGTCAGCACCGTGGTTCCCGACGACCCAGCTACCCGCACCCACAAGGTCATCAGACAACCGGCCGACGGCCGCGCGTACGCCCGCGCCATCGCGGACAAGTACGGTCTCGGCTTCGACCGCCTCGTCGAGGAGTTGAGCCGATGAGAGTGTTGTTGATGTTCGACGACCGCGACTTCGACCCCGAGCCCGAGGAACAGCCCGGCGAGGCAGACCTGATCCAGGACCTCGACCTGGCCACGCTATGGGCGGCTGCCGCCGACGGCGACAAGTTTATCCAGGCCTCGATCCGCACCGCCACCCTCGCCCGGCTGACCGCACCGAGCCAGATCGTCTACCGCGAGCGGGCCCTCGACGACTGCCTGGGCCAACCGGGTGTGGTGCGTATCCTGTACGAGCTGGCCTGCCAGGCCGTCGACCAGGAGCATGAGATCTATCGGGCCAACCACTTCAGCAGAAGCAGCGAAGCCCTGCTCGACCGCTCGGTCAACGCCTTGCAGATGTTCGTCGTCATCCTGCGACACCTCCACGAACTGTCCGACCAACACGCCACCGCATTCACCTCCCCGGCCTTCACGCGGTTCTTCGCCACACTCGACGCCGAACTCGACGACGACTACTTCGCTGAAGTCGACGACCGTCTGCGCACCCTGCGCTTCCGGGACGGCTTGGTCGCCAGTGCCCATCTGGGCCGTGGCAGCCAAGGCGTCGACTACGTGCTGCGGGCGCCCCGCCGAGAGAACCAGAGCCACCTGCTGCCCCGGCACCCGCCCGTCAAGCGCCCGTACTTCAGCCGCACCATGCCGCACGATGACTACGGCGCCCACCAAGACCTCGCCCGCCTGCGCGACCGCATCCTCACGCTCGCCGCCGACGCGCTCGGCCAAGCCGCAGAGCACATCCTGCGGTTCTTCATCGCGTTACGCGCCGAGCTGGCCTTCTATCTCGGCTGCCTCAACCTGCACGCGAGACTGACCAGCCAAGACCTGCCGCTGTGTCGGCCCGAACCACGGCCCGCGGGCGGTTCGACACTCACCGCGACCGGACTCTACGACCCCTGTCTGGCGCTGAGCTCCCCGACGCCGGTGCAGGGGAACGATCTAAGCGCCGACGGCAAACCACTGATCATCATCACCGGTGCCAACCAGGGCGGAAAGTCCACGTTCCTGCGCAGTG
>JBBSOW010000066.1:0-16542 GCA_038259365.1 Propionibacteriales bacterium
ACTGTAGGCGGAGGGCAGCCAGTTGGCGCAGGCGCGACCGACCTCCTCGACGCCGACGGCCGCGATCTCGGCGAGGCGGGTGTTGACGCGGTTCGGATCGCCCAGCAGGGTTGCCATCTCGCCGAACTGATCGGCCCGGGACTCCAGGTGGGCCAAGGTCTGCAACCAGCC
Source organism: Propionibacteriales bacterium (assembly GCA_038259365.1). Lineage (GTDB taxonomy): Bacteria > Actinomycetota > Actinomycetes > Propionibacteriales > Propionibacteriaceae > JBBSOW01. Next base: position 172 of record JBBSOW010000066.1, read on the forward strand.
GCGTTCGTACTGGGCCTTGGCCCGGGCCAGCTCGTGCGGCGTGGGGCCGGCTTCGGCCAGGGAGTCGATCTCGGCGCGCAGCGCGCTCGCCAGGGCATCGAGCTCGACACCGTCACGAGCGCGAGCGTAGGCGAAGGCAAAGGAGTTTCCGCCGATCAGCCCGATGCTCGAGGCCGAGGCCGCCTCGGCCAGGTCGAGGCCCCTGACGAGACGTTGATGCAGCCGGGCCATTTGACCTTCGCCCAGGATGCTGAGACCCAGTTCGAGCGCGTCGTACTCGGGATCGTCCAGCGCGGGCAGCCGCCAGGCGAGGTAGACCGCATCGGCGGGCACGTCGGCGTAGGTCTGCGACACCCGACCGCCGCTGAGGCGGGGGAGCGGACTCGGGGTGGGTGTGGGGCTCTTGTCGGCCGCGGCGATACCGCCGAAGTACTGTTCGGCCTTGGCGAAGCCGTCCGCGGCGGTCACATCGCCCGCCAGGGTCAGCACCGCGTTGTTGGGCATGTAATGCGAGACGAAGAACTCTGCCACGTCGGCGACCGAGGCGGCGTCGAGGTCGGCCATGGAGCCGATCGTGGTGTGCCCGTAGGGGTGCTCGGCGGGGAACGACAGCGCGACGAGGCGCTCCATCACGTCGCCATAGGGGACGTTGTCGTAGCGTTGTCGCTTCTCCTCCTTGACCACCTCGCGCTGGGTGTCGAGGTTCTCCTGGGTCAACGCGCTGGTGAGGGAGGCCATCCGGTCGGCCTCGAGCCACAGGGCCAGATCGAGGGCGGCGCTGGGTACCGCCTCGAAGTAGTTCGTGCGATCGAACCAGGTGGTGGCGTTCACCGAGCCGCCCGCCGCCTGCACCTTGCCGATGTGCTCACCGGTGGCTACGTACTGTGAGCCCTGGAACATCAGGTGTTCGAACAGGTGCGCAAAGCCGGTGCGGCCCGCCACCTCGTGGCGCGAACCGACGTCGTACCAGAGGTTCACCGCCACCACCGGGGCCGCATGATCGGGGTTGACGATCACCCGCAGGCCGTTGGCGAGGGTGCGCTCGTGGATGGGGTACTGCGCTCGGGTGGGATCGTGCAGCAAGGGTTCGGTTGACGCGCTCATGTCACTCACCCAAGCACACCGAGGCGATTCCGGTCACCTCGCCACAATTAGGCCGGAGCGGCGGCCGACCCGCGCGAGCCGGACAGGTTTTGCGCGCTGCGGCACGCCCGGCTAGGCGGAACCCTCGCCGGCGGCGGTCAGTTCGGCGTGCTCGGCGTCGGTGAACAGGCGAGAGCGGGTGAGGAACCGCTTGCCCTCGGGCGCTTCGAGGGAGAAGCCCGCCCCGCGGCCCGCAACGACGTCGATGGTGAGGCGGGTGTGCTTCCAGGCGGCGTATTGCGAGCGCGAGATCCACACCGGGATCGGGTCGGCGTCCTCGATGTGCAGGTCGCCGAGGTGCACGTCGGCATTCCCGGTCAGAAACTCCCCGGCGGGATAGCACATCGGCGACGAGCCGTCGCAGCAGCCGCCGGACTGATGGAACATGACCGGCCCGTGTTGGGCCATCAACGAAGAGATCAGGGCCGCGGCCTCGCGCGTCACGGCCACGCGGCTGGCGCCGTCGGTGGGAAGTTCGGCGCGCCGCCAGGCGCCGCTCGCCGCACTGCCCTTGTCGGTCTGCGGGGCCGGGGGCGGGCAGACCGCCCCCGGTTCCGGCGTCGCTTCCATGTTCAACAGCCTGCCAATCCTTTCCGCCATTCGTCGATAAGGGAGTATGTCTCTCGCCTTTCGGCGACCTCCCCTCGATCAGAAGAAGCCTCCGGTCAGAAGAAACCGAGCTTATCGGGAGAGTAGGAAACGAGCAGGTTCTTGGTCTGCTGGTAGTGATCCAGCATCATCTTGTGGTTCTCGCGGCCGATACCGGATTGCTTGTACCCGCCGAAGGCCGCGTGGGCGGGGTAGGCGTGATAGCAGTTCGTCCACACCCGTCCGGCCTTGATGGAACGTCCCATCCGGTAGGTGCGCTCGCTCTCGCGAGACCACACACCGGCGCCGAGACCGTACAGGGTGTCGTTGGCGATCTTCAGGGCGTCAGCGTCGTCGGCAAAGCTCGTGAGCGCCAAGACGGGACCAAAGATCTCCTCCTGGAAGATGCGCATCGAGTTATCGCCCTTGAACACCGTGGGCTGCACGTAGTAGCCGTCGGCGAGGTCACCCTCGTTCTCGAACCTGCCGCCGCCGATGAGCACCTCGGCGCCCTCTTGGCGGCCGATGTCGAGATAGGACATGATCTTCTCGAACTGGTCGTTGCTCGCTTGAGCCCCCATCATCGTGTCGGTGTCGAGCGGATCGCCCATCTTGATCGCCTCGACGCGAGCGATCGCGTCGGGCACGAAGCTGTCGAACATCGCCTCCTGCACCAGCGCCCGCGACGGGCAGGTGCACACCTCACCCTGGTTGAGGGCAAACATGGCGAAGCCCTCGAGCGCCTTGTCGTAGAAGGCGTCCTTGCTGCGCGCGATGTCGTCGAAGAACACGTTGGGGCTCTTGCCGCCCAGTTCCAGGGTGACCGGGATGATGTTCTGGCTGGCGTACTGCATGATCAACCGGCCGGTGGTCGTCTCGCCGGTGAAGGCGATCTTGGCGATCCGCGGGCTCGAGGCCAGCGGCTTGCCGGCCTCGACGCCGAAGCCGTTGACGATGTTCAGCACACCGGGCGGCAGGAGGTCCGCGATGAGCTCGGCCAACTTCAGGATCGACCAGGGGGTCTGCTCGGCGGGCTTGAGCACGACGGCGTTGCCGGCCGCCAGGGCGGGGGCGAGCTTCCACACCGCCATCAGGATGGGGAAGTTCCACGGGATGATCTGCCCGACCACGCCCAGCGGCTCGTGGAAGTGGTACGCGACGGTGTCTTCGTCGATCTGGGAGATGCCGCCCTCCTGCCCGCGCAGGGCGCCGGCGAAGTAGCGGAAGTGGTCCACGGCCAGGGGAATGTCGGCCATGAGGGTCTCCCGGACGGCCTTGCCGTTGTCCCAGGTCTCCAGCACGGCGATGTCTTCGAGATTCTGCTCGATCCGATCGGCGATCTTCAGCAGCGCGTTGGAGCGTTCGGCCACCGAGGTGCGGCCCCACGCGTCGGCGGCACCCTCGGCGGCGTCGATGGCCTTATCGATGTCCTCGGCGGTGCCGCGAGCGATCTCGGTGAACACCTGACCGGTGACGGGCGAGACGTTCTCGAAGTACTGACCCTTCACGGGATCGACAAACTCGCCGCCGATGAAGTGGCCGTAGCGAGGCTTGACCTCGATCTTGGAATCTGCTGATCCTGGACGCGCGTAGACAGTCATGCGGTGCTCGCTCCCGTTCGTCGGTGAAGGTCGGTGTGAGTCCGAGTTAACCACCGTGACCGGTTCGTTATCAACGGTTTGCGCGGATTCGGTCCTGCCGTTCCCGCCATGCCCACTTCCGCGACGGCGTGCTGGCCTCGGCGTTACCCGTGGGGGAGCCTCGTCGGGCTGCGCCCGCCGAGTTCCGCCTTTACGCCCACCACACCATGAGCCGAGGTCAACACGCCGTCGTTCCCGCACGGCGTTGAGTTGGCTTTCCCGATTTTCCGTCGTTCTCGATCTTCCGCTTTCCCCGATCTGCTCGGTACCGCCTCAGCGCGCTCGGGATGGTGCGGCGCGCTCAGGATTTTGGTGGCCCGGCTCGGGCTGGTGTTTCGTGCTCGGTTTATGAATTGAGCGTGAGGCGATATATCGAGCGCGCTGCCATGGGACAATCCTCCGCCGGGGCGGGCGAGCGCCTGTATTGCGGCTAGCCCTCGACTAGCCTAGATAACGCGTGGGCAGGCGTTCCTCGACGCAGCCGCTGTCGGCTCGGGTGACGACGTAGGCACCCTTGCCGGGGGTCTCGGAGACCGCCTCGACGAGGTCGGTGCCGCGATAGACCAGGCCGACGCCGTCGTCGGTGCACTGGGTCTCGGGGAGAGTGCCCTCGGCGACGAGCCTGTGCACGAGGGGGCGCCGGCGTTCTTCGGTGTCGTAGTGCACGCCGTTGCCGTAGGGCAGGAGCGCCAGTCCGTTGGTGACCGGGCGCAGTTCGGGGCCGAAGCTGTCGGTAGTGCCGCCGACGAACCAGCACAGTGAGCCGGCCGAGACACCGCCCAGCACGACGCCGGCCTCCCAGACGCGACGAAAGATCGCATCGAGGCCGTGGACGCGCCAGACCGCCAACAGGTTGGCTACCGATCCGCCGCCCACCCAGACGAGGTCCTGATCCAGCAGGCTTGCCTCGAGGTCGGGCACCGACGGCATCGGGAACAGGTCGACGGCGGTGTGCTCGAAGCCCGCCCTGGCGGCCGCCTCGTCGAGCAGAGCGGTGAACGGGCGCTGGTCTCCCGACGCGGTCCCGAGGGTGGCGAGCTTCGGCTTGTGCCCGTGGGCCCCGGATAGGTCGAGGCCGTGATGCACGAGGCGATGAAACTCCAGCGCACCATCGTCGCCTGTGCGGAAACCGCCGGAGGTCGCCAGGATCGTGGGGACGGACGGCATCAGACGCGGACGACCATCTTGCCGGTGTTGCCGCCGTTGAGCAGGTCGATGAACGCCTGGGGTGCCCGTTCCAGTCCGTCGACGGTGGTCTCGCGGTAGGAGATCTCGCCCGCCTGCAGCCAGCCCGCCATCTTGGCCACGAATTCGGGCTGCACGTCCGCGTAGTCGCCGACGAGCAAGCCGTGCAGCCGCAGCCGCTTGCCGATGGCGAGCGCCAGGTTACGCGGGCCGGGCGCGGGTTCGGTGGCGTTGTATTGGGAGATCATGCCGCACAGGGTGACCCGTCCGTGCACGTTCAACGCCGAGAGGGCGGCCTCGAGATGGTCTCCGCCGACGTTGTCGAAGTAGACGTCGATCCCGTCGGGCGCCGCCTTGGACAGCTGCTCGGCCACGGGGGCATCCTTGTAGTTGAACGCGGCGTCGAAGCCCAGTTCGCGCAGATACTCCACCTTCTCGGCCGAGCCGGCGCTGCCGATGACGCGGGAGGCACCGCTCAGCTTGGCGATCTGGCCCACCAGCGAGCCGACCGCGCCGGCGGCGCCGGAGACGAACACGGCGTCACCCTTGGAGAACTCTCCCGCCTTGAGCAATCCGGCGTAGGCGGTGAGGCCGGGCATGCCCAGGACGCCGAGGTAGGCCGACGCGGGGGCGATCGAGGTATCGACGGCCCGAGCCTGAGACGCGTTGAGGACGGCGTGCTCGCGCCAGCCCAGGCCGTGCAGGACGTGGCTGCCGACCGCGACGTCGTCGCTGTCCGAGCCGATCACCTCGCCCACCGCACCTCCGTCCAACGGTTGCCCGATCTGGAAGGGCGGCACGTAGGAATGAGTGTCGTTCATCCGGCCACGCATGTAGGGATCGACCGACATGGCCTGGTTGGCCACCAGAATCTCACCGGGACTCAGCTCGGGCAGCGGCGCCGTCTCGAGCCGAAAGCTGTTCTGCGTCGGGGCGCCGTGGGGCCGATCGGCGAGGACGATCTGGCGGGTGGTTCGTGGGGTTGGCATAGCTCCCTTGAGATTGCGACGTAAGCGATGCGGCCCCGCGAAGTGAGCAGGGCCTCACTGGTCCAACGGATTCGGCGCGCTCGATATTTCACCGGGGCCCAAGCGAGTCTGGGTGATCACGCTTGCTGCGCCGGGATTGGTCGAGACACCCACCTGATCACAGCAGACGGCGGCGCCTCGACCAATCGCGGCTATGCACAGATCGTCATCGGTGGACGGTGCGAGGCCTCAGTCGTCGGAGACCGACACGTTGACCTCGATGTTGCCGCGCGTGGCGTTGGAGTAGGGGCACATGGTGTGCGCCTTGTCGGCCAGGCGCTGGGCCTCGTCGTGTTCCAGGTTGGGGATGACGACCTCGAGATCGACGGCGAGGCCGAAGCCGCCCTCGTCGAGGGGGCCGATGTGCACGCGGGCGCCGACGCTCGACTCGCCCAGGTCGATCTTCTCCAGGCTGGCGGCCTTCTGGAGGGCGCCGTGGAAGCAGGCGGCGTAACCGCAGGCGAACAGTTCCTCGGGGTTGGAGCCGTTTCCGCTGCCGCCCATGGCCTCGGGGGCGGCGAGATCGAGATCGATCCGGCCGCTGGTGCTGCGGACGTGGCCGTTGCGGCCCCCACCGGTGGAGAGGGATTCGGCGGTGTAGAGGGTCTTCATGTGGGTGTCTACCTTTCGTCGGTGATGCGCCGGTTGGCTAGTAGCCCGGTTCGGACTAGGCGCCTAGCCAGGCTAGCGCGTCCAGGCACCGCCCACGAGCGCCTCGATCGAGCGGTGACTCATCCTGGCAATACGTGGACGTGATGTCGATCATCGGGGTGCAAGGCCCCGAGATCGTTACGCCCAGCGACACTCCTCACTGCCGGGCTCGCACCCGAGCCGCCGCCAACAGGTCGTCATCGATATCGAGGGTCGTTCGCATAGCCTCATCTAACATCAGCGCATCACGCCGCCGCTCGTCGAGCGATGTCCGGCGATCAGCCCGCCCACGTAATGCTGAAAACGACGCCGATCGCCAGCACCACTGCGGCCACGACGATGTCGAGGACCACCGACACCTTGCCCAGGGTCGAGCGACGCGGTTTGTCGTCGGCAAGCTGGCGGATTCCCAGCGCGACGGCGGCCGCCGATATCCCGATCACGACGGCCCAGGTGAAGCCGGGAACCAGCTGCCAGGGCCCCAAGGCCCGGGTGAGGAGCGTGAACCCGGCGAGCCACAGCGCCGCTCCCAGGATCGGCTTGCGCTCGGATGCGCGCCAGAACTGGATCAGCCAGCCCATCGCAAACAGGACGAAGATCCCCAGCAGGACCAGTCCGGTGAGCGGCAGCTGCGGGGTGGACGCAGAAGCACCGGTGAGCAGGCCGAAGCCCAGCCCGTCGACGCTTTGATCGGTATTGCCCATCACCAGGACGGCCCTGCCCGCCGCGCGGTCGATGGCCAGCATGGTCTTGAAGGCACCCGTGCCGCCGTTGTGCCAGGTGATCTGGCGCCCCTCGATCTCGGTGATGTGCCAGAACAACCCGATCTCGGACTCCCCGGCCGGTTCGCGGGGGCTCATCGCCAGATCGGCGGCCGGGTCCGGTTCGAGCATGGCCTGGGCGTAAGTGGCGATGTCCTCGGCGGACGTCATCGTCCCCGAGCCCGCCGGGATCATGGCGTTGCAGCAGCTATGCGAGGCGAGCCGTCCGTTCGCCTTATAACCGTCCGGCATCGGGGGAACCTCGGCCGGCGTCGCGGCGAACACGGTATGGCTCATGCCGTTGGGCCGGAGAACCTGCGCGCCGATGAGACCGGTCCACGTCGTGTCCTCGGCGCGGGCAAGGGCGAGCCCGGTCAAGGTGGCGCCGAAGTTCGAGTAGTCGTAGTCGGCGGGCTCGGCCACGTCGGCGTTCTTGGTGTCGTCGAGGATCTGCTCCTGCGAGATCCCCGCCACGTTGCTGGCGTCGAACTGCCACTGGGCCAGCATGTTCACCAGTTGAGCTGGCGTCATCGACGGCAGGCCCGAGCGATGGGCCGCGAGATCGCCCAGCGTGACACCGCCGGCCGGAAAGCCCTTGAGCTCGGGTAGGTGCTGATCCAGACGATCCTCCAGGCTGACGGTCTTGTCCTCGACGGCCTGGGCCAGCGCGAGCCCGGTGAACGTCTTGGTGATGGAGCCCAGCTCGTAGACCGTCTGGGGCTGGGGTGCCTCCGTCGAACCGGGGGCTAGCGATCCCACGCCCGCGTAACTCACCGCATCCCGGGTAATCTCGGCCACCGAGAGCGACTGGAATCCGCGCCCGGTGCCCGCCGCCTCGCGGACCCGCCCGGCCAGCACGGGATCGCCCGAGGTGGTCTCGTCCAACGCCGAGCCGCTGGGCGCGACGAGGAGGGCGACGGCCGTCGCGAGCACGAAGGCGATCAGGGCCACGAGGGAGTCTTTCGCGCGGCCCGGTTCCTCATGGCGTCTCCGTGGCGGTGACGATCACGAGCAGCGGCACCAGCCGGCTCGGGGGCACCTCGTAGTGCCCGCGCGAGGGGCTGCGCAACCAGCCACCCGCCAGCAGCGCCTTCAGGTGATGGTGCAGCTGGCCGGTGGTGCCGAGGCCACCGTCGGCGACGAGGTCGGCGGTCGCGGTCATGCCCGCCGCGATGAGCTGCAGGATCCGCAGCCGGATCGGGCTGCCGAGGGCGTCGAGGGCCGGGGCCGCCGCACCCCAGTCGCGGTCCATGATCGCCTTGCCGCTGCGGGCGTACTGCCAGCGCACCGGTCCGGCGATCGGGCCGTCGGCCTCGGTGAACCCGGTGAACAGGACCGCCGCGGGGGAGTCCGGCGCCATCTCCCGCAGCCCGTCCAGCGCCCAGGACTCCTCGGCGGCGTCGGGCTGTCCCTTTTTCGGTGGCTTGGGCGGCGCCGAGCTCGCGGCGAGTTGTCGGCGGATGTCGGCGACGGAGGCCTCCAGTAGCTCCAGCCGCTGCATCAGATCGGATGTTTGCTCCATAACTCCAACTATACATAGTTCTGGAGTTTCAGGAAGTGGGGCGGCCGTCCCGGGGCCCGAACGCCTGCAGAGCGTCGGCGTCGCTATGGGCGGAGCGGACGTAGGCGTCGGCCCACTCGCGCGCAGTCGGGTAGCCGGACTCGGCGACGATGCGCTCGACCGCGGCGTCGACGTCGATCGTAGTGTGGCGCAACGAGACGTTCCCCTCGCGCAGCAGGGCCCACGCCCCGCCGGCTCGCCCGTAGGGCATCCCGATGCTGCCCGGGTTGATCACCCACCGCCGATCCACCAGGCGAACGAACGGCATGTGGGTGTGCCCGCCCACGACCGTCTGGACCTCAGCGGGCAGGTCGGCGAACGCCTCGGCCCAGCGGGACAGGCGGGTGTCGACGAGGACGACCTCCTCGTCCTCGCGTGGGCTGCCGTGGCAGAACAGCACCGGGCCGAACCCGTCGATGTCGACGGTCACCGGGTGGGGCAAGCCGGCCAGGAGCGCGACGTGGTCTGTCGATAGCTGAGCGGCGGCCCACGGTGTGATCTCGTCGGGCACCTCGATCGCCTCGCCCCGGGCCAGCGCGGCCAGTTCACGGTCGGCGTTCCCGCGCACGAGCACCGCGCGCTCACCGAGCGCCAGCAGCCGATCCAGCACCTCGACGGGCTGCGGGCCGGCCGCGTGATCGCCGGTGACGACGACGAGGTCGGCGCAAGCGACGTCGGGTTCGTCGAGCACGGCCTCCAGAACCGGCAGGACGCCATGAATGTCGGACAACACGGCAACACTGGTCACCACGGGACAAACGTCTCACACGTGGGCGCCTCTACTCGGTGTCGGGTTGGGCCGGCCCAGCGCCGACGGCAGCGCTTCTCGTGCGCGGCCGCAGATTCCAGACGCTTGCGCGATGAAACGTTCCCGCGGGAACGTCGGTCGTCCGATCAGCTATCGGGACATCCTGGGCGGCCCTACCACGTGAGGAACCGCTGGGTCGGCAGATCGAGTATGGCGGAATCGACGGTCACGAGGATGGCGTCCTCGATGGTGGCCTGGGCCACGAGCAACCGGTCGAAGGGGTCTCGGTGCTCCCACGCCAGCTCGCCCGCCAGCAGTCCGTGCTCCAGCGAGATGGGCACGCTCGTGGCGCCGATGGAGGCCAGTCGACGGGGGAACGTGGCAACGAGCCCAGGGGCGTTGAGCTTGCCGGTGCGAATCTTGGTAGCGATCTCGAGACCGGTGGCGGCGGACACCAACAACGCGTTGGCGGGGTCGGCCAACCGCTCGCGGACGTCGGTGGCGATGCGTTCGGGGTTGGAAAGCAGCCACAGGACGACGTGGGTGTCGACCAGGTATTTCACTCCCACACCTGCAGATCCGCTTCGTCCAGTGGGGCGTCGAAGTCGTCGGGAATGTCCATGGCGAGCCCGCCGAACTTCCGCGAGGGGGAAGCGTCGACCGGCACCAGCCTCGCGACCGGGGTGCCCGCCCTGGCGATGACAACCTCTTCCCCCGTGGCGGCCCGCGCCAGAAGATTGCTGAGCCGGGTCTTGGCCTCTTGGACGTTGACGGTGACCATGGGTCTAGTCTAGTTGACCAGACCAGGCTGGTCTACCTGTTCGACGCTGGCGTAGAGAGACGCGCGACGGCCAGCTGGGTGAGGTAACGCTGGGTGATGCGGCCGCCGTGCTGGTCGTCGATCAGTCGGGCGAGACAGTTCAGCAGCCCGGTGCGCGCTTCCTCGGACAGGTCCCGGTGGCCGGAGTAGGTGGATACGAGGTCGAGGTAGTCGGCGGTGCGGTAGGTGTGCTCCCACTCGTAACGCCGGAACTGGACCCGGTCGAATCGTCCCGTCCGATCGAGTTCGTCCGAGTCGTGCGGCACGTCGCGGGCCTCGGGAAGAGCCACCTGGTCGGTCGTGGTGGGCGGATTGAACCGAACGTAGCACCGCTGGGCGTCGGTGAAGAAGGATCGCGTTCCGCCGTCGACGTGCTGGGTGGAGACGATGGCGAGGGATCCCCCGGCGCGGAGGGCTTCGGCCGTCTTGGCGACCCGGACGTCGGGGTCGAGCCAGTGGAAGGAGGTCGCCGCCAGCACGAGATCGAACCCATCCTCGGGCAGCGGCCAGTCCTCGAACGCCGCGACGACGACGTCGGTGTGCGGGAACTCGGCGAGGTTGCGGGCGGCGAGCGCGGCCAGGCTCTCGCTGAGCTCGACGGCCGTGATGGCGCACCCAGCTTGGGCGAGGGGGACGGTGGCCTGGCCGGTTCCGCAGCCGATCTCCAGGACCCTGGTGTTCGCATCGCTACCGACGAGTGTTCGCAGATCGTCGAACATCGCCTGCGGGTACCGGGGACGGCACCGATCATAGAGTCCGGCGTCCTCCCCGAACGTCATCCGCAGTCGGTGGGAATTGGGGTTGGTCACCGGACCACCCTACGGACAGGCTTCACCCGTCTCGTCTACCCGGCCGGAAGGTTTTTCCAATCCCACCCATCGCGGGAGCAGAGTGGGCAACCCCGCCGGGCGTCCTTCCCCCGATCAGGACCCGCGCCGAACTCATCCGCTGGAGCGCGTCCGTCGCCACGGCCGCTCGTCACTCATGGCCTGACACAGGGCCGGATCAATACCGCTTGACTACTGACAACCCCACCGGCAAGTGGGACAATAATCAACAAGTAAAATGACGTGGAACGGCTGTACAGTGCGGAGTTCTCACCCCGAATGGATTAGGTGAATACAGTGCAGAACGTATGCGCCGAATGCGGTGCTCGCAACGAGGTCGATGTTGAGTTCTGCTTGTTTTGCCACGCGTTCCTGGCGTGGGATGAGGAGCCCGATAAGTCCAGTTCGAGGACGCCCTCTTTCCCGGTCGACCTGCCTGCGCCGTCCGAGTCAGTCTTCCGAGCCCAGGCCGTGTCGCCGGGCGGCGCGGTCACCAACGCCACACAGACGGTGGCGAGGCCAACATCGGCTGAGCCTGCCCCGGATCCTGACTCGACGACTGTCGTCGATACGACCGCCGGTCTGTTCAACGTCGAGGCCGATCAGCCTTCGGTGGAGCTAGCCGCAACCGGAGAGCCGGCCTTGGTCACCCTGCGGGTAGCGAACACCTCGAGCATCGTCGATGGATACGCGGTGGAGGCCACCAACGCTCCGGCCTGGCTCGCGTTGGATAGCGAACCGGTCCAGTTGCTGCCCGGCACCGAGGAAGCGGTACCGCTTCGCCTGCGGGTCGTCTCCGATATGTTGGTGCCCGCCCACAAGGGCCGACTCACCCTTCGCGTCGAATCGCTCAGTCAGGCGCCGGCGCACTCGTATCTCCTGGTGGAATTCGTGGTGCCGCCTATCGACGTCCCCGTACGGGTGCACGCTGAGCCACGCATGCTTCGGGCCCGCGATCGAGCTAGCGCCGAGTGCGACCTCGTGCTCGACAACTCCTCCAGCAATCAGGCCGTACGCCTGAGCTTTGCGGGATCGGACCCCGAACTGGTAGTGGGTTTCGCTTTCGATCCACCAGAGATCGGTATCGCGCCGGGCGCCACCGAATCGGTCCGCGTCACCGTGACGGCACCCGCTCCCGAGCCCGGTCAGGAGGTTTCGCGCTCGTTGACCCTCAAGGCCGTCGACGGGGGCCGAAGCGTCGACGCCTACATCACCCTCCATCAGTCCACCACTCGGGAGGTCGAGGACCCCCCGGTCGGGTTGGAGGTCCACCCCAGCCTCGTGCGCGTGGAGGACGGGGCCCCCGCGATGGTCCGAGTCGTGGCCGACAACAGGGGCGGAGCGAAGTGGGCGCACCTGAAGTTCAGGGCCACCGACCCCGAACAGGTCGTCGACGTCATGTGGATACCGTCGCGGGTCGACGTCCCACCGGGGAAGACCGCCCAGGTCGAGGCGAGACTGGAAGCACCACCGCCGGCGGCGGGTGCGGAGGTGAGCCGCACTGTGACCGTGGAAGCGTCAGACGATCGTCGCGTCTCGACCGCGATCGTGACCCTCGTCCAGGTGACGAGCGCGTCGCCGTTGTCGACTCTGGAGTTGCGGGCCGAGCCCAGCATCGTCCGTGTACACGACGCGGAGTCCGCCGTCGTGCGGATCGTGGTGGATAACCAGCATGGGCGATCCGCGGCTCGGGTGTTTTTGAGGGGCACCGACCCCGAGCAAGCCCTCGGTTTCGCCTTCTCCGCCTCCTCGGTCGAGGTGCCCCCCGGTCAAGCGCGACCGGTTGCGCTCAGACTCGACGCCAGGCGCCCACCACCCGGCCAGGAGGCCATGAGACAGTTCACGATCACCGCTAGCGACGGACAGACAGACGTCGAGGCGACGGGCACGCTGGTGCAGACATCGTCCCGCGACGCCATCGAGTTGCTCTCGGTCCGGCTCGACCCCAGCGTGCTGCGCCTGGCGCCGTTTCGGCGCGGGACGCTGGCGGCGAGGGTCGACAACCGCGGCGGCGCCTACCCGGTCCGGGTCTCGATGTCGGGTGATGATCCGGAGAACATCATCGGTTTCGCGTTTGCTCCCCGGGTGCTCGATATTCCGGCCGGAAAGGTGGCAAACAGTCGGGTGACGGTGAGGATCAAGCGCGGCCCGGGCGCCTCGGAGATGACCCGCCCGATCACGATCGTGGCGTCGGACGGCCACGCGGAAGCCCAGGCCGATGGAGAGCTCATCCAGGCCGCGGTGTCCTACCGCCCACTGGCCCGGGTGTTGTTCACCCTGCTCGGCGGACTCGCCATGATCCTCGGGGCGTTCGGTCCCTGGCTCGCGATCAGCGGCCGGACCGGCCTTGGCCTGGACGTAGACACGTTGGCCCGCTTGTTCGGGGTGAGCGTGGATCTGAGCGGCATCGAGCGGATGGTCTCAGCGGGGTTGATCGCCATCGTGTTGGGCGCCCTGACGATCTTCGGTCTCACTGGCGGGACCGGTCGGTTGACGCGGTTGGCATCGGCATTTGGTGCGCTGTTGCTCGTCGCGCTCTTCGTCGCCTTCGCCGTGGTCGGGCTCACCATCAGTCCGGGCTCGGGTGCGATCTTGACGTTCCTCGGTTGCATCGTGGGCTATGTGGGGGGCCTGCTGGTGCGACGTTGACCCGAATCACGCACGGTCCGGTGCGAGCCGGGTAGACACCCAGTAAGGGGGGCCAAGATGTTTCCACTTCGAGGCATTCCGCCCTCGGACCCTGTCGTCTTCCGGGAGAAACTCCGCCGGCCCGACATCGATGGCCTCGCGCGAGCCCGTCTGGCGGAGCGGCTGTCCGGACCGGCCGCTCCGAGCGTCGGCTGCGTGTGTGGTCCCGCGGGGTCCGGCAAGACCACCCTGCTCTGTCAGCTCGCCGCGATGGGGAAGATCCCGTCGGCGTGGTACAGCGTCTCCGCCGAAGACGGTTCCGAGGCTTCCCTGGTGAGCCATCTCGCTTTGACGCTGGGGGACGCGATGTCGGATCGCAAGATCGTCGAAGGTGGCCGAACGGGCCGGGTCGACGAACTGGTGACCTCCTTGGAGAGGGCTCGCCGTCAACCGTTGCTGTTGGTGGTAGACGATCTGCATGAGGTGGCCGGGAGTGGCGCCGAGCACGCCCTCGCGCGTTTCATCGGACTGCGGCCGCGCAGTCTCCGCATTGTTCTAGGCAGCCGCCTACCTCCTCGCGCGATCAACATTCCCCGGCTGCTGGTGTCCGGCGATCTCGCCCAGGTGGATGCCGACCTTCTACGGTTTCGTACCTGGGAGGTCGAGGAGCTGTTCCGGCTCGTCTACCGGCAACCCCTCTGCCCGGAGACCGCGGCGTCGTTGACCAGGCGCACGGGCGGCTGGGCCGCCGGCCTGCAACTGTTCCACCTCGCCACTCGTGACCTCACGCGCCCCGAACTCGCTCGCGCCGTCGAGGAGTTGAACGGCCGCTCCCAGCTGATCCGCTCCTACCTGACCCGAAACGTGCTCGACGGCTTGGGTGAGGCTCGGCGCTCGTTTCTGCTGCGAACCAGCACCCTGGGCGTGTTGAGCGGCGACGTGTGCGACCGGCTCCTGCAGACCACCGGCAGCGCGGCCGTCCTCCATGATCTGGAGCGAGAACAGTTCTTCACCACCAGCACCGACGGCGGCGCGACCTACCGCTATCACTGCGTGCTCCAGACCCACCTCGAGGTGTCCCTCGTCGACGAGCTCGGCGTCGCGGAGGCGCGGGAGTTGTATCGCCGCAGCGGCGGGGTCCTGGAAGGGGCGGGTCACCTGTCCGCGGCGCTGCGCGCTCACGCTCGGGCCGACGACTGGGGATCCGTCGCGCGTCTACTACAGCAGACCTCGTTCGCCCTACCGTCTGACGAACCGATGTGGTCGGCAGGCGTCGAGCGCATGGGTTCGAACGATCCGTGGATCGCCTTATCGAACGCCCGCCGGCTGCTGCGGTGCGGCCGGATCGTGGACGCGGTTTCTGCGTGTCGGCGGGCCGAAGCCCTGTTGGATGACCGGGTCTTTCGCCGCCGGTGTGCGCTGGAGCGAGCGCTGGCCGAGGACTGGCTGCCGTCGGCGCCGGACGATCTCACGAAACCGAGCGATCCCAGATTGCAGACCTCTCGCGGACTCCGTCTGGCCACGCGGTGCGTACAGCACAGCGCCGACAGGACAGGCCTCGTCGGCGGCACCGCGCGGCTGCTCGCCGGCGACGTCGCAGGGGCGACCGCGGAGCTGCGCCGCGCCCTCGCGGGATCCGGTCTCGACATGTGGGAGAAGTTGGCGATCCGGCTGGCCACCCACCTCGTGGAACTCGCCCGTCCCGACGACACCGCGGCGGGACTGTTGGAGGAGATCGTCCTGGCCGCCGACCTGGACGCGTTACCTTGGCTGTCCCGGGTTGCCAGGGGGTTGCAGTATGTCGTCCTCGGACGAGCCCACCCCGAGACGCCGTCCTGGTTCGATTCGGGAGAGAACCTCGTGCGGGAGTGCCAACTTGAGGGCGATCGTTGGGCGAGTTGTCTCCTGGCCCTGGCCGTGGGAGCGGCGCGGACGCTCGGCGATTCCGCGGGGGGCGACGGCATGCTCGACGTCGCGGAGTCGACCGCAGCTGAGCTCGACGCCCCGGTGCTCCAAGCGTGGGCCGCCGGCTTCCGCGCGGTAGGGGCGCTGCGACGTCGCGATCCCGGCGCCGAGGAGCTAGCCGATAACGCCAAGGCCCGGGCGGGGAGCCTCGGAATTGACCTCGAGCGGCTCCTGACGCGCCACGCCACGAGGGCGCCAACGGGTCCGCGTCCTGCGGCGCTCACCGGCCGCCGTGGGCCGAACAGACTAGGGTGCCTCGGGTCGTTCGAGTTCGTGGTCGACGGCCAGGAGGTGCCGTGGCACGGGCTCCGGCCCAGAGCCCAGACGCTGCTGATGTTCTTGGCCATGCGGCACGGCCAGGAAATCCACCGCGAGATCTTGGTCGACGCGCTCTGGCCGGCCGCCCGGCTCGGCCCCGGTATCCGGAGCCTGCAGGTCGCGGTGTCCAGCGTCCGGCAGTGTCTGTTGGCGGCAGGGTTGCCCGAGGGGAGCCTGCGGAGGCGGTGGGACAGCTACGCGCTGTGCCTGCCGGACACGATCGTCCAGTTGGACGATCTCGAGCGGTCGGCCCGTCGCGCTGTCGAACTCGAGCGCAGGGGAGGGTGGGCCGGCGCCCTGGAGTGCCAACTGAAGGTCGCGGAACTGTACACCGGTGATTTGCTCCCCGAAGTCGGCCCGGCCGAGTGGGTCGTCCACGAGCGCGAGCGCCTGCGCGGTCTCGGGGGGGGGGCCCGCGGCGCCGGCGGGCGGCGGGCGGGGCGCCGCGGGGGGTTGGCGGTGGGTGGGGGGGGGGCCGGGCGCGGGGGCCTGGTGGCCCCGGCCCGGG
>JBBSOW010000067.1:0-16317 GCA_038259365.1 Propionibacteriales bacterium
ACGAGGAACGTGCCCTGCCCGACGGCTTGGCGAACGTGACCCTGACGGTCGGCGTGCTCGTAGTGGGCGTGGCCGCCATGGGGTACGTGCTCGCGGTGGCTCTTTAGCACGAGTCATGTCCGGCGTGGACTACCCGGTCACACGTTGCAGGTGACGTTGACCCCGTTGACCTGGTGAGTCCCTGGGCCGAGTTCGGCGCACTTGGAGAACAGCTGAAAGGCCGGGATTCCGATGGCGAGGCCGACAATAAGCCCGAGCACCATCAAGACGATGGCGACGATGATGCCCGCCTTCGCCTTGCCGTTGGGCATGCCCACGGCCTTGGACTGGCTCTGCGCGCTGCACGGGTTGACGAGAAGCGGATTTCACCGTCAGGCGTATTCAACCAGACGCGTCCGCTTGTACGCGCGTCAATTCCGTTTTTAGGACCGCACTTCGGTGCAGATCCGCCTCGAACAAGGCTGGTGTGGACGCCGAGGTCAGGCGACGGTGTGCAACTCGAAGCGGAGGTCGAGGGCGGTGGCAACCTTGAGGATTGTCGACCAGGTCGGGTTACCTCTTTCGGATAGTGCCTTATAAAGACCATCACGGCTCATGCCGACGCGGCGTGCGAGCTCGCTCATGTTTTGGGACCGGGCGATCACGCCGAGCGCCCGCGGGACCGCGGTGGGATCCGTCGCGGAGGCCTCGAAGGCGATCTCCAGGTAGGCGGTCACGTCCTCGAGGTCGTCGAGGTAATCGGCAGCGTCGAAGCTCTTGTATCTCTTGCTCCCACTCGCCATCATCGTCCTCGTCTCTCCGCCACTGGTCGGCAAGTAGTAATGCTCTCTCGATGTCTCTCTGCTGGGTCGATGTATCACTACCGCACAGCAACAGGATGAGTTGACCCGCCTTCTGCGCATAATAGATCCGATATCCCGGGCCGTAGGTCAGTCGTAGTTCCGACACGCCGTGGACTACCGGCTTCACGTCACCCGCATTACCGTTGGCTAGGCGGCCGACGCGCTCCAAGATGCGCATTTCAGCTTGCCTGTCCTTCAGTTTTCTCAACCATGCGTCGAACTCGTCGGTTGTGACGACTTCGATCATGTGTCGACTATAGCTGACGGCCCAGCTATCCGTCGAGGCTGAACCCCCGGCGAGTGGTCACCTTCAACCGCTCGTCACGGTGCCGCTTGAGATCGGATTCACTGCTCACTCTGCGGGCCTGCGCGCTTCCAAAGCGGATGCTACCGCCTCGAACTCGGCGAGGGCAGCGGTCAGGTCTTCGACGATCTCGCGGGCAATGATCTCGGGAGCGGGAAGGTTGTCTGGGTCTTCGAGCGAGTCGTCGCGCAGCCAGGTGATGTCGAGGTTCGCCTTGTCCCGGGCGACCAATTCGTCGTAGAGAAACGACCTCCAGCGCGTGGACTCGGCGCGCTCGGAGCGATCCTTCCCCGGGAGGTAGGACTCAACGAACTCTTCGAGATGGTGGCGGCGAAGAGGGTTCTGTTTGAGCGTGAAGTGCTGGTTGGTGCGCGGGTCATAGACCCACAACCGCTGGGTCCACGGCTGCTCGGCGGCAGGCTTCTTGTCGAAGAACAGCACGTTGGCCTTGACGCCCTGGGCGTAGAAGATGCCGGTGGGTAGGCGCAGCATGGTGTGTAGATCGAAGTCGGCCAACAGCTTCTTGCGCAGGATCTCGCCAGCGCCTCCCTCGAAGAGCACGTTGTCGGGAAGCACGACCGCCGCCCGGCCATTGATGTCGAGGATCGTCATGATGTGCTGCATGAAGTTGAGCTGCTTGTTGCTCGTCGTGACGACGAAGTCCTGCCGCTCGATCTCACGATTCTCACGTACCTCGCGGCCGTCGGCACCGACCATCGTCAGGGAGGACTTGCGCCCGAACGGCGGGTTGGATAGGACCACAGACCAGCGACGCCCCGGGTCGGCGATCAGGGCGTCGCGTACCTCCAGCAGCGAGTCGCCGTCCGGGGTGCCGATGCCGTGCAGTAGGAGGTTCATGGCGGCGAGCCGGGCGGTGCCGTCGACGAGTTCGTAGCCGGACGCGAACTCGTCGCGCAGGTGTCTGCGCTGTGTGGGGGTGAGGTTCTCGGCGTTTCGCGCTGCGTGCTCGTGGGCGACGAGCAGGAAGCTACCGGTCCCGCACGCCGGGTCGACGATCGTGTCGGAGGGCTGAAGGTCGATCACGTCGACGATGCCGGCGATGAGGTCACGGGGGGTGAAGTACTGCCCGGCGCCCGATCCCTTGTCCGAAGCCCCCTTGGAGAGCAGCTCTTCGTAGGCGTCGCCCTTTAGGTCGGTGCCCGACGCGGACCAGTTTTCCTTGTCGATCAGGTCGACGATGAGCCGCTTGAGCTTGGCCGGATCCTGGATCCGGTTCTGCGCCTTCCGAAAGATCGTGCCTAGCGTGCCCGGCTGTTGTGCGAGGTCGACCAGAATCTTGGTGTAGACGTACTCCAACTCGGCGCCCTCGGCGTCGAGAAGGCGTTGCCAAGAGAACTCAGCCGGCACGATCATCTGGGGATTGAGTTTCCGGATGCTGCGCTCGTGCGCCATCTTGAGGAACAACAGGTAGGTGAGTTGTTCGGTGTACTCGATGACGCCGACGCCGTCGTCGCGCAGAACGTTGCAGTAGGACCAGAGTTTGTCGACGAGACGGCGGGAGTCAGACATCGCCCTCCCGCCCCTCGGTCACCAGAGCGCCGGTGTAGGCATCGGCAACTTTCGAACAAAAGTTGAGGAGCACCTCTACTCGGTCATCGGTCAGCCAACCCGGCACGGTCTTGGCCAGCTTTTCGACGCCGTTGAATCCGAACAGCTGGTCAGCCGCGCTTCTGAACTCCTGCGTGATGAGGTCATCGATCGGGATCCCGCTGTTCTTACCGGCGTACGAGCTGAAGGGGACCATGATCTGCCCGTCGTTGAAGACCGTAACGACCGTGCGGACGCCGCCGGCGGAGGGACCCTTGGCCTCCAGGACGACGTGGTTGGGTCCGAGGCGGCGCTTGTATCCTGCCGCCGCCCACCTCTCAACGACCGTCTGAGCCGCCGTTTGAAGGGAGTCGTCCACGAACTGATTCCAGAACTCGTCCAGGTTCTTGATCGAGGTCGCCTTTTTGGCGTGTTCGACGGCCGCGGTGAATTGGTTTGGCTTGGTGACCGCGGTGAAGAGCGGGGCCCACTTGCTGTCCTCGATGCGCACGGCAGCCGCCTCCACCAGCCACACGGCGATGCCCCGATCGGGCGAATGCTCAGCGAGGTCGTTGAGGTACTCGGCAACGGCGCGGAACTCGTCGCGATGCCGCTCGGCCACGACCACCAACCCCTGCGCCTCGGCGGCAACGGCGTAGGCGAGCCCGCGAGTCAGGTGATCGTGATCGGCGGTGCCGTACTGGTTCTCGACGACGAAGGTACCTTCGCCGTCGACCTGGGTCACGATGTCGATCCGGCGACCACCTGCGGTCGGCACCTCGGTTTCGCCGATTGAGCTGAGGTCGACCCCGATAGCTTCGCCCAGGGCGTCCAGTTGGGCGGCCAGTAGCGGCGTGAAGTCCGAAGCCTCTCCCTTCCACGCTTCCGACAGCCGACCATAGACGAGCTTCGCCATGCTCGGCTTCTGACTCGGTGTGACGGGCCGGAGCCGCGGTGTCTCGGTCACTGACTTCTCCTGGCTTGGGTTTTCTTGGTTGAAGAGTGGGTGCGCTGTGATGGTTACTGCGATTCGGGAGATCGGTCCACCACGAGCAGCGACCGCAGGGGGAGGAGCTGTCGCCACCGAGACGGGAGCTGTTCGTAGTGTTCAAGCGCCAACCGGGTGATGTCGGCGCCACCGAAGAGGCGCAGGTTCTGGCGTTCCCGCTCCAGGTCCGCGGCGTCCTTGCTGAACGAGCCGAGCGTGACGAAGAGGCCCACCTCCCCCGTAGAGAGCGTGCCGATGAGGCGCTGGACGTCAGGACGACCCTGAGTGCTGCTCGAATGCTTGCACTGCACCTTGATCAACGGTGGTTCGAGGCCCAACGGGTCCTTGTGCGCGATGACGTCGACGCCGCCATCGGCGCTGAACGGGGTGACCCGCGCCTGGTAACCCATGGCGCGAAGCAGATCGGCCGTGAAGTGTTCGAACTCCTCGTGCGATAGTTCGCGCAGCAACACCTTGACGATGAAGTCGCGGGTGTGTTGCTCGATCCGGTCGGCGTTGGGCTCGTCCTCGAAGGTGCTTACCGTCTCGTCAGTGGAGAGGCTCGCGGGGGTGAGTGACTTTTCGAAGATCTCCTCGGACGAGGCGGCGAGGAACTGCCGGAAAACGGCGTCGTGCTTGCGCACCTGGAACAACGTGAGCGCCGACCCGATCTCGTATAGGGCGGCCTGGGGGAAGAGACCGCGGGGTACGCCCGTTTGTTTCCACTGCACCCGGCGGCGGTGGGGGTGCTTGGTGACGTCTTTGTGGTGCTCGTAGGGGCCTTGCACCACGCCGAAGTTGAGGGTGCTGTCCGCCTTGTACGGCGCCACGACGAGGTCGCCCTCCTTCATCTCGAAGGCGAACCGATAGAGGATTCCTGCCCAGACCGGAATGGCGCCCGGCTTGATTCCCGGATACGTCCGTTGCACCAGGTCCTTGAGGACGCTGCGGTTCGCCCCGATGCTTCTTAGGTCTGGGATCTCCTCCCATCCGACGGACACGAAACCCTTCTCGACGAGTTCTGCTCCCAGCGTGTCGTTGTGAATGCCCCACATAGTGTTCATTCCGCTGGCCCCTCTGGGTTGTGGTTCTGACGCTCTCTCGTCAGGCGGCCTGCGAAAGCTGCGGCGAATAGAGACCGTCGCAATGCCCCCGAACGGATGCGGGACCTCGCTGTCTCATGCCTTAGTGGCTCTAGCCCGTCGTTCAAAGAACTGACTGCTTCATTGATTCGCTGCTGATCGTGCAGGGAAGGTAGGCGGCAGCCGAATAGCGCCGAGGTCTTTCTGGTTGACCTTGTAGATGCCGGCTGTGGTCCAATCGCTCGATCTGGTTGCGTACCATCGGGGAATTCCAGACAAGTGCCATGTAATCCGACATCAGACGGTTGGGGTCGGGTCTAGCTCGAATAAAAGTGTCAGGAAACGCGATGGAATCGGGCTCATGGTCAACGAGGCCATCACGTCCGACGAGTCTGAGGCTGCCATTCCCCCGTGGGAAAAGGAAATCTCCCCGCTGGATAAGGAATCGTGCGGCGTCACTGCCAGTCCACGCCCCTTCCCTCCCGGACCGTGGTGACGACAGGTAGCCGACGCGGCCATGACCTGCGGCCATGATCGACTCTCGCACCGCGACTCCCTGGGCCGCGAACAGGTTTAGCTCTCGCTTGTCTTGCACTGCCCAGCCGGCGGCGACAAGTTGTTGATCAATGATCATCCGGGCTCGCTGTTTCGCCGCGAGGCGCGCTTCAGCATTCCCGTTTTCCATGGCAGGACAAGACTAGCGGTCCATTCGGGGTAGGGGATGCTGGCGGTCATTGACGGTCAGGAACGTGTGTCTAGATCATCTAGAGGTACCTTGTCGATGTCTGGGATCGAGAACTCATCAAGGTCGAACCGTTGGCGGAATCCAGCAATGATCGGCAGTAGACGCCGTACTCCCCTCCCATGTCTCGACCGGCTCGAGCGTGTCGAACGCCCAACTTGATTTAGCAGGCCTTTGAGAATCTCCACGACGAAAGAGTCCTAGGTCGGATCGATGTCGGGTGATGGAACGAATAGCACCGGGTCGCGATGGAGTAGTTGCGAAGCACCCTTTCCCTCCTCAGCAATGGTCGACCGAACCCGTTAGCGGCGTTCCGTGCTCCGGCGAGCTGACCAAACTCGGTGTCGGCGGTCTTGCCTGGCGTCGTGATGAGGGTGACAATGACGGCGATGGAGGAAGTCCACGCGATGCCGTCCTGCTCGATCCGTCGTCACGCAGCCGTGCTACCAAGGCGATTCGGGAGGGGGCGAGCGTGTGGATCGGGGGATGTGAGCCATCAGATCTCGGGTGGCAGGAGGCCCTTCATGCGTTCGATGGCGACGGCGAGAGGCGCCAGACGCTTGTCGACGGTGGACTGCATTATCTCGGGATTCGTCGCGAAGTAGTGGTGAGCAAGGAAGTCGCGCATGCCCGCGATATCGGTCCACTGGACGTCGGGCTCCGTTGCTGTCAGCTCGGGACTAATTCCTTTCACCGCTTCGCCGATCTCCAGGAGTCGCATGGCGACCGCGTCCATGACGATCTCAACAGAGATCGGACCATGCTGAAGGTGCGAGTGGATCGACCTGATAGCTGCGGTGATGTCGTCGAGGATGTCGGCGTCGGAGCGGCTCACAGTGGTAGTAGGTCCCTTGCAGCTCGAGAGCGAACGCGCTCCTTGAGGCCGTTGCGCGGCACCAAGTCGACGGGCACACCGAGCACGTCTGCCAGCTCGCGCTTGATGCCGATGACGTCGATGATGTCGGTCCCGGGGGCGAAGTCGACAAGCAGGTCGACGTCGCTGTCTTCGCGATCGTCGCCCCGTGCGGCACTGCCGAAGATCTCTGGGTTCGTGACGCCGTGACGACGAAGCACCTTGAGAAGCTCGCCTCGGCGGGCCGCCAGACGTTGGCCCGTGGGGCCGCTGAGCGGTTTCCGGGCAGGCGCTGCGATATCGGTCATACTCCCATCGTATCGGCGAACCGACACGTCGCTTTGGTCATGGTGTCGACGAAGGTATCAACATTCCGGATCAGTTTGACCACCTCTGCACCGTCTATCAGACGCGGACCGAGAAGCTCACCTCACCCCGCAGGTCTGCCGCTCGGCGGATCCTCCCGTATCTGTTGAACCAGCCCGCCTCGAACGTCCAGTTCAGCTCGGAGGCGAACGGAGTGACGATACGGCGGCACAACGGGCTGTCGAGCAGCTCGAATCCTCGCCAGGGCGAGCGCGAACCGGCGAAACCGGGTCTGGCTCGCCACGGAGATCATCGACGCACTCGATCGCTTTGCGGAGCGCGTCGGTCGTCGCGCCTGACAATCAGCCCAATGCCGTAGCCGTTGTCGCTGCAGGGGCTTGCGGGCAGCAGCGAGATCGAGGAGGCGCTCGGCGTCGATGGCCTCCGCTGCAGGGTGTCGAGCTGCTTAGCCAGCTCAAGGGTTTGACTCAGATGTCGTAATACATCTCGAACTCGTGGGGGTGAGGACGAAGCCGGATGGCGTCGATGTCCTCGCGCTTGAGATCGATCCAGGTCTCGATGAGATCGGAGGTGAACACGTCGCCTTGGAGCAGGAACTCGTGGTCGGCCTCGAGGGCGTCGAGGACGGCGTCGAGGGAGGCCGGCACGGTGTCGACGTCGGCGTGCTCCTCGGGCGGCAGCTCGTAGAGGTCCTTGTCGATCGGGGCGGGCGGCTCGATGCGGTTCTGGATCCCGTCGACGCCGGCCAGCAGGATCGCCGCGAAGGCCAGGTAGGGGTTCGCGCTGGGATCGGGGCAACGGAACTCGACACGCTTGGCCTTGGGGTTGGACCCGGTGATGGGGATCCGCATGCAGGCCGAGCGGTTGCGCTGGGAGTAGACCAGGTTGACGGGCGCCTCGAAGCCCGGCACCAGCCGGTGGTAGGAGTTCACGCTCGGGTTGGTGAACGCCAGCAGAGAGGGTGCGTGCTTCAAGACCCCGCCGATGTACCAGCGGGCAAGGTCTGATAACCCGGCGTAACCGGTCTCGTCGTAGAACAGCGGCGTGCCCTCGTTCCAGATGGAGGAGTGCACGTGCATGCCCGAGCCGTTGTCGCCGAAGATCGGCTTGGGCATGAAGGTGGCGGTCTTGCCTTCCTGCCAGGCGGTGTTTTTGACGATGTACTTGAACTTCATGACGTCATCGGCGCTGTTGAGCAGTTCGTTGAAGCGCCAGTTGATCTCGGCCTGGCCGGCGGTGCCGACCTCGTGGTGGGCGCGCTCGACGAGGAGACCAGCGTTTTCCATGTGGCGCACGATGTCATCGCGCAGATCGCCGAAGTGGTCGGTCGGGGCGACGGGGAAGTAGCCGCCCTTGTACTTGACCTTGTACCCGCGGTTACCACCGACTTCGTCCCGCCCGGTGTTCCAGGCCCCGGCCTCGGAATCAATGGAGTAGTAGCTGGTGTTGGCCTTGGTCTCGAACCGGACGTCGTCGAAGACGTAGAATTCGGCCTCGGAGGCGAAGAAGGCGGTATCGCCGATGCCGGTGGACTTGAGGAAGTCCTGGGCCTTGCGCGCGATATTGCGCGGGTCGCGGCTGTAGGCCTCCTTGGTCAGCGGATCGTGCACGAAGAAGTTGATGCACAGGGTCTTGCTCTTGCGGAACGGGTCCAGGTAGGCCGTGGTGGGGTCGGGCAGCAGCGCCATGTCGGACTCGTGGATCTTTTGGAATCCGCGAACCGACGAGCCGTCGAAGGCCAATCCGTCCTCGAACACATCCGGACCGAACTCACGGCCGGGGACCGTGAAGTGCTGCATGACGCCGGGCAGATCGCAGAATCGAACGTCGACGTTCTCGACATTCTCATTCTCGATATAGGCCAGCAGGTCATCGGCGCCTTGGAACATGGATTGCCTCCGGGATTGGTCTGGGTTGGTCAGCGTGGATCCTACATTTGACGGGGTTTATCCTAGCGGCGCAGCGTTTCTTCGCCGTTGCGCCCTCGTTTCGCCGATGTAACAGCCCCACGCCCGGCTCCACCGACTGGGTAGGCTCGGGGTCGTGACTCCTGCCGCTGCTGAACACAGCAATTCCGGTCTCCGCCTGGGCCTGCCCGAGTCGGGCCGGGG
The DNA here is from genome assembly GCA_038259365.1 of Propionibacteriales bacterium. Classification (GTDB taxonomy): domain Bacteria; phylum Actinomycetota; class Actinomycetes; order Propionibacteriales; family Propionibacteriaceae; genus JBBSOW01. Next base: position 8,798 of record JBBSOW010000067.1, read on the forward strand.
ATCGCTGGCGAGCTTCCCAAGGCGCATCGTCGCTTTCGTCCTGGACTGGGCGGCCTGCCTGATCTTGGCCGCCGCGCCGTTCGGTGCCGAGGCCATCTTCGGCGACGGCTGGCGGGCCACCGGCACGCTGATCGTCTTCTTCGTCCAAGCCACGCTGCTGACCGCCCTGCTGGGCGGCAGCTTCGGACAACTCTGCGCCCGCATCACCGTCGCCCGCCTCGACGGTCGCCCGCTGGGAGCGCTGCGCGCGATCTCCCGGACCGCCCTCGTGTGCTTGGGGTTGCCGCCGCTGGTCATGGACAAGGATCGTCGAGGGTTGCACGATGTGGCGCTGGACACCGCCGTGCTCAATCGTCGCTGAGCGGCTCGTTTTGACGCGGTTCATCTCGAGGCGGCGGCTCGGCTCGCAGCGTCCGCTCGAACAGCTCCCTGGTGGTCTTCGGCAGCTCCGGTTCGCTGACGGTGATATCGAGTTCGGGGTCCTCGCTGCGTACCCCGTAGCAGAACGCGTCCGGGTGCGAGGGGGCCTGCGAGAGCTGTCGCAGGGTCGGCCCCGCCAATAGCTGATGCCACTCGTTCTCGTCGGGATCGGGCAGCTCGGCCAGCTGCACGCGGCGTTCGCGAACGACCCCGGCAAAGCCACCGGTGCGGCTCACCGTCACGTGGGTCGCGGCCCTCGGGTCGGGTGGTTCCGGGGCGGGTGGTTCCGGGGCGGGTACGTCCGGGGCGGGTACGTCCGGGGCGGGTGGAGTCTGATCCGGATCGGAGTCGCAGGGAGCCAGCACGCCTACGGCCTGCCACGCCCGCGTCAGTGCCGTCGCGATGGGGGAATCGGTTCCATGCCGGGCGGTCGCGGCAAGGTGGGTTAGGCCGGCGAAGGTGGCGAAGTCGCAATCGGCGCGGATGTCACCGGTCAGGGTGTCGTACCAGAGCTGGCCCGCGGTCACCCACGCGTTACCGCCCAGCTCCGTCGCGAAGAGGTAGAACGCCTTGTTGCAGATGCCGGAGTTGAGGTGCACCCCGCCGCTGTCGCGATCGGTCTCGACGTAGCCGTCCATGTGATCGGGCTGGGGATCCTTGCCGAGGTTCGGATCGTCGTAGGCGGTGCCGGGCGCCTTCATGGAGCGCAACGCCACGCCCTGCACCCCAGGCGCCAGCAGGTCCGCCCCGATCAGCCAGTCCGCCTCGTCGGCGGTTTGGTCCAACAGGCGCTGCTTGACGAGCACCCCGAAGACGTCGGACACGTGCTCGTTCAGCGCGCCGGACTGGTCGCGATAGTTGAGCCCGGCGGTGTACTGGGTGACGCCGTGCGCCAGCTCGTGACCGATGACGTCGAGGCTGCGGGTGAAGTTGAGGAAGATCTCCCCATCCCCGTCGCCGAACACCATCTGGGTGCCGTCCCAGAACGCGTTGTCGTAACCCTGGGCGAAGTGCACCGTGGCCAACAGGGGCAGCCCCCGGCCATCGAGGGAGTCACGTCCGTAAGCCTCTTGCCATAGTGCATAGGTGGCGCCCAGACCGTCGTAGGCCTGGTTTACCGCCTCGTCCTCGCTGGCGGCCGCACCCTCCACCCGCACCTGCTCGCCGGGCAGATCCTCGGTGTTCCGAGCATCGAAAATGGTGCGCTGCAACCCGTCTCGGGCCGCGCGGGCCTCGGCGGGCGCGCGAATCTCGCCGCGGAACTCCGGGCTGCCATGACGCAACCTGCGGGTCTGATCGTCGAGGGCCTGGGTGCGCTGGGCGTGGCCCGCGAGGCTGGCGTTGCTCGACTGGGCCAGGGTTTCCAGCAGGTAGGGGGGAATGATGCTGCAGTAGTCCATCACCCCAGTGAACAGGGCCGGGCCGACACTTTGCGCGGCGGGGTTAGCTATCGAGTCCTTCGGAGAGCTCCAGCCAGTCCACCTCGAGGCCGTCGCGGCGCTCGATCAGCTCCTCGAGTTCTCGCTGCAGCTCGCCCAACCGGGCATAGTCGCTGGCCGCGCCGATCATCTGCTCGTGGAGGTCAATCTCCCGGCGGTCCAGCTTCTTCAGCTGTGACTCGATCTTCGAGACCTCCTTCTTGGCCAGGCGAAGCTGCGCGGCAGCGCCCGCGGAATCCCCCGGCCGCTCCTTCCGGTCTGTCTTGTGGGCGGGCCGAGCGGCCCGTGCCTCCAGGTACTGGTCCACGCCACCGGGCAACAACACGCAGGTGCCGTCGCCCATCAACGCGTAGGTGACATCGCAGACTCGCTCCAAGAAGTAGCGGTCGTGGGAGACCACGATGAGCGTGCCCGGCCACGAGTCCAGATAATCCTCGACGACGGTGAGGGTGTCGATGTCGAGGTCGTTGGTGGGCTCGTCGAGCAGCAACACGTTGGGTTCGCTGAGCAGCAGCCGCAGGAACTGCAGGCGTCGACGCTCCCCGCCGGACAGCTCCGAGATGCGAGTGACGAGCCGATCCCCGGTGAAGCCGAAGTCCTCCAGCAGCGAGGACGTGGACAGCTCGCGGCCGCTGGCGGTTGTCGTGCGTTGCCGGATGCGGTTGGCGGTGTCGAGGACACGATCCGCGCCGTCCAGCTCCTCGACGGTTTGGGACAGGTGGCCGATGTCGAGCGTGCGGCCCTGCTTGACCGTGCCTCGGTCGGGCTCGAGGCGCTTGTCGAGGAGGTTCAGCAGCGTCGTCTTCCCAGCCCCGTTGACCCCCACCAGGCCGATCCGCTGGCCGGGCCCGATCGACCAGGTCAGATCGCGCAACAGCACCCGCCGAGGAGTCTGGGTGGCGGGGTCCGGGCTGCCGGGCACGCTGACGGCCACGCTGTGCAGGTCGAAGACGTCCTTGCCCAACCGTTGCGTGGCGAAGCGTTCGAGCTGGAGGCGGTCACGAGGCGGGGGCACGTCGGCGATCAGGGTTTCGGCGGCTTCGATGCGGAACTTCGGCTTGGCAGTCCGCGCTGGCGCTCCGCGGCGCAACCAGGCAAGCTCCTTGCGGGCCAGGTTCTGGCGCCGCGACTCTCCTGCGCTGGCCTGGCGGGAGCGTTCGGCCCGGGCCAGGACGTAGGCGGCGTAGCCACCTTCGTAGGCGTCCACCGTGCCGTCGTGGATCTCCCAGATGTGGTTACAGACCGCGTCGAGGAACCAACGATCGTGGGAGACCACCGCCATCGCCGTGCCCTTGGCCTGTAGCGCGTTGAGGTGGGTGGCGAGCCAGCTCACGGCCTCGACGTCGAGATGGTTGGTGGGTTCGTCCAACACGATGAGATCGTGCCCGCTCAGCATCAGCGCCACCAGCGCGGCGCGGCGACGCTCCCCACCGGAGAGTCGAGCGACTTCCGCGTCGAGATCGATCTCGGCCAACAGGTGCGACACGATGGAGCGGGCCGTGACGTCCGAGGCCCAAACATGGTCTGGCTCGCCGTGCACGATGACGTCGCGCACCGTCGCCTCCGCCCCGTAGCTGTCGGTCTGGCTCAAGAAGCCGACAGAGATCGAGCCGGTGCGGGTCACGCGGCCCGAATCCGGTGGGAGCTGATCGGTCAGCATTCTCAACAGCGTGGTTTTGCCGTCGCCGTTGCGGCCGACGACGCCGATGACGTCGCCGGCGGCCAGGCCGAGGCTGACCGAATCGATCAGGGTGCGGGTGCCGAACGTCTTGGTGATGTTCTCGGCGTTAATCAGGTTGATAGCCATCAGTTGACAGAGTTTAGCGGTGATCGAGGCAACTCTCCGCCGCGTGCAGTGCCCGGTGTTTAGGGCCGTCGGCGTCAGACGTAGGATTGCTGGCCACACCCACGAGAAGGGAGCACGCCATGGCCGAGTCGAGCCGAGGGGCGGGAGACGACATCAAGACCAAGATGCGTGAGGCGCTGGAGAAGAAGCACGGCCGAGAGCACGGCCACGTGGAGGGGGTTGAATCCGATGGGACCGAGAAGATGCACGGCCTCGACGGGCACGTCGACACGCAGACGTATCGGCGCAAGGCCGGGGGTGGCGGTTCCTAGCCCGAACTCAACCCCCTAGCTGGCCCGGAGTGAACAACGATCCTGTAACGAGCGCCCGGCCCGGGAACCCGGGTTCGCCGAAGGCGCGGACACCCACGAGAGAATGAGGTCATGAACTCAGACCGCCTGCGGCAGATCTTTGTCACCCTCTCGATGGCCTTTGCCATCTTCGGCACGCTGCTGGGAACGGGTGTTATCGGCACCAGGGTGGCGGAATCCTCGGGTGGCAGCCTCTCCGCCGACGCCACGCTCATCGCTCCGGCGGCGCAGGCCTTCAGCATCTGGTCGGTCATCTACGCCGGGCTCGTGGCCTACACCATCTGGCAGTGGCTGCCGAAGCAGGCCGAAACGGCCCGGAACCGCAGTATTGGCTGGCTGGCGGGGGTGTCGATGATCCTCAACGCCCTCTGGTTGTTGGTGACCCAGTTCGCCCTGTTGTGGGTCAGCGTCGGAGTCATCGCCGCGCTAGCGCTGGTGCTGGGGCTCATCGCCAAGAGGCTCACGCGGGACCGCGCCGAAAGCCTCGTCGAGGGCGTGGTGGTCGACGGGACCTTCGGCCTGTACCTCGGCTGGGTGGCCGTGGCCACCTGCGCCAACATCGCCGCCACCATCGTCGCCGGTGGCGTCAAGGCCGCCGGCGGGTGGCAAATCGCCGTTACCGTCGCCGTGCTCATCGTGGTAGTCGGCCTCGGCCTGCTCTTCCAAGGTCTGCTCGGCCGCCGCGTGGCCGTGGCGATGGCGATGGCCTGGGGGTTGTCGTGGATCGGCGTTGGACGACTGGTGGACGCACCCGAATCAGTGATCGTCGCTATTGTCGCGATCCTCGCCGCCGTCGTGCTGCTCGCCGCGGCCGTGATCGCGAGGGCCCGTGCCGGTTCCCCGCTCGGTTACCAACTGCGGTAATGCGTCACAGAAAACCGTGCCGCCACATCGGCGGCCCCGGCCTTGCAGGTAAGTGTCGCCGGTGCGTCCAGGCCGCGGGCTACGTCGACCTCGAGTAGGGCTGGCCCCGATAGCCGGCTGGCGAGGGCGATCCGCCAGCCGTCTGGGCCGAGTCGTTGCTGGCCGCGAACGGCGACGTCGTCCCAGCGCCCAGAACCCTGGCGGCGGTGGACCTCCGCGACCGCCACCTGGGCGGGAGCGGACAGGTGAGTGAATCCGCGCAGCTTCTCCACGCCGATGTGGCCGTCAAGGTGAGCTTGGATGACCTCGACGGCATCCTCGCGATCGAGCTGTCCGTAGTAGACCCCGTCGGGGGCCAGCAGCACGTTGGGCGCAAAGCGATCGCCCCCGAGGTGGGTGCACTCCCAGGTGTGCTCGGGCCACTCGGTGGCAAGTTGCGCAGCGATGGGTCTACCCCGCACGGCGCAGCACTGATCGTGGATGCCGTGGGCGCACACCAGGACCAACGGGGGATTGTGGCCTGGCCGATCGCCGCTCGTCATCGCTTGGCGGGAAGCCAGCAGGTCGGTCTCCTCGCGCCAGCGGCCCCACACCTGGCCGCGGCCCTGGGTGGCGACACACCACTGCAACTCCCCGCCTCGCCGGTAACGTAGCCCGGGTCTGCGCAGCAGGAGCACGCGCAGTCGTTGGCCGCGCACGGGAGCCGTCAGCTGCTGGCGGAGGGGGTTGTTGAGCACATCCACGGCCTTGAGGGGCCAGGGTCCAGGATGCTCTATCAAGAGCCACTGAGTCGTCGGCGCCGCGGATCCCAACAGCGCATCGCAGCGAATACGCGCGGCGTCGGAGCAGGGCAGCCGAGCGTTCCAGCTCAGGTTAAGGGTCATGACGCAACGGTCACCAGGCCCGCTCTCATCAACCTGGTGGCAAGATCGACGCCGAGCTGTTCGACGCTCAGGCGCGCTCCATCGAGAAGTTGCGACACCAGCGGAACGTCGTCCGGCTTCAGAGTCCAGTGCCCAATTCGGGTACGCAGGACGGTGTCTTGCAGAGTTGGCACCAAGTGCGTACGCAGGAGCACAACAGTGTCGGGGGCGAGGTGGCTGAGGGCGTCCAGTTGAGCAAGCGGCCCAAGCGGGGCGGCGCGTTGTGATCTCCGACGACGAGCCAGCAGCTCATCCGCGAGGGTCTCGTCGCCGATCTGATCGATCGCCTCGTGTAACAGCCGGCGGGCAACCGCCAGATCTTCGGTGAGGGGCGCTCCGGTCAGCGGCAACGAGTTGCGCGCTTGACGCGACTCGCCAAGGCGGGCGAGGGCGGCCGCGGCCAACTCGCTCGCCACCGTATGGCGATGCTCAGCCTGCACCCCCAGCGTGACGTGAATGCTGACCTCGCCCAGCGCGCTGGCGGCGTGGATCCAGCCGCGCGGCAGGTAGAGGCTGTCACCGGGCTCCAAGACGGCGTCCAGATAGGGTGGCCTCGCGGCCTGAGTGGCCACCTCTGATGCTCGATCCGCCCACTCCTGATCGCGTAGGGGAGCCTCGAGGACCGGCTCGTGGATGATCCAGCGTTTGCGGCCCGAGCATTGCAACACGAAGACATCGTGCACGTCGTAGTGGGCCGAAAAGCCGGTGTTCTGCGGGGGCGTGATGTAGGCGTTGGCCTGGGTGGGATGGCCGAGATCAGCGCTCAGCTGCTGGGCCAACTCGATGATGGGCGACCAGGTGCGGTGCAGTCCCTGCAACACGATGGTCGAACCGTCGCGAAACAGCGAGAATAGCTTGTCGTCGCTGATCTGGTCCGGGATCGTAGCACCGACCCCGCCCCCGGAGGTGAACTGCGAGCTGTTGGCGGTGACTCCTGCCTTCGCTACCCGAACGAAGGGGGTCCGCAACCCGCGCGTGGAGATCAGTTCGTCCACGCCCGCGGAATCGAGCACGAGGCCGCTGGAAGGGAGATCCGCCGCCTTGGTGTGGATCGGCCTGGTCCCCCACGACGCCGCGAAATCTGCTGGCTGCGCGACCAACCGTGACAACGCCGGGCACCTGGACGAACCAGGTACCCGGCACTGTGTGGATGTCACGACCTGTTGGCTCCGCCGTCTGCGGGTCCGTGGGCTCCGCCGTCTGCTCCACCATCGGCACCGCCGTCGGATCCGGAGCCAACCGCGTGGGCGCCGCCGTCCGCGCCGCCATCGGCGCCGCCGTCCGCTCCGCCATCGGCGCCACCGTCCGCTCCGCCATCGGCTCCGCCGTCCGCTCCGCCATCGGCTCCGCCGTCCGCTCCGCCATCGGCTCCGCCGTCCGCTCCGCCATCGGCTCCGCCGTCTGCGGGTCCGTGGGCGCCGCCGTCCGCTCCGCCATCGGCTCCGCCGTCTGCGGGTCCGTGGGCTCCGCCATCGGCGCCGCCGTCCGCGCCGCCATCGGCGCCACCGTCCGCGCCGCCATCGGCGCCACCGTCCGCTCCTCCATCGGCGCCACCGTCCGCTCCTCCATCGGCGCCACCCTCAACTCCGCCACCCTCCGGGTCGGGGGTGTCGGGGAACGCCATCACGTTGTCTTCGGCGTTCTGTCTGGTGGCCTCGACGGTCTCTTCGCTGCCCTCAATGTTAGTCGGCTCAGTCACTTGCTGCCTCCGTGCCTA
>JBBSOW010000068.1:0-15773 GCA_038259365.1 Propionibacteriales bacterium
TGACACTTGACGGAAGTGAGCCTAGCGGCCCGTCGATGAAGTCATTTTACGCTTGTGGTCGATTTTGGTGAGGACTTCTTCGGAGGTTTTGGTCCAAATGAAGGGATGTTTGCGGTTGTTCCAGCCGTTGATGAAGTCCCGGATCTTACCGGTCAACTGGCGCACCGAGGTGAACACGCCGCGGCGCAGGGCTTGACGTTCGATGATCCCGAACCAAACCTCGACCAGGTTCAGCCATGACCCCGAGGTCGGGGTGAAGTGGACATGGATCCGCGGGTTCGCGGCCAGCCAGTTCCGGACCTCAATGCGTTTGTGGGTGGCGTAGTTGTCCATCACCAGGTGCAGTTGCTGGTCGAGGTAGGCCCGGGCCACATGTTTGAGGAAGGCGAGGAACTCTTGGTGGCGGTGCCGGTTTTTGCATATCCCGGTCACCGCGCCGGTGGCGATCTCTAACGCCGCGAACAAGGTGGTGGTGCCGTGGCGGACATAATCATGGCTACGCTGTTCGGGATGCCCGGGCTGCATCGGCAGCACCTTTTGGGTCCGGTTCAACGCCTGGATTTGGGACTTCTCACCTGATGTGAAGTCGTCGGTTATGTGAAGTTGCTGGCGTTCGGGGTAGTGGGCGGCTTGACGGAGGCCAATCTCTTCGCATAATCCAGGGTTTCCTTGGTTGGTCATGTCATCCAATCAAGGAGGTTGATCGTTGATGTCTGTCGACGGTTTGGCGGCTCAAGCGGCCGCGTTCATGGGGCGGGCTGGGTACTCGCCTGGCTCTCGCGCCAGCTACCAGCGTGTGTGGGATCAGTTCGGGCAGTACTGCGCCGAGAGCGGGGTTCGATCTCCGGATCGTGAGGCCGCTGCCCGGTTCTGTACGGTTGTCGGCGCGGATGGCTCTCAACAGTGGCAGGTGTTCTACCGCCGGGCTGCGGGCTGCCTGTTCGATGTGGCCGAGACGGGCCGGTTCGCGTTGCGGGCCGGACGCCGGAGGATTGCGGTGCCCGAGGTGTTCACGGCGGAGTTCGAGGTGTATGTCGCATGGCTGGCGGGCTGCGGTTTGGCCGAAGCAACCATCCGCGGAAAGACCGGGATGCTGCGCCGGTTATTGGCGTTCCTGGCCGATTCCGGGGTGTGGGAGGTGGCGGCGCTCAGCGTCGTGAACGTGTCCGCCTACGTTCGCTCGCTGGCGCCGATGGCCGCCTCCAGCCGCGCGGGCCAGCTCTATTTCCTACGCGAGTATCTACGGTTCGCGGTGCGCCAGCACGGCGCCGATCCCGCCTTGGGCGCCATGTTCCCGGTGATCATCACTGACAAGGACGCGGTTCTGCCTTCGGTGTATCGGCCGGGTGAGGTCGCTGGAGCATTGACCGAGGCCGGCAACGGGTCCGAGTCGCCGTTGCGGGATGGGGCGGTGATGGTGCTCGCCTCTGTGCTGGGGTTGCGGTCGTCAGACATCAAGGGACTGCGGTTCGACCAGATTGACTGGGCGAACCGGCGGCTGTCGTTGCTCCAGCGCAAGACCGGACGGCGGCTCGACTTGCCGCTTGTGGATGAATGCGCGTTGGCGATCATTGACTATTGGAAGAACGAGCGTCCCGAGGTCGACGATGCGCGGGTGTTTCTGCGCCACAGGGCCCCGCTCCAACCACCTGTCGCGGGTAACCACTTCCACCAGGTGGTTGCCGGGTGTTTCGACCGGGCAGGGGTCGAGGTCTCCGGCAGGCACCGCGGGCTGCATGCGTTGCGGCATTCTGTCGCGGTCGGAATGCTCGAGGCTGGCAGTCCTTATCCGGTGATCGGCGCGGTACTGGGTCACGTCGATGCGAACACCACTCGCCGATATCTCAGGGTCGACGTCGCTCACCTGCCCGTGGCAGCGGTCGCGGTGCTGCTGGAACACGCCAACCGTCGCGGGCCGCGCGACCTGGCGCTGATCACGACACTTTACGACACCGCAGCGAGGGTCCAAGAAGCCTGCGACCTCTCACTCGGGGCCCTCCACCTCGACAAACCCGCCAGCGCCACCCTCACCAGGAAAGGCCGCAAAACCCGGATCGTGCCACTGACCCCGCAGGCAGCCGTGGTCCTCGCCCGGCACGTCCAAACGCTCCCACAACACTCCTCCGCGCCGGTGTTCACCAACAGAGCCGGCCAACGACTGGGACGCGCGGGCGCCGCCTACATACTCGCCGAATGCGCCCGCGCCGCGCACGCCGACCGCCCCGAACTCATACCCGAGAAGGTCTCCCCCCACGTGCTGCGCCATTCGAAGGCCATGCACCTCCTGGAAAACGGTGTCAACCTGATCTACATCCGTGACATCCTCGGCCACGCCTCCGTCGTCACCACCGAGATCTGCGCCAAAGCGAACCCGGAAATGAAACGCCCAGCCACCGAAACAGCCGCCGCGAAGACCCTCGGACCAAGCCGCTACGACCAAGCCACCCGGCAGGACCTGCTGGCCTGGCTCCGCCAAGCGATCTGAGCACCGGATTATGCGAAGAGATCGACCCCCGCCAAGCCGCCCACTACCCCGAACGCCAGCAACTTCACATAACCGAAGACTTCACATCAGATGAGTTATGCGAAGCTTCGCATAACTCATCCACACACAACACGACCGCGTTCTCTGGCGGGTTGAGATACAGCCCGATCACGTCGGTGACCTTAGCGACGAGTTCGGGGTCGGTGGAAAACTTGAACGTGTCGGCCTTCCACGGCTTGACCCCGTACTTTCTCCACGCCTTCGCGATCGTGGCATGATCCACCTTGAGTCGGGGCGCTAACAGTCGCGACGACCAGTGGGTGACACCCAAGCTTTTCGGCGGCCGCTTCAACGTGGCAGCGATGATCGCCGCGTCATCGACGACCTTGGGCCGCCCCGACCTTTGGGCATCGACCAGCCCGGCCATCCCATGGGCCAGGTAGCGGTCTCGCCACAGATTCACCGTCGGCCGTGACACTCCCGCCAACTCAGCAATCAGCGCATTCGAAGTCCCCTCCGAGGCCAACAACACGATCCGAGCCCGCTGCGACGCCCCCGCCTTGGTCGTGGTGGAGCGCACCGTCTTTTCCAACAACTCCTGATCCCCGGGGCGAAGCAGCAGCGCCGGGGCTGGTCTATTTGCCATGCCACCATTATCGCATCAAACCGTAAAGCTATTTAAACGACACACCACTAGCCGAGGTCCTGACCTCGAATGCCAGTCGTCGGGATCAGGACCGCAGCACAGATCCTGCTCCACGTCGGCGACGCCACTATGTTCCCTACTGCAGGCGTCACGCTGCTTTCGCCGGCTGGCCCTTGTGACTCGCCGTTCTGGGACCTGACCACCGGTTCTTGCCCGGGTTGATCCATAGCGTTTGACTCTCCCTTTTCCCCCGGCCTTGACCAGACAACGGCTGCTGACGCTGCCCCTGCGATGTCCGCGAACGACCAAGCCAATAACCCCGCATACGACATCGGTTACATCTGTTCGCTGGGCGCCCAAGTCGGAGGGGATCGCAATGAGTAGGTGGCACCTGTGGGAACGTCCGTCCGCGTGCATACCTCGGACCTAAACCGAACATGGCAGCCGGCTGTCGGAGTTAACGGCTACTGTCACGTGCGTGACCCGTTATCGTTCCAGGTTCGGCAGCCTCAAGCAACCCGATCTTGGGCCGCATCCGGGACCGGGCCATCTCGGCCAGCTTCTTGGGGTCGCGTTCCCCCGCGATCAGCGCGGCCAGCATCGCCCGACCCGAGACCCCAAAGATATCCGAGGCCAGACCGAAAGCTTGATACACCCATCCTCCAGCAGCTTCTCGACCCGGTTCTTCTCCGCGTTGCGTACCCCGACCAGATCGACCCGGTACCGGGTCAGATCCCGCAAGCGACGGATATCGGCCGGTGGCACGAAACTGGGCCGCAGCATCTGCCGTTCGGCGACCCTGCACAACCACACCGCATCGAGCACGTCGGTCTTCGGGCGACAAGGCAGGTGCTTAACGACCTTGGCTGACCAGCCACGGCTGCAGACCATGGGCCTCGAACAAGTAGAACGCAGGGCGCCAATAATCGCTGGTCGCTCCATCACCACCCGCTCGCCCCCCAGAGCGACCAGTCGGTTGGCCAACTCGCTCAACGAGCCCACCATCGTCGTGTGGGTCGTGACCTCCTGGACCCGACGCTTCGTCCCTCGCTTGGCCGGTAACCGGACACAACACACGAGCTCGGCCTTACCGATGTCCAAGGCCGCAACCCGCTCGATAATCTGCTCATCGTTTTGCGATTCGCGAAACATCCACCCCAACTCCCTTCCCTGCGCGATCGACACCATCAACGGCTTGACCGCCCGGGAGGAGCCGCCCAGGGCAACAAACGAAACTAGTCCTCGTGCTCGACAACCAACATCGGCAACGGTGAAGGGCCCACCACGCGACTCCCACCGTCCGGCTAGACGACGGCCTCAAAGGACCATAGGAACAACGACGTCACCCGGACAGCCACACACCGACTTTCAGCCCGGAACGGGCGCTCCGCAAGGGACACCTCGGCTAGACGGCCACAGCCGCTGATCTGTTGACTATTCGCCCGTGGGCGTATCACAATGAATCGTCCGGCATCTACTCGAATGAGTTGGAATCTGGAGGCGACCATGGCCGAAGTGGCGGGAGCGACGCCGTGGGCTCGGCTCACGCTCAACGAGGCCCCCACTATTTTCGTCGGGTATGACGACAGCGCAGGGCGTTCGGTCCGCGAACCCACCATGCCGTCGGGCCCATTGACCGGGTGGGACTACATCACCGCTCCCACCAACATGTGGTGGGCAGCCCGGTCAACTCGTGCTCTATTCGCCTTGGCCGGCCGGCTCCCGGTCATCCGCGAGGGCCCGTACGGCGGGCACCCGGTCCCCCTCGCCGTCCTGGTCCAGCTGCCGCCGGGTACCCCCCTGATCGGGCTGTGGGAGGAGCGACTGCGCAACCTTCTTCGGACGGTCGGACTAGCGGACCAACGGTACGTACTCGCCGCCGCGGGTCCAACTTCCGACGCGCCCGCCTTCCACTTACCCTTCGAAATTGGGGTCATCGGGCTGGATGCGCAGGTCCTTGCCACCTCGGTGACCTCAATCATGAGCGCGATAAATCCGTCGGACTTTGAGTATGGAGTGCGCGTCCGCCCGGTCGGCCAGGTCCCGGCAGGACCCAGTCCCACCGACCTCGACATTCTAGTCGCGCCGTCCGCGAACCTCGCAGGCCTGAGCTCAAGTGGCGGAACCGCCCCACGTCTCATCATTCTCGCCGACGCGGTTGGGTCGGCCGGAAGCCTATCTGTCGATCAGCTGCCCCCAGGTTCCTCACTCGTGGCACTTCCGCCGGGAGCCCCACCCACTGCCGCCGACCTGACGCGGGAGGTGCTGTGGGCACTGACCCACGACTGGCCGCTGCACGAGGCGGTACTGGTAGCAGGCCGCCGTCTCGGCCTCACCGACACGCAACAGGTCGGCGTCCGCCTCACGACCTCAGCCGCCGCATTGGACGGATTCCGGCTCCTCGGCCCGTTCGAGCAGATGCGTCAGCGAGCACGCGAGGTCAGCAGGTACCGTCGGGCCACGGTTGCGCAGCCGTGGGTTCCCGGGGTGGACTCACCCATCGACGAGGCTGCCATGTGGGCTGGTGCGGCCGTGGCTGAATTCCACCGGGAGGCGGATGGCTTCAGCGAGATGGTTCGGGCGAACGCGGCGCTCGACCGGGCCCGGCCGCACATGGAGCTACGCGCCCGCGAGGCCGCCGAGCTCACGAACGACCAGCGGTCTGCACTCGAGCATCAGCAGGGGCGCCGAGTTGCCATCTGGGTTGACCACGACCCGCTGACGATGGGGCGGATGCGGCCCGGCATCCTTGACCGCAGCAGCCTCCTCGGACAAGGCCGGCGCTACCTCATCAACGTTGGTGTTGGGATTGCCTGGCCCACCGATCTCGTCCCCCAAGACACTCCAGCCATCGACCCGATTCTGCCGCCGATCGACGACGAAGACGGCCACGAGCTGACAATCACCGTATTCTCGGCCACAAGCAAGGTAATCGGTCAGCCATCAAAGCGTCTATGGCTAGGGAGATTGGGGCCGAGCCTGCCGGTGACATTCCTGGTTGAGATGCCACGCCGACGAATCACAACCCGTCTGCGCCTCGTCGTCTACTATCGCGGCCACATCCTGCAGTCGTTCCAGCTCACCGCACGGCTCGCCTCTCATGAAGAGGGCTTCGGCGGCGGACTAACAGTCGAACAAGAATTCAGCAGACGCGACCGGCTCATCGACCTCGAGGCCATCCCCCAGCGGCACCTTGCTGTAGTAACGAACGACGATCAGGACGGCGCCCATGCCTTAATGTTCGAATCCGGCGACAGGCTTGTCATGGACGATGACACGGCTCGCACGATTCGCGAGGACTACCACAACACACTGGAGGAGATTAGAAAGAAGCTCGGCAAACAGTCATCGCTGGCCGCCGGCCCGTTCGCTGATGTTCTAAGACGACTCGCCGCGGAGGGGCGCGACAACTTCCAGGCGATCGTGATGGGAGCCACAGCCGCGCTCTCGCTGCAGATCGCCCAAGTCACTGATAGCAGCGGTCAATTCATTCAAATTCTGCGAACCAAACCGTCCTTCGCTCACCCTTGGGCAGCAGTCTACGACTGGAAGCTGCCCCCCGCGGAGGTCCTCCAAAGCACCGCGGTCTGCTTGGGCGCGGCAGGATGTCGATGCACCTCGACGTCCGCTCAAACCGTTTGCGTCAATGGCTTCTGGGGGGTGCGACACGTCGTCGAAGAGCTGCTGTTGCCCGCGCAACGGCACGTGTCCACCATCGCTGCAGCACCTCGAGTCCCTACCGTCGTCTGCACGGTCGGTACCCGCGACGCGTGGAGCAACGGCATGGTGACTGATCTGGTCGATAACTTGGGGACCTCGCGCGTGGAGGACCACCTCAAGAACCGGTCACTGCTGGAGCGTCTCTGGGACGTCGCCGCCCGACCCGCGGTGCTTGTCGTGCTCGGGCATCTCGAGACCAAGCCGATGAACCGCTACGAACGCGAGCACCCCCGCATTCTGATATCCGGCACGGAGGAATACCTTGACACGGCCAGCATCCTTGACATGCAGCGGCTCCCAGCTCCGCGCTGGTGGGAGAACCCGTTGCAGCCGATCGTGCTCCTGCTCGGGTGCGACACGGCCCGAAGCGGCCTCGGGTCGGTGCACAGCTTTGTTCAAGGTCTCGCTCGCTGCGGTGCCTCAACGGTCATCGCAACCGAGGACATCATCGACACCAAGCTTGCTCGTGCCATCGCCAGCAAAGTGGTCCCGCTCCTCGACGCTGTCGGGCCAGGGGAAGCCTTGCGTGCGTGGCGTGCCCAGGAGCTAGCGAATCGGAACCCGCAGGGGTTCATGGTGACTTGCTTTGGCAGCGCCGACGTGACGGTGCCAACCCTGCGCACGTGATCTAGAAGGAGGACGCATGGTATTCAACATTGGGGCGGTGTGTTTCGGCATCGTAATCGGCTACGTGACGTACCGGACTCTCGTGCGCACCGAGAAGTCGCAGGTGTCCGACATCGGGGCCGTGGTCGCTGCGGTAGGTGGTGGAGCGGTTGCGGGACTGTTCGACCCCGCTGAAGGTGAAGGGTTCGGGTATTACTCGATTGGCCTGCTCGTCGGGCTCGTGCTCTTCCTCGTGCTCCGGCTTGTGCTGGAGAGGCCTGCGGATGACGGGACACAACCGACTATTCTTGGTGCGGAAGATACATCTTCGGCAGCGCGCGCGGTGCTGGGTCGCTGACATCTCATTTGGGCTCGTCCCCCGCCCATCTGTCGGTTCGTTGGAAATGGTGTCAGCCGGGTCTCCCCAAGAGCGAATCCCACGCGATCCACAGCCCCGATTGAGCGATCCGAGCGGCACGGTCAGACTCGAACGGTGACGCACCAATTGTTCGGGGTCGGCGCATGAGCGATGTCCGCCGAGCGTCGCGCCTTGCCGCAAGAGACGCCGTTTCTCGACTGTCCGGGCGCAAACGTGGGCCAACTGCGGGCTCCAGCGGTCGCGAGGCTCCGGAACTATCCCTGTGGTCGGCGGCCCGCACGACGTGGGTGGCCACGATCAGTGGCAACGCGCTCACCGTCCTCGACCACGCGCACGCCGGCACACTCGTTGACTCACCGCTATTTGGGCCCTCGCTCTATCTACACGCTCACGACTCACTCGCCGCTCTCGGCTCTCGCATCCCCCTCGAGCACGCCACACGACTCCTCGCCCACCTAGCTCCCCGCGCGCCGGGCGAGGTAGATACGAGCCGGTACACCGACGATGCCCATGCCGCCGCGTGCGCCGCGATCGGCGCCACCCACACCGCTCTCCTCGACGTCGCGCTTGACCAGCTCCTTGCCATCCTCGCCCGCGCCCCACACGCGTTGAAAGGCCCAGCCCGCGAATCCCTCACTGAGAACCTCGACCTAGTCCGTAACCGCCTCGTCGCGCTCACCAAGAGCGGGAACCGGGACGCCGAGGAGATCCTCGCGATCGCGGAGCCGGCATCGGTCACACCGAACAAGCCGAGGCCGCCTACCGATCTCTCACCGCCGCCCTCGACAACGGTTCAGTGGTTCATCGACGCTGGCAGCGTGTCCTATGTTGAGAGCCCGATTAGTACCCGCTATCTGAGTCAGGACGACCGGATCGAGATCGCCGACCGGCTGGCCCGTCAGGAGCCGGTCAAGGCGATCGCCAAAACTAACCTTCATGCGGGAAGCACCTGGTAGCCGACCGCCTAGCGGAACCACCACAAGTGCCACCGCCGATCTGATACGGGTATGAGCACATCCGCTCTAGTGTCGGCGCCGGAGGCAAGTTGGGCGTTCCCCTTGTCGGCCAAGACATCATTGGCCGACGTCTCGCGGTGCGTTGCTGGGACTGCCGGTGCGTGTTCAGGCTTTCTTCAGGGGCGGCGCATCGAACGCGTTCTGCTCTGACGTCAGCCCAAAGTCATCCCAAGGCTGAGGGATCTTGATACCTTGTGCTCGGTCAGCGTGATCGGTGACAGGTCAACTTTGCTCCCGACCTGCTCGCTCTTCAGGGCGCCAACCTGCGCCGCAAGTATGGGGCTCTGCTCCCCGAATGCGGCCATCCCACCACTGACCTGGACAAAGATTTCGGCCGCGTTCCTGAGCACCGCGGTGACTACAACGGAACTGGATCCATCCTCATTCTCGTCACCCTCTTGAGCAGCCCGGACGATCATGCCCAAAAGGACACCCTGTACTTGGCCTCGCAGCATGATGATGTATTGGCCTCTAGATGCCACTGCAATGACGTGTGCCTTGTCTACTGTCAAGGCGCTGCTAGCGATCGACTGCAAAACCGCTAGACCCATCATGGCTTTTCCAGGGTCGTTATCGACGATTGCAAGCTCCGCGGCCCATCTCAAGTTGCGGAACATCTCCTCCCGCTGACGCCACTCGTCTAATGTGGTCGCGGCCTGGAGGGCTGTCGCCGCGGCGTTTGTCGCCGCCTCAGCGGCGATTTTGGCGGTCTCTAAGGTCCCCGCGGCGACCTTCTGGTTTTGGCCAGCTATGTCCCGGTTCTGACTGCTCTCCCTACGTGTCCAGCGGGCGTTAAGGAACGCTACTGTCCCTGCGATCAGCGCGGCCAGCAGCGACGCTCCGGCAATCAGCTCTTCCCCTGTCATTCACCAAAGATATCGACCCGCCCGCACTGTCGTTAAAGGGTGTCCGCGAAGCGACCGGCGTGGGCTGCAAAGGCCGCCGCCGCGGAGAGGAAGTGCCGGGCATCATGGGTCTCACCGAGGATCTTCGCGGCGGTTAGCTGTCCAACCTCAGGGATGGCGAGCAGTTGTCGGTGTGAGTCTTGGTGCAGCTGGTTGGCGATGAGGGCGCCAAGCACGGCGACCTCCTTCTCCAGTGAGCCTAGCCGCCGAATCGCCGCCAGCGCCAGCAGGTGAAGCTCTGACTGGATCGGTGACCTTCTCCTTCGTGGCCAGCTGACGGGCTCGCTGCAGTGCGGCTTTGCTGGTCAGCGCGCCGGTAACCGCTCGATGGCCGGGCGAGTGGCCGGTCAGCAACGCGTGCAACCGGTTCCGTACGCGGATCTGCTCCTGCACGAGTTGGTCCCGTGCGTCGACCAGCAACTGCATGTCCGCATCCAGGTGGGCCGCGTCCATCTGTGGCAAGTTCTCTTCCCGAACGGCCACGGGGGCGATAATGATCGCGTCACCCTCATCGTCCTTACCCCGGCGGCGAGTGGTCCGTCGTCCTTGGGCGGTCGAGTGCGTGGGGACGTCAATGACCTGCTCGTCGGCAGCCAGGAGCAGCTGTCGGTGACGCTCGAAATCTGAGCACTTTCGGCACTCGAAAAGTGAGCAGTTCTACTGTGGCGTGTTCTCGGCTCGTGCGGATGGAAGGGTGTCGATCCCGGTGTTGCGGAGCCGGTGGGATGAGCCTTTGAGGGTGACGACTTCGGCGTTGTGAACGATGCGGTCGATCATGCTGCTGCGACGACTTGGTCGCCGAACACGTCGCCCCATCGGGCGAATGGCAGGTTGCTCGTCAGGATCAGCGACGCGTGTTCGTAGCGTGATGAGACGAGCTGAAAGAACAGGTTCGCTGCGTCCTGCTCGAACGGGATGTAGCCGACTTCGTTGACGATAGCAGCCCGTAGCGTCGCAGCCTGGCGAGCTCGTGGGTGAGCCGGCCGCGTTGGTGAGCGTCCTGGAGCCGGGTGACCCATTCGGTTGCTGTCGCGAACAGGACCCGGTGGCCAGCCTGGGCGGCTTTGATCCCCAGGCCGACGGCGAGATGGGTCTTGCCGGTGCCCGGTGGTCCGAGCAGGACGACGTCTTCGTCACCGGGGAAAACGTGGGCTTCCTCGGCTCGGAGCGGGCGGGCGTGTCTGCCAACAAGAAAATAGCACAACCCAGGCCGAGTACGCCCTCATTGATGCCCACGCTGGCGGATGCGACAACCCGTCACGCAAACGAAAGGAGGCCGCCCGCAACGCTTCACCGGCCGATACGCGGACCCGGTCCAGATCCGTACCGTGATGTCTGAACTCAGGAAGGGCCACCTCCGGCCCGAGCCTCAGGGGCCGTACAAAGAAGATCAGTACCGCCCCGCCGGCACGGACTGATTGTGGCCCGGAGGGCGGGGGCTCGTGGTGGGAGTGCCGCTCGCATCCCCAGAATCCCCGCGGGTGTGCCCCTCGGGCCGACTGGCAGAAAGTAGGTTGGGGCACGTGACTCATTCCGACGTTGGTAGCGCCGTCGTGGGCGCTGCGCCAGTGGACGTTTTCGCTGCTCTCGTCGATGTCGACGCCAGGACGATCTTTCTTCCACCGACGGGAATGTCGGGATCCTTTGAGTGGTTCGATGCCAGGCCAGGTGGTGGCTATCGGATGGTGCTTTCCTATGACAGCGCCACAACGCCCGGCAAGTCGCAGGCGAACACGGACGTCGTTGAGGTTCGGTTCGTGGCCGTGGACCCTCCAGACCGATTGGTCGAACAGGTCGATTTCGTCTCTGACGATCCGCGGTTTCGAGGAACCATGACGATGACTTGGACACTCGAAAGTGTCCCCTCCGGAACGCTCGTCACGATCACGGCCACGGAGGTCCCAGACGGGATCGACAGCGCCGATCATGCGACCGCCTTCGCCTCAACCCTGGAAAACCTCGATGTCTACCTGCGGAGCAGGGCACGATCACGTAGAGCACGATCACGAGGAACTGCCGAAGTTATTGAGGAAGGGGGTGAAGACGGTGCCAACGGCCACGCCCAGCACGATGGCGGGGATCGAGGCCGAGAAGATGGCGGAGACATAGCACGGTCCTGTGGGCCATGAAACCCTAGGTAGAAGCTATGCCTCACAAGGGCGGAGGCAGAGCCCATGGCACGGCAAGCAGCATGCCGACGGCCATCTCCGCCAACTCGGCGGTTCCGGGTGACAACGTGGAGTCGCGTCGCCTGATCAAGGCGATGGTCTCGTAGAACGGCTCAGCGAACCCCGCGGTGTGCAAACTGGCCGGGAAACTGGAGTGCCGGGCGACGGAGCGAGAAGCGATCGTCTCCCCTATCCCCCGTTCGACGAGGTCGAGGGCCGACTCGACGTTTTCGACCTCGATCAGCGGGTTCAAGCGGACTCCAGCGGCTTGCACGCGATCGGCCAGTTGGCGGCGGGTCGGATCGTTCCACCCGTAGTGGGCGTCGTACAAGATGATCGGGGTATCCGCTGCCTGGTCCATGGTCAGGGGTGCCAGGACACGGCGAGGGTCGGCACTTACCCAGAGCACCTCGTCGCGGATCAAGGGTCGAACGCTGAGGCCCTCATCCGGGATCGGCAGCACCACAAGCCCGGCCTCCAACTCGCCGGCGCGGACGGCCTCGGCAACCTCGTGAGAGTTTTGCCCGACGACGCGGACCCGGACGCCGGGGCGTGCCTGGTGAAAGTCAGCGACCAGGTTGGATAGAAAGTAGAAGGGTGCATTGCGGAGCACACCGAACGAGACAAGGCCTTGTTCGAGGCCTCGCAAGGCGTTGAGGACTTCGGTTGCGCCCGTCACCCCCTCCACCACGCGCTGAGCCCACGGCAAGAGCTCCACCCCAGCGGGCGTCAACGACAGTCGGCGGCCCGCCCGCACGAACAGGGGTAGCCCGTTTGCCTCCTCCAACTTGCGGACAAGTTCGGAGATCGTCGGTTGCGTCGTCTCCAGCACGCGTGCGGCTGCGGTGAACGAACCGGTCGACGCCGCCCACCAAAACGCCCGCAACTGCGCCAATGTCATAGGTTTACCCCATGGGTTGCCACGGTTATTCCCCCCTTGTCCTATAACGACGGGGTTTCTATCCTCGACCTATGATCTTTACCAGCCGCGTCCTGACCGACCTGCAGGGCTCCTTCCATCAGCTCAAAACCCCCGTGATCGACGCTCCCGCCGCCCAACGGGACCCCGCCGTCATCGACACGGTCTCTCGCATGCTCATCGACATCGAACGACGCGGCCTCGACGCGGTCCGCGAGCACGCCCGAACTCTGGACAAGTGGGACGACTCCCCCTTCGAGTTAGACCCCCACCAGGTGGCGAGCAGCGGAGATCGCCTCACCCCCGAGCTGCGTAGCGCCATCGAGGTTGGCTCGGCGAACACGCGAGCCTTCGCGCGCGAGCAGCGCCGCCGCCTGGCTGACTTCGATGTCGAACTGCAGCCGGGCGTGGTCAGTGGGGTCCGGTATGTGCCCCTGGAACGGGTCGGCGCCTACCTGCCGGCGGGTCGTTTCCCGTTGACGGCCAGCGCCTTCATGACCGTCGGCGTCGCCCGAGAGGCCGGAGTCGCCGCCGTCGTGGCCTGCACGCCGCCCCAGCCGGACGGTTCGGCCAATCCGGCCGTGGTCTATGCCGCCCACCTCTCCGGTGTCGACCAGGTCTATGTCCTCGGCGGCGTGCAGGCCTTGGCGGCGATGGCGTTCGGCCTGCTCGGCGACGCCCCGGTCGACATGCTGGTCGGCGCCGGCAACGCGTACGTGGCGGAGGCAAAACGACAGCTCTTCGGCCACGTCGCCATCGACCTGTTGGCCGGTCCGTCCGAAGTGGCCGTCATCGCCGACGACACGGCCGACCCCGACGTGGTCGCCGCCGACCTCCTCGGCCAAGCCGAACACGGCATCAACTCCCCCGCCGCCCTCGTGACCACCTCCGACGATCTCGGCCGCGCCACCATCGCCGCCGTCGACGAGCAGCTGGGAACCCTCGCCACCGCCGACATCGCCGGGCCCGCCTGGCGCGACTTCGGGTCGGTGACCGTCGCCGCCGACCGGGAGACCGCCGCCGCCCTGATGGACGACCTCGCGCCCGAACACCTGGAGATCATGACCGCCGACGACGACTTCTTCCACCACCGGCTCCGCAACTACGGATCGCTGTTCCTCGGCCCCTGGAGCACCGTCGCCTACTCCGACAAGGGGATGGCCGGCACCAACCACGTGCTGCCAACGGCGGGAGGCGCCAAACACACCGCCGGGCTGTCCGTCGCCCGGTTCCTCAAGCCCCTGACCTTCCAGCGCGTCGCCCAAACCGCCACCCCGCAGCTGGCGCGACCGGTTCGGGTGATCTCCGATTCCGAGGGAATGGCCGCCCACAGCGCCACCGCCACCACACGACTCGACCGGTTGAACACCGATGGCTAACCCACCCCACCACAACGGCGGCGACCGATCGGTGCGCCTACGCTGCCACGAACTCGCACCGCGCATCGGCGATCTCCAACACAACTGCCTCCTGATAGAGAAGGCGATCACCTCCGCGATGGCCTCCGGTATCCAGCTATTGGTCCTGCCGGAGTTGGCCACCAGCGGCTACCACCTGACCCCCGACGAGGGGCGCGCCTGCGGTCTCGCACCCGACACCGGCATGTTCCGGCGGTGGGCTCAGCTGCTGAGCGCCGACGCCGTCGTCGTCGGCTATTGCGAACCCGACGGGCCGCAGCTATACAACAGCGCCGTTGTCATCACCCACGCCGGAGTCCTCCACAGCTACCGCAAAACCCACCGGTGGGACACCGAGAAAACGATCTTCACTCCAGGCGCCACACCCCCCGCCGTGATAGATACCCCGGTCGGCAGACTCGGCGTCCTCATCTGCTACGACCTGGAGTTCCCTGAGATGCCGCGACGTCTCGCCCTGGCCGGTGCTGACCTCATCGCCGTCCCCACCAACTGGCCCCATGGCGACCGCCCCGAGAACGAACACCCCGCCGAGGTCATCCAAGCCATGGCGGCGGCCCGGGCCTCCAGCGTGGTCATCGCCTGCTGCGACCGAGCGGGAGACGAACGCGGCACCACCTGGACCCAGGGAACCGCCGTGGCCGGCCCCGACGGTTGGCTCATCGGCACCAAAAACGACCACCAGCGGCTTGACGTCACTGTGCAACTCGCCGAATCACGCAGGACCCTCAGCCCGCGCAACCACGTTCACGACGACCGCCGACCCGACTTGTACACCTGAGGCAGCTGACCTCAATTCTCGTAGGCAGCCCGCGGAACGAGATGGCGCATCGCGACGTGCACGAGCGGCCCGATGCCGAAGGCGAACACCACCGTGCCGATTCCCACCGTCCCACCGAGAAAGTAGCCGATCACGACGATGGATACCTCGAGGCCGCCGCGGACCAGGCCAATCGGTAGTCCGGTCTTGCGGGTGACGCCGGTCATGAGGCCGTCCCGGGGTCCGCGCCCCAGGCGGGCGCCGATGTAGAGGCCAGTGGCGAACGCCAGCAGCAACATTCCGGCGGCAAAGAGCAGTATCTTCAGCGCAATACCATCCACCACAGGGATGACGGCCAGGCCGAAATCGGCGGCGAGGCCCACGAGTACGGCGTTCAAAAGCGTGCCGACCCCCGGACGCTCCCGCAGCGGGATCCACAGCACCAGCACGGCGACGCTGACCACGATTGTTGCCACCCCGAACGAGATCGGGAGCTGACGAGCGATGCCCTGGCTGAGGACGTCCCACGGTGCAAGCCCAATCTGCCCCCGAATCATGAGTGAAATGGCAAAGCCGTAGAGAAACAATCCGACCATGAGGCGGAGAACACGCCGCACCCAGGCCATGGCGAACCGTTCGCTGGTCCCTGCGGTCACGGAGTAAGCCTCAGCAGTCCCGCAGACGTCGAATCAAAGCCAACCCGTTGGTAGAACGCGGCGAGTTCTGGCTCGAAGTCGACGTGCAACCATTCGCA
>JBBSOW010000069.1:0-15699 GCA_038259365.1 Propionibacteriales bacterium
CGGCTCCTCAAGGGGCTCGTCGGCATCGATTCCGAGGCCGGGCCCACCGAGATCGCGATCCTCGCCGATCACACCGCGGACCCGCTGCACGTCGCCGCCGACCTCATCTCCCAAGCCGAGCACGATCCGCTGGCGGGTTCGGTGCTGGTCACCGACGACGAGGCCCTCATCGCGGCCGTCCAGGACGAGGTGGCGCGCCAGGTGGCCGGCACCCCCCACCGCGACCGCGTCGAGACCGCGCTGGCCGGCCGCCAGTCCGCGATCCTGCGCGTGCTCGATATGACACAGGGCCTGGCCGTCGTCGACGCCTACGCCGCCGAACACCTCGAGATCCAGACCGCCGACGCCGCCGAGCTG
Source organism: Propionibacteriales bacterium (assembly GCA_038259365.1). GTDB lineage: Bacteria > Actinomycetota > Actinomycetes > Propionibacteriales > Propionibacteriaceae > JBBSOW01. Next base: position 358 of record JBBSOW010000069.1, read on the forward strand.
GCCGAGCGGGTCACCAACGCCGGCGCCATCTTCGTCGGGGCGTGGTCCCCGGTCTCGGTGGGGGACTACTGCGCCGGCTCCACCCACGTGCTGCCCACGGCCGGGTGCGCGCGGCACTCCTCGGGGCTGAACGTGCGCAGCTTCTTCAAGGCCGTCCACCTCATCCACTACTCCCAGGGCGCCCTGCGCGATGTCGCCCCGCAGGTGCGTGCCTTCGCCGACGCGGAGAACCTGCCCGCCCACGGCGACGCGGTGAGCCTGCGGTTCGCCGACGATCCGCGTAGCTCATGACCCACTCGCTGAGCGATCTGCCGCTGCGGCCCGAGCTGGCCGGCGTCGAGCCCTACGGCGCCCCGCAACTGGACGTCGACGTGCTCCTCAACGTCAACGAGAACCCCTATCCGCCCAGCGAGGAGTTGCGGGCCCGGCTCGCCGAGGCCGTCGCCGTTGCCGCGGCGGACGTGAACCGCTACCCCGACAGGGAGGCGTGGGCGCTGCGCACGGACCTGGCGCGCTACCTCGGCCACGGCCTGGGCCCGGAGAACCTCTGGGCGGCCAACGGCAGCAACGAGGCGATGACCCACGTCCTCGGGGCATTCGCCGGCCCGGGCCGCTCCGCCATGACCTTCACCCCGAGCTACTCGATGTATCCCGAGTACGCCCGCAACACCCACACCGCCTGGCTGACCGCCCCGCGCGAACCGGACTTCAGCATCGACGTCGACGCCGCCACCGCGGCCATCGCCGACGCCCAGCCGGACGTCGTCCTCCTCACCACGCCCAACAACCCGACGGGCACGGCGACGCCGCTGGAGACGATCGAGGCGATACTCGAGGTGGCTCCGAGGATGGTCGTCGTCGACGAGGCCTACCAGGAATTCGTCCGCGCCGGCACGCGCTCGGCCTGCGAGCTCCTGCCCGCCCACCCGCGCCTGATCGTGTCCCGGACGATGTCCAAGGCCTTCGCCTTCGCCGGCGGGCGCCTGGGCTATCTCGCGGCCTCGGCCGCGGTGGTGGACGCCTGCCGCATCGTCCGGCTGCCCTACCACCTCTCCGCGCTCACCCAGGCGGCCGCGCGCGTGGCGCTGGCCAGCTCCGAGGAACTGTTGGGTGGGGTCGAGGCGTTACGCAACGAGCGCGACGCACTCGTGGGCTGGCTGCGCGAACAGGGGCTGGAGGTGGCCGAGACCGACGCCAACTTCGCCTTGTTCGGCCGCTTCGTCGATCGCCACGCCGTTTGGCAGGGCCTGTTGGATCGCGGCGTGCTGATCCGGGAGACCGGTCCCGCGGGCTGGCTGCGGGTATCAGCCGGCACGCCCTCGGAGATGGCCGCCTTTCGCTCGGCCCTGCTCGAGGTGCTCGCGGATTCGAGGTCGCTGCCAGCATGACAGACTGATCCGGCCGCTTGGCACCGATATCTGCGCCGAACAGATAGCTGAGCCTCAGCGGTCCGACATCGCGAAGGGAAACCATGGCAACGAACCGAGTGGCGGAGCTGAACCGGGGCACGAGCGAGTCGAGCGTGCAGTTGCGGCTCGATCTCGACGGCACCGGCGTGGCCGAGATCTCCACCGGGGTCGGCTTCTACGATCACATGCTCACCGCCTTGACCCAGCACGCCCTGTTCGATCTGGCCATCGAGACCATCGGCGACGTCGAGATCGACGCCCACCACAGCGTCGAGGACACCGCCATCGTCTTGGGCCAGGCCATCCGGGCGGCCCTGGGCGATAAGGCGGGCATCCGCCGCTTCGGTGACGCCCTCGTGCCGCTGGACGAGGCGTTGGCCCGCTGCGTCGTCGATGTCTCGGGCCGCGCCTACTGCGTGCACACCGGAGAGCCGCCGGGCCAGGAGTACGTGCTCATCGGCGGCGGACGCGGCGGGGTGCCCTACGCGGGCTCGCTGACCCGCCACGTCGTCGAGACCATCGCGTCCAACGCCGGCATCTGCATCCACCTGGAACTGATCGCGGGCAGGGATCCGCACCACATTGTCGAGGCCCAGTTCAAGGCGCTCGCCCGCGCCCTGCGCTCGGCCGTCGAGGACGATCCGCGCGTGAGCGGGGTGCCCAGCACCAAAGGCGCGCTGTGAGCCCCCCGGCCCCGCGTCTTTCCCCGGACTCGAGACCCTCGGTGGCGGTGTTCGACTACGGCTCGGGCAACCTCCGTTCGGCCGAGCGGGCGCTGGCCGCGACGGGGGCCCGCGTGAGCGTGACGTCCGATCTGGCGCGCGCCCGCGCCGCCGACGGTCTCGTCCTGCCCGGCGTCGGCGCCTTCTCGGCGTGCATGGCCGGGCTGAGCGCCGCCGGGGGGGACGATCTGGTGCTGGAGCGTGCCCGAGAGGGACGGCCCGTGCTGGCCGTCTGCGTGGGTCACCAGATCCTGTTCGAGCGCGGCGTCGAGCACGGCGCGCAGACGGCGGGCTGCGGGCTGTGGCCGGCGGCGGTGGATCGGCTCACCTCCGAACGCCTGCCCCACATGGGCTGGAACACCGTGCAGGCCGCGGAGGGCTCGCGGCTATTCGCCGACGTGGAGGACGAACGGTTTTATTTCGTGCACTCCTTCGGGGTGCACGACGCCAAGGCGCTCACCGAAGCCGAACCCGAAGCCAGGCTCACCTGGGCCGAGCACGACGGTGACCGTTTCCTCGCCGCCGTGGAATCCGGGTCCGTCTGTTCCACCCAGTTCCACCCCGAGAAGTCCGGGGAGGCGGGCGCCCGCCTGCTGCGCAACTGGGTCGCCACCCTGACCGATTAAGATCTGCGCAAACTGGCCCTGAGCGGCACACCGAACGCGTACGGGGCTCGGCAGGCCGCGCAGGGGCAGTTTGCGCGGAGACTGGCCGGCCGATATTCGCCGGTCGGTGCTGCCCGAACGCGGTTGATCGCCGGGTGGAAAGCTGTGGTCATGGTGAGCCAAATGGAAATCTCGTTCGTTCAGGCGGTCGACGTGGTGCTGGCGGCCGTCGGCATGTACGCGGCCTTTCTGATCATGGTCCGGGTCTTAGGGGCCCGCGTGCTGGCCAGGATGTCCACCTTCGATCTGCTCGTCACCCTCATGATGGGCGCGGTGGCCGGTCGCGTGGTCCTCGGCAACACCCCTGTGCTGCCGGCGGGGGTGTTGGGGCTCGGCACCTTGCTGGTGTGCGAGGTCGTCCTCGGGCTGGGCCGATCGCAACGCTTCGGCCACCGCCTGCTCACCCCGCCCCCGGTGCTCATCATCAACGACGGCCGGATGCTCCCCGACGGCCTGCGAAAGGCCCACATCACCCCGAGCGAGGTCATGGTCGCCTTGCGGCAACACGGCGTGCGCGACATGCACGAGGTCGCCTACGGCATCTTCGAGCCGACGGGCACGATCAGCGTGCTGCGCGCGGGGCGTGGCGTCTCGGAGGAGCTCCTGACCGACGTGACGATCCCGCCGCCGCACAAGGGAGGGAGGGGCCTCGCCGACCCGACCGAAGACGGCTGGGACCGCAAGGGATGAGGGCGGCCAAATCGATTGGCGACCCTCGACGCCCGTTTGGCTCGTCGACAATCTGGACAACTCCTGCCGTCCGGCCCGCCCGGCTGGCGGACCGCCGCCGCCAATCTCGGCTAAAGTCTCACGCGTGAAACCTTTGGTGTTACTGCCCGCCGTGGATGTCATCGGCGGGCAAGCGGTCCAGCTGGTGCAGGGCGTCGCGGGCAGCGAGAAGACCTTCGGCGACCCCATCGCGGCCGCCCTGCGTTGGCAAGGCCAAGGCGCCGAATGGTTACACCTGGTGGATCTTGACGCTGCCTTCGGGCGAGGGAGCAACGCCGAGGTGCTGGCCTCGGTGATCGACGCGGTGGACTGCGACGTCGAGCTGTCCGGCGGTATCCGCGACGACGCCAGCCTGCAACGAGCCCTCGACACCGGGTGTCGGCGGGTCAACGTCGGCACCGCGGCCCTGGAGAACCCCGCCTGGGTCGAGCAGATCATCGAGACGCACGGCGACCGCATCGCGGTGGGCCTGGACGTGTTGGGGGATCGGCTCGCTGCGCGAGGCTGGACCCGTGCGGGCGGCGCCCTCCTCGAGACCCTCGATCGCCTGCACGCCGCCGGCTGCGCCCGCTTCGTGGTGACCGACGTGGCCTGCGATGGCATGCTGTCGGGACCAAACCTGGAGCTGCTCGCGCGGGTGTGCGAACGCACCGATTCCCCCGTGGTGGCCAGCGGGGGAATCAGCACCCTCGACGACGTGGCCGCGCTCCGCGGCCTCGTCGAGACCGGCGTGGAGGGGGCCATCATCGGGACCGCGCTCTACGTCGGCAACTTCGAGCTGGCCGACGCCCTGGCGATCGCCGGCGGTGCGCCCGGCACGGAAGCCAGCGCCGCGCCCAGCGCCGTAGGAGGAACAACACCATGAGCACGAGCATGAACGCGAGTTCAGCGGCCCCGGCCTCGGCCTTTCGCGCCGTCGACGCCAGCGAGCTGGCCGACCCGGCCACCGCGCCGCTGCTGGAGGGGCGCCTCGCGGACCTGTTGGGCGGCAAGAAGATCTTCATGACCGGGGTCACCGGCTTCATCGGTGAGCAGCTGTTGTGGAAGATCCTCACCGAACTCCCCGACACCAGCGTCGGCGTCCTCGTGCGCCGCAAGGGCTCGGCCACCGCGCAGGCCCGCGTGTTAAGCCTGGTGAAGAAGCAGATCTTCGCCGACGTCCGCGAACGCTTCGGCGGCGCCGAGGAACTGATGGCGGCCCGCATCGACGTCGTCGAGGGGGACCTGCCCGGGGTGCCCGCGCTGCCCGGCGATCTCGACATCGTGGTCCACTGCGCTGGCGACGTCTCCTTCGACCCGCCGATCGATCAGGCGTTTCGTACCAACACGGTGGGTACCAAGGCGCTGATGACCCGGATGCTCGAGGCCGTCACCGACTCCGACGGCAACCTCACCAAGATCCCGCACTACGTGCACGTCTCCACCGCCTACACCGCCGGGCGGCGGCGCGGCGCGATCCCCGAGGCGATCCACGCCCACGACATCGACTACGAGGCCGAGACGGCCGCCGGGCTGGCGATGCGGGAGCAGCTGGAGGCCGAATCGCGGACCAGCGCCCGGCTCACGCGGTTCCGCTCCGAGGCCGAACGCGATCATCGGCAGGCCGGCTTCCTCACCACGGCCGCCGACACGGAGAAGAGACGCAAGGCCTGGATCCAGGCTCGGCTGGTCGAGGCCGGCACCGAGCGGGCGCGCTCGCTGGGGTGGACCGACGTCTACACCTTCACCAAGGCCCTCGGCGAACGGGTGGTGGCCGACGTCGGGAAGAACATTCGCGTCTCGGTGGTCCGTCCGGCCATCGTCGAGTCCTCCTGGAAGCACCCTTACCCGGGCTGGATCGAGGGCTTCAAGATGGCCGAGCCGCTCATCCTGGCCTACGGCAAGGGCAACCTGCCGGAATTCCCGGCCTCCCCCGACGCGGTCGTGGACATCATTCCGTGCGACCTTGTCGTCAACGGGATCGTCGCGATCTGCGCGACAGAGCCGCCAGTGGGTGAGCCGTGGTTCTACCACCTGAACTCCGGCGCCCGGAATCCGCTCACGTTCCAGGCGATCTACCACCATATCCGCAGCTACTTCCTCGAGCACCCCTTCATGGACAAGGAAGGGGAGCCGATCGAGGTGCCGGAATGGGACTTTCCCGGCGCGGCCGCGGTGGAGCGGCGGTTGGCCGCCACCGAACGGGCCCACGCGCTGGCCGAGCGCCTGATCCGGTTCGCTCCGCGCTCGAGCTGGACGCGCTCGTTCGCCAAGGGGATGGACAAGACCCAGCAGCGGTTGGACTTCCTGCGGCGCCACCTTTCGCTGTACAACGAGTACGCCCAGTCCGAGCTGCACTTCGTGGACGACAACACCCTCCGGCTGCACAACTCGTTGGATCCCGAGGACCTCGACGCCTTCGCGTTCGACACTGCGGCCTACGACTGGCCCACCTACGTCAACGAGGTGCACGTTCCCTCGGTCACCGCACCCGTGCGACGCCTCGACGCGCTCAAGCGCAAGCGCGGGCGGCGTCCGAGCACCTTCAAGGCGCTGACCAGGCAGACCGACCCCAAGACCAAGGTGCTGGCCGCCTTCGACCTCGACGGCACGGTGATGTCGGGCAACGTCATCGAGACCTACCTGTGGACCAAGCTGCCCGGCGTCGATCCGATCGGCCAGCTCACCGAGATCGTCAGCCTGCTGGGCCGGCTGCCCAGCTATCTGCACGCCGAGCGACGGGATCGAGGCACGTTCCTCCGCGCCTTCTACCGCCGCTACAAGGGCTTCGACATGGCCGAGCTGGAGCGCTTCATCGACGCCGAGGTGGCGCCGTGGATCATGGACAAGGTCTCCGAGGACGCGATTCAGCGGCTGCGCGAGCACCGCGAGGCGGGTCATCAAACGATCCTGTTGACCGGTGCCATCCGCCCGCTCACCCGCCCGCTGGCCGAGCTGTTCGACGTCATCATCGCCGCCGATCTCGAGGTGGACGCGAACGGCGTCGCCACCGGCTTTTTGACCGGCCCGCCCATGGTGGGGGAATCGCGTTCGGCGTGGCTGGCGCACTATGCGCGGTTGCACGGCGTCGATTTGGCCAAGAGCTACGCCTACGCCGACTCCCACGTCGATCTGCCGATGTTGTCCACGGTCGGCAGCCCCGTGGCGGTCAGCCCCGACGTGGCGCTGATGCGAGCCGCCAACGCCAACCAGTGGACCATCGTGCAGTGGCAGGCCCGCCCCCAACGCCCTCGCTGGAAGCTCCCGAAACGGCCCTGAGCTGACGATGCTGAAAACGCTAGACGACCTGACCCCGCTGTCGTGGCGGCTCCTGACCCGGGAGGACCTCCCCGAGTTCAGCGAGCTGCTCACCGCGATCGAGTACCTCGACGACTCGCACACCCGGCATAGCCTGGACGAGATATTCGAACGCTTCAACCGCTTCACCGCCGGGGACGAGCTCATCGCCGGGTTCTTCGGCAAGTCGCTCTTGGCCTACGCCTGGAACAACGTCGACCCGGACTCGCGCGATCCGCGGACCGTCCGCATTTCGGGCGGGGTGCACCCGGCGTGGCGCTCGCGGGGAATCGGCACCCAGCTCGTGCGCTGGCAGGTGCAGCGGGCTCGCAAGTGGTATCGGCGCGGGTTTCGCGACGGGCACGGCCCCCTGCAGATCTCCGCCCTGGTCCACGAGCGGCGTCAGCCGGTGCGCGACCTGTACGAGCGCGCCGGGTTGCTGCCCAAGCGATGGTACGTCGACATGCACCGCCTGTTCGACGACGAGGAGATTGCCGCGCCACAACCCATCCCCGGCGTAGAGTTGGTGGCCTTCGATCCCCGATTCTCTGCTCGCGTCCGCGCGGCCCACAACGTCGTCTTCACCGAAGTCTGGGGCGTGGAGCCGGTGAGCGAGGTGAGCTGGCAGGAGTCGCTGTCAGGTGCCTCGGCCCGCCCGGAATGGTCCTGGCTGGCTCTCGATGAAGGCCAGTCCGTCATCGGGTACGCGATGAACTCCGCGCATACCGGGGATTGGGAGGCCCAGGGCTTCACCGAAGGGTGGACCGACCGGTTGGGAGTCTGTCCCCAGAATCGGGGACGCGGGATCGCCAAGGCGCTGCTGACGGCGTCCATGCGATCCTTCCAGCGGGCCGGCCTCGACGCGGCCGGGCTGGGCGTGGATAGTGAGAATCCGTTCGGCGCCGTGGGTCTGTACCGTGCTATGGGGTATGAAAGCGCCGATACGGTGTTGCGGTACCAGCGCACCGAGGACCTAGCCGACATTAGAGCGAAGGAGAAATCGAGATGAGCGGTCACTCCAAATGGGCGACGACCAAGCATAAGAAGGCGGTCGTCGACGCCAAGCGCGGCAAGCTGTTCGCCAAGCTCGTCAAGAACGTCGAGGTCGCCGCCCGGATGGGTGGGGGAGACCCGGTGGGCAACCCGACGCTGTACGACGCCATCCAGAAGGCGAAGAAGAGCTCGGTGCCCAACGACAATATCGAGCGCGCCGTCAAGCGTGGCTCGGGCGCCGAGGCCGGGGCCGCGAGCTACGACAGCATCACCTACGAGGCCTACGGCCCGGCCGGGGTCGCCATGCTGATCGAGTGCCTCACCGACAACCGCAACCGTTCGGCCTCCGACGTCCGGATCGCGGTGACGCGCAACGGCGGGACGATGGCCGACGTCGGCTCGGTGGCCCGGTTGTTCGACCGCAAGGGCGTCGTCGCGGTGAGCAAGACCCAAGAGGATCGCACGCTGAGCGAGGACGAGCTGTTGGAGGCCACTTTGGACGCGGGTCCCGAGGACGTGCTCGACGCCGGAGACACCTTCGAGATCGTTTGCGATCCCCACGACACCCTGGGCGTGCGCCGGGCGGTGCAGGCCGCCGGGCTGGACTACGAATCCGCCGAGGTGGTCTTCAAGCCCTCGTTCACCCAAGACCTGGACGCCGGGGGAGCCGAGAAGCTGTTCCGGATCATCGACGCTCTCGATGACTCCGATGACGTGCAGAACGTGTTCTCCAACGAGGAGATCAACGAAGCGGAACTCGCCAAGCTGCAGGATTGATTCGTTCACTACGCGTGGGGTGGGCCCGAAATGGCGATGCGTGCGATAGCGTGTCGAACGTCTGTTCGTTTCGCAAAGTCTGGGTAGGAGTCCGCCATGCGCGTGCTGGGAGTCGACCCGGGGCTGACCCGTTGCGGGGTCGGCGTCGTCGACGGTCAACCCGGGCGGCCGCCGGGCCTGATCGCGGTCGGGGTCGTGCGCACCCCGAGCGGCCTCGACACCGCCAAGCGGTTGGTTCGGCTGGAGGCCGGGCTGCTGGAGTGGCTCGACGAACACCGCCCCGACGTGGTCGCCGTCGAGCGGGTATTCGCCCAACACAACGTCGCTTCGGTGATGGACACCGCGCAGGCCGCCGGAGTCGCCATGCTCGTGGCCGCGCGCCGTGGCCTGCCGGTGGTGTTGCATACCCCCAGCGAAGTCAAGGCCGCCATCACCGGCTCGGGCCGGGCGGACAAGGCGCAGATCGGGGTCATGGTGGCCCGCATCCTGAAGCTCTCCGCGCCACCCAGGCCAGCCGACGCGGCCGACGCGGTGGCGCTGGCCATCTGTCACGTGTGGCGCGGGGGTGCGTCCAACCGCTACGCCGAAGCGCTGGCCGTGCACCGGAACGCTGCGCCGGCTTGCGCCCCGACGGGCAGCCGACGGTGATCGCACAACTGCAGGGCCGCGTCTCGGCGGTCGGGGCGAACTGGGCGGTCATCCTGATCGGCGGCCTGGGCGTCCACGTGTGGTGCACCGCGCAGACGGCCATGGGGTTGCGGACGGGCGGCGCGGCGGATCTGCACACCTCGCTGGTCGTGCGCGAGGACGCCCTCACCCTCTACGGTTTCGCGGCCCGCGCCGACCGGGACACCTTCGAGTTGTTGAAGTCGGCCACCGGGATCGGGCCCAAGATCGCGCTCGCCGCCTTGTCGGTGCTCACCCCCGACGAGCTGTCCGACGCCATCACCACCGCGAACCTGCTCACCCTGACCAGGGTGCCCGGGGTCGGCAAAAAGGGGGCCGAACGCATCGTCATCGAGCTCAAGGATAAGGTCGTGCCCGCCTCGACGGCGCCCAGCGGACCCGGTGCCGCGCCGGCGTGGCGCGAGCAGGTGGCCGAGGGCCTCCAGGGCCTGGGTTACTCGACCAAGGACGCCGACGCGGCCTGCGATCGGGTGGCCGCAATGGCCGAGGCGAATCCCGACGTCGGTGTGGCCGGGTTGATGAAGGCCGCGCTGCGCAGCCTGGCGAAAAAGTGAGACCCAGACGATGACCGATCCCGAATTCTTCGAGCCCGATTCGGCCAGCGAGGTGTCGGCGACCGATCCGCACGCGGCCCCGGAGGAGGTCGGCTTCGATTCGGCCCTGCGCCCACCCAGCCTGGCCGAGTTCGGCGGGCAGCCCCGGGTCGTCGACCAGCTGGGGTTGGTCCTCGACGCGGCCAAGCACCGGGGCACGACCGCCGACCACGTGCTGCTCTCGGGCCCGCCGGGTCTCGGCAAGACGACGCTGGCCATGATCATCGCCGTCGAGATGCACGCCCCGTTGCGCATCTCCAGCGGGCCGGCGATCCAGCACGCGGGCGATCTGGCGGCGATCCTGTCCGGGCTTGCCGAGGGTGAGGTGTTCTTCCTCGACGAGATCCACCGCATGTCGCGGCCCGCCGAGGAACTGCTGTACCTGGCGATGGAGGACTTCCGCGTCGACGTCGTCGTCGGCAAGGGGCCCGGCGCGACCGCGATCCCCATCGATATTCCGCACTTCACGCTCGTGGGGGCGACCACGAGGGCTGGCCTGCTGCCGGGACCGCTGCGGGACCGCTTCGGGTTCACGGCCCAGCTGGACTACTACGCCGTCGCCGATCTCGAGCACATCGTGCGCCGCTCGGCGGCCGCCCTCCACGTCGTCCTCAGCGACGACGCGGCACAAGAGATCGCGAGCCGCTCGCGCGGCACCCCACGCATTGCGAACCGCCTGCTCCGTCGAGTCCGCGACTATTCCCAGGTGCGCCATTCCCACCTGGGGGCCCAGGGGGCCGTCGACGTCGCCGTCGCCTCGGCCGCCCTCGATCTCTACGAGGTGGACCGGCTCGGTCTGGACCGGCTGGACCGGGCGGTCTTGGAGGCGCTGTGCCGGCGCTTCGGCGGCGGACCGGTGGGTCTGTCCACCCTGGCGATCGCCGTGGCCGAGGAGACCGAGACCGTCGAAGAGGTGGCCGAGCCCTTCCTGGTCCGGTTGGGATTCTTGTCGCGCACGCCCCGGGGCCGGGTGGCGACGGCGCACGCCTGGCGACACCTGGGACTCAGCCCACCCGCGGACAGCCTGGGGATGGGCGAGGACCTGTTCTCCTGACGAGGTGGGCCAACGACCCCACGAGGCCGAGGGCCGACAGGCCGGGTGCGGAAGTCGTCGTTTGGCCAAACCGGGCGCTAGACTCCCGCGGTCAGCACCTTTACCGCTGTCGGCCAGTCTCCTCGGCCACAGCCACCCGCTGGGTGACCCGTTCCCGACCCTCAGGAAGTCATGACAAACAACTCCTCCACGACCATCTTCTTGTTCATCTTGATGGCCGTCGCCTTCTACTTCTTGATGATTCGCCCCCAGCGCAAGCGCCAACGCCGTCAGCAGGAGACAATCGCCGCGTTGGTCCCCGGATCGCGGGTCATGCTGAGCAGCGGCATCTACGGCACGCTGGTCGAGATGCGGGCCGCCGACGCCGACGTCGAGGTCGCGCCGGGGATCATCCTCACGGTCGTTCGTCAGGCCGTGGCCCAATCCGCACCGATGACCGAGGAGGACGTCCTGGTCGACACCGACACCGACACCCAGCCGAGCGACGAGGACGATCCGCAGCCGTTGAGTGCGGAGGACTTCAGCGCCGAGAACCTGAGCCCCGACGACTTCCGCGACGACGCCGACGACGCGCGCGATTACGGCGCCGTCCAGCCGCGTTCGAGCTCCCGCTCGGACGATCCGTCGGCTGACGACGTCGACGCCCAGCACGAGCGCGGCGAGACCAATCCCGTGGACGAGGATGCACCGGCCCGCGACGATGACCGTCGGCCCGAAGGGAACTGAGCACGCGCGTGGCCACGACCAAGAAACATGCTCGACCCGGACGGACCCTCGTCGTCCTCGGCCTCATCACGGCGGCGCTGTTCGCCGTCATGGGTGCCTTCGCGACCTGGAGCCCCAAGCTCGGGCTCGATCTGCAGGGCGGCACCACGATCACCCTGACCGCGACCAACACCTCGGGTCAGGGCCAGGTCGATCCCGCCAGCCTGGAGCTGGCGCGCGGCATCATCTCCCAGCGCGTCAACAGCCTGGGCGTCGGCGAGTCCGAGGTGACAACCGCCGGCGGCAATCAGATCACGGTCTCGGTGCCCAACGTGCAGCAAGACGAGCTGGTGCGACTCGTCGGGCAGACCGCGCTGCTGACGTTCCGCAAGGTCTACGACATCCAGCAGGGCGCGCCCGTTCCCGAGGGCGGGCCGGGGGCGCAGCCCAGCACCGACGGGGGCGGGGAGCCGCCCGTCGAACCGCCAGCCGAACCCAGCCCCGGCGCGAGCGAGACCGCCCCCGGTAACCGTCGCCCCGTCATGGAGCTGCCGACCGCCCCCCCGGAGCCGAGCAAGCCCCGTCCGAGCGAGCCCGGCCAGGGTTTTAGCCAGGACAAGGCCCTGGAATACCAGCCGAGCCAGCAAGACACCGAGGAGTTCGCGGCCTTCCAGTGCGGCGACAAGTTCGTCGAGGTCTCCGACCAGCCCCTCTTCGCGTGCGACGAGACCGGGTCCACCAAGTACCTCCTCGGCCCGGCCCTGATCAAGGGCGACGAACTGGCCGACGCGTCGGCCGGGGTCCCCCAAAACGAGCTGCAGTGGGTCGTCAACCTCGAGTTCAACCCCGAGGGCGCGGCCCGGTTCGAGCGGGCCACCGGCGAGCTCGCCCAGAATCAGCCGCCCATGAACCAGTTCGCCATCGTGCTCGACGGGGTCTCGATCAGCGCCCCCTCGGTCGACCAGGCGATCCCCGGCGGACGGGCTCAGATCTCGGGCAGTTTCGATCAATCCTCGGCGAACGCGCTGGCCAACGTGCTCAAGTACGGCGCCCTCCCCTTGGCCTTCGACGTGTCGTCGGTGGACAACGTCTCGGCCACCCTGGGCGGGGAGCAGTTGCGGGCCGGCATCATCGCCGGCGGTATCGGGCTCATCCTCGTAGTGGCGTTCACGCTGTTCGCCTACCGCGGGCTGGCGCTGGTGGTCGTCGGCTCCCTGGTCGCCGCGGCCGCCATGACCTACGCCGTCATGACGCTGCTCGGGGAATCGGTGGGCTTCGCGCTCAACCTGCCCGGCATCGCCGGTGCGATCGTGGCGATCGGCATGACGGCGGACTCCTTCGTCATCTTCTTCGAGCGGATCCGCGACGAGATCCGCGAGGGCCGCACCCTACGCTCGGCGGTGGAGTCCGGCTGGGTCAAGTCGCGCCAGACGATCCTCATCGCCGACGCCGTGCAGTTGCTCTCGGCGGTGGTGCTGTTCGTCCTGGCCGTGGGTGGCATCAAGGGCTTCGCGTTCACCCTCGGGCTCACCACGGTGATCGACATCATCATCGTGTTCTTCTTCACCAAACCGCTGGTCACGATCCTGGCCAGGACCAAGTTCTTCGGCGAGGGCCACAAGCTTTCCGGCCTCAACGCCGAACACCTCGGGGTCACCAAACTGCCCGGCGTGAGACGGCGCCCACTGGCGAAGGAGGCCTGATGAGAGACGTAATCAATCGCCTGAACAGCGGCACACTGGCGTACGACTTCATCGCGCGCCGGCGCCGGTGGTACACCATCTCGGCCATCGTGCTGCTCGTCGCGATCGCTGCGCTGTTGTTTCGCGGGCTCACGCTCGGCATCGAGTTCAAGGGCGGGGCCGACTTCCAGGCCCCCACCCAGGTGAACTCCCAGACCGTCGATCAGGTGCGCCAGGCCGTCGTCGACACCGGACTGCCGGAGATGGACGCCATCGCGGTCACCACGCTGGGTGACAGCACCGTGCGCGTGCAGACCAGGACGCTCTCGGTCGACGAGGTCACCCAGGTTCGCGGCGCCATCGCCGATCAGCTGAAGGTGTCCGGCGACGAGGTCGCCTATTCGCTCATCGGTGCCTCGTGGGGCAAGCAGATCACCAACAAGGGGATCACCGCCTTCGTCGTGTTCACCGCCCTGGTGATGCTGGTGATCTGGGCGTACTTCAAGGACTGGAAGATGTCGATAGCGGCGATCATCGCGCTGCTGCACGACCTCATCGTCACCGTCGGCATCTACGCCCTCGTCGGCTTCACGGTCACGCCGGCGACGTTGATCGGCGTGCTGACGATTCTGGGTTACTCGCTCTACGACACCGTCGTGGTGTTCGACAAGGTGCGTGAGAACGTCCGGGAACTCGTCGCCAACCCCCGGCGCACCTATTCCGAAGCCTCCAACTCTGCGCTGAACCAGGTGATGGTGCGCTCGCTGGCGACGACGATCATCGGCGTCCTGCCCGTCGCGGCGCTGCTGTTCGCCGGCGTCGTCGTGTTGGGCCAGGGCCCGCTCAAGGACCTGGCGCTGGCGCTGTTCATCGGCATGATCGCGGGCGCCTACTCCTCCATCTTCTTGGCCGTGGTGATCCTGGCCCAGATGAAGGAGCGCGAACCCGCCATGATCAGGCTGGCCGAGCGGGTGCAACGCCGACGGGAGGGCAAGGGGCCCGAGCGCCCGCGCTCCAAGCGCGCCGGCGCCCGCGGTTCGACAGGCGGAGCCACCTCCACCGCGGTCTTGGAACGAGACGAAGCGGACGATACCGAGCCGGTAGAACCGGACGCTCCACCACGCGTGCGCGAGGCAGAGATCGCCCAGACCCGGGTGCAAGTCGTCTCGGATTCGCCCACCGTCGCTCGCACCTCGGATCCCGCGGAGGAGCTGAGACCGCGTTCGTCGGGGGCCAGCAGACGCCCGCAACCGCGGCACTCCCCGCGCAGCACGCGAAAAAGGAAGTGATGGCCGAGATGACCGGCGCCGAGACCGCCCGGGAGACCTCTCCGGGTAGCGCGAATCGGGACTTGATCGCGGAACTGATCCGCGACGTCCCGGACTTTCCCAAGCCGGGGGTGACGTTCAAGGACATCACGCCGCTGCTGGCCTCGCCGGCCGGCTTGGCCGCCGCCATCGAGGAGTTGGTGCGGATCACACCGCCCAACATCGACGTGGTGTTGGGCATGGAGGCCCGCGGGTTCATCTTCGCCGCGCCGGTCGCGCTTGCCCTGGGGGCCGGGTTCGTGCCGGTGCGTAAGCCTGGCAAGCTGCCCAACGACGTGTACTCCGAGAGCTTCTCGTTGGAGTACGGCGAGGAAACCCTCACCGTGCACACCGACGCCGTGCTGCCAGGGGCCAGGGTGCTGGTCATCGACGACGTTCTGGCCACGGGCGGGACGATCGGGGCTACCGCCAACCTCGTGCACCGCTTGGGCGCCGAGCTGGTGGCGGTGGCGGTGTTGCTGGAGCTGGAGTTCCTGGGCGGTCGCCAGACCGTGCGCGAGCTCGGAACCGACGCGGTATCCTCAGTGATCTCGGTGGTTGGCTAGCCCATGGCGCGAGGGAAGCGACGAGAACGCGGGCCGGCTCAGCACGAAGCGCTGGTGCAATTGCCCGCCCGCGCCACCGCCCCTCTCGTGCAGCTCGTCCGCCGCACCCTGTTCGCCTTTCTCCTGCTCGCCATCGCCACCTTGGCGGTGTACTTCGATCGCGCTTCCTACATCGAC
>JBBSOW010000070.1:0-15673 GCA_038259365.1 Propionibacteriales bacterium
GAGACCGGGCGCCGATTCGCTTCTGGCGCTGGCGTGCCGGGGGGATAGCTTGCCTGGGGGTGGACGGTGCCGGGCCGCAATGGGCCCGGCTGCGGCGCTTCGTACAGCGGCGCTTCGTACTGCGGCGCTTCGTACTGCGGCGCTTCGTACTGCGGCCCTCCGTACTGCGGCCCTCCATGCTGCGGCCGCCCGTACCCGAAGCCTGGCTGCTCAGAACTCATCGTAGATCCGCATACAAGTCAGCATAGACAGCCCCCAACGGCTCGGCTAATGTCGAACAGCATGACCAGCCCCCTGCCTTACATCCTCTTCGGCGGCGCTGCCCGCGCGGCGCTCAGCCGCTACGCCGAGATCTTCGGGGGCGATCTGGCCCTGTTCAGCTACGCCGATTTCTCTCGCTCCGACGGGCCCGCCGACTCGGTCGCCCATGGAGAACTCAAGGGGCCCGTCACTATCGCGGGCGCCGACGCCGCTCCGGGCGAGGAGTCAGTGAGGTTCCAAGGCCTGATGCTCGCCTTGCTGGGCACCACCGAGGAGGCCACCATGCGCGGCTGGTTCGACGAGCTTGCCGCTGGCGGCACGGTGCTTTCGGGCTTGGAGGTCCGCCCCTGGGGTGACATCGACGGTCAGGTGGAGGATCGCTGGGGCGTGCGTTGGCTGATCGGCTTTGCTGGGCCCGCGGCGCCCGAGGCGGAAACCTCTAGCTGAAGACGGTCCTCCCCGCCGGTGGCGGCGGTGAGGGCTGTGGCGCCGAATCCTCGAAACAGGCGACCCCGCCCTGCCAACTGGCCAGGCTTTGGCTGTGCATCAGCCGGTAGGGAAAGGCCGATCCGGCGGCCCGGCGGGCGAGCGCGTCGATCGCGAGGCACCGCGTCGAGCCCCCGATCACGAGGTTGCCGAACCGGCGACCCTTCAGCGTCGACGGCTCGGCGCCCACCAGGCAGTGCGGGAAGACTGTCGTGAAGCCCGCGACGAGACGCCTGGCGTAATCGAAGGGGGCGCGATCCGTCAGGTTCATCAGCCCCACCCCTCCGGGCACGAGCACCCGCTCCAGCTCGGCGAAGAACTCGATCGTGCTGAACTCCGCCGGCACCTGCGCTCCGGAGAAGGCGTCGACGACGATGACGTCGGCGAAGTCCTCGCGCATCGCCGCGAGCCCTTCGCGCCCCGGCTGCGGGCGCACCTTGATGCCGCTGTTGCGAGGCAACGGTAACTTCTGGCGGACCAGCGTCGTCAGCTCCTCGTCCGGCTCGCACACGATCTGCGCCGAGCTGGGCCGGGTGTGCGCGACGTAGCGGGCCAGGGTGAGACCCGCCCCGCCGAGATGGACGACCCGCAACCGCTCGCCGGGGGTGCCGTGGGCGTCGATGACGTCGGCGAGCCGCTGGATGTAGTCGTACTCCAGGTGGGTGGGATCCTCCGGGTTCACGTACGACTGGTCGGTCCCCCCGATCCGGACCGACATCGCGCCCGCAATTCGGGGATCGGGCACCAACTCCACATCCTGGGCCCGATAGCCAGAAGAACTCACCGCCCCAGGCTAGCGCCGGGCGGCCGCCAACCACCATGGGAACTACCCAGCCTCGGGCGGCGCGCTCGATATAGCGTCTCGCGCTCGATTCCTGAATCGAGCGCGAGACATGAACCCGAGCCGGGCCGACAGTGTCCTGAGCGTGCTGCGCGATACCGAGCGCCCCCCGCGACCCGCGTCTCACGCCCGCGAGCAAGACGGGCGCCCTCGTGTGCTTTGCTGCTGCCCTGTGCCAGAGCACGCCGGCTCGAACGATCCGCCCGGCACTATCCAACGCATCCGGAACGAGACGAGGAACCTTATGAAAGCGCTGGTCCGACGACCCAGCCGCCGACTCGCCGACGGCATCGTCACCCACCTCGACCGCAATCCGGTCGACGTCGATCTCGCGTTCTCCCAGTGGGAGAATTACGTGGCCATCCTCGTCTGCCACGGGTGGGAACCCGTCGAGGTCGAACCCCTGGAGAGCTGTCCGGATTCGGTGTTCGTCGAGGACACGATGGTCCTCTTCGACCGGACCGCCGCCGTCACCCGACCCGGGGCCGACGAACGGAAGCCGGAAACGGCCGAGGCGGAGAAAACGATCGCCGCCTCCGGTTACGACGTGGTTCGGATCGAGGATCCCGGGACGCTCGACGGCGGTGACGTGCTCAAGGTCGGGCGCACGGTCTACGTCGGCCACGGCGGCCGCACCAACGGCGAAGGCATCAAACAACTGCGGGCCGCACTGTCTCCGCTCGGGGCCACGGTCATCGGTGTACCGCTCACCAAGGTCCTCCACCTGAAGTCCGCGGTGACGGCGCTGCCGGACGGCACGATCATCGGCTACCCCCCGCTGGTCGACGACGTGTCGATGTTCCCGCACTTCCTTCCGGTCCCCGAAGAGGCGGGCTCCCACGTCGTCTTGCTCGGTGACGGCCACCTGCTGATCTCCACCGCCGCGCCCCGGACCGCCCACCTACTCGCCGGCCTGGGCTGGACCCCGGTCCCGGTCAACATCAGCGAGTACGAGAAGCTCGAGGGTTGCGTCACCTGCCTCTCCGTCCGGTTGCGTTAGCCACAATGAGCCCTGCAGAGGACCAGCGGTCCGGACCAGCGCCACCTACCTGTGCCACACCAGTTCGCCTGCGCACTGCTCAGGGCTCAACTTGGCGTGGTTCTACTCGGGCTCATCGTCGGGCCAAATGCCACCCCCCTACCGTAGGCCGTCGATTTGGGCGAACCACTGCATCCCTTACCGACTCTGCAACGAGTTGCCGTCCTCGGCGAGGTCGAAGGCGACCGTGTCCCCGTCGAGCAGATCCCCGGCCAACACCTTTCTCGCCAGCGCGTCCTCGATGGTGGACTGGATCAGCCTCCGCAGCGGCCGGGCCCCGTACACCGGATCGAAGCCGTTCAACGCCAGCCAGTCCTTAGCCGCCTGGGTGACCTCGACGACGATCCGCCGGTCCGCCAGCCGCTCATTGAGCCGGCCAAGCGAGATGTCGACGATCTCGGTGAGCTCGTCGGTGCCGAGGGCGTCGAAGGTGACGATCTCATCCAACCGGTTGAGGAACTCCGGCTTGAAGGCACCACGTACCACGCCCATGACGGCGTCGCGTTTCACCTGCGGCGCCAGGCTCTGATCGGCCAGGAACTGGCTGCCCAGGTTCGAGGTGAGCACCAACAGCACGTTGCGGAAGTCCACGGTCCGGCCCTGGCCGTCGGTGAGCCGTCCGTCGTCGAGTACCTGCAACAAGATGTCGAACACCTCGGGGTGGGCCTTCTCCACCTCGTCGAGCAACACCACCGAGTAGGGACGACGGCGGACCGCTTCGGTGAGCTGACCGCCCTCCTCGTAACCGATGTAGCCCGGAGGCGCGCCGACCAGGCGAGCGACGGAGTGCTTCTCGGAGTACTCCGACATGTCGATCCGGATCATCGAGTGCTCGTCGTCGAAGAGGAACTCGGCCAGCGACTTGGCCAGCTCGGTCTTGCCGACGCCGGTCGGGCCCAGGAACAGGAACGAGCCCGTGGGCCGGTTGGGGTCGGAGATGCCGGCCCGCGAGCGCCGGACGGCGTCCGAGACGGCCTTGACCGCGGGGCGCTGACCGACCAAGCGCTGGCCGATCCGGTCCTCCATCTCCAGCAGCTTCTCGCTCTCGCCCTGCAACAACCGTCCCGTGGGGATGCCGGTCCAGCTCGCTACCACCTCGGCGATATCACCGGGGCTGACCTCGTCGGAGACCATCGGGGTGGTCTTCTTCTCCTCCTCATCGGCCCGCTCCACCTCGGCCTGCAGGGCCGGGATCCGCCCGTAGAGGATCTCGCTGGCCTTGGCGAACTCGCCTTCGCGCTGGTAGCGCTCGGCCTCGGTACGCAGCTCGTCGATCTGGGCCTTGAGATCGCCCACCCGGTTGAGCCCGGACTTCTCCGCCTCCCAGCGGGCCTCGAGCCCACGCAATTCCTCCTGGGCGTCGGCGAGCTCGGCCTGCAGCCGTTCCAGACGCTCCCTGGAGCCGGTGTCCTCCTCCTTCTCCAACTGGAACTGCTGCATCGTCATCCGGTCGACGTTGCGCCGCAGCTGATCGATCTCCTCGGGAGAGGAGTCGATCTCCATGCGCAGCCTGGAGGCCGCCTCGTCAATGAGGTCGATGGCCTTGTCGGGCAGCTGGCGCGAGGGAATGTAGCGGTTCGACAGGCTCGCCGCCGCCACGAGCGCGCCGTCGGTGATGGCCACCTTGTGGTGGGCCTCGTAGCGTTCGCGGAGCCCGCGCAGGATCGCGATCGTGTCTTCCACGCTCGGCTCCCCGACGTAGACCTGCTGAAAGCGACGCTCCAGGGCGGGATCCTTTTCGATCCGCTCGCGGAACTCGTCCAGCGTAGTGGCGCCGATCATGCGCAGTTCGCCGCGGGCCAGCATCGGCTTGAGCATGTTGCCGGCGTCCATGGACGAAGCACCCGAGGCGCCCGCTCCGACGACGGTGTGCAACTCGTCGATGAAGGTGATGACCTGCCCCTCGGCGTCGCGGATCTCGGTGAGCACCGCCTTCAGCCGCTCCTCGAACTCGCCGCGGAACTTGGCACCGGCAAGCATCGACGGCAGATCGAGCGAGACCAAGCGGCGGCCCTTGAGCGAATCGGGCACATCGCCGGTGACGAGCCGCTGCGCCAACCCCTCGACGACGGCGGTCTTGCCGACGCCGGGTTCGCCGATGAGAACCGGGTTGTTCTTGGTGCGCCGGGCCAGCACCTGGATGACGCGGCGGATCTCGGCGTCGCGCCCGATCACCGGATCGAGCTTGCCCTCCCGGGCGAGTTCGGTGAGGTCGAGCCCGTACTGATCCAGCGCCGACGAGGTGCCTTCGGCCTCGGGGCTGGTGACCCGATTGTCTCCCCGAGCCTCGTTGAAGGCGGTCTCTAATGCCTGCGGGGTGACGCCGCTGCCGGCGAGCACGCGCTGGGCATCGGACGGCACGGCGGCGAGCGCGATCAAGAGGTGTTCGGTGGCCACGTAGGCGTCACCCATCTTCTGGGCCCGGGTCTCGGAGTCGGCCATCACCCGGGCGAACGAGCCCGACAGGGTCGGCTGGGCGACCGATGAGCCCGAGCTGGAGGGCAGCTTGCCGATGGCGGTGACGGCCGCGGCGTCGATCTGTGCCGGATCGGCGCCGACGGTCTTGAGCAAAGGGGCAACGGTGTTCTCGGGCACGAGGAGCAACCCGTGCAACAGGTGCTGGGGCTCGGCCTGCGGATTTCCCGCGGTCAGCGCCTCGCGGACGGCGGCTGAAACCGCGTCGCGACTCTTGGTAGTGAGCTTTTCGGTATCCACTGGCGTGTCTCCTTGCGGATGAGGTTGAGTCTACTGCGCTCAACTATACGCCGAATCCCTCCACCTTGCCACGGGGTTGAGTGTCAGTGACTCAACTTCGTTGGGTCACCCAGGTTGGCGGTACTGCGGCCACGTCGGCTGGGACAACGTCTCGTTCGTTGACGACTCGTTGGGCCGCGTCCGGTAGGCCACCGTCTCAGCCTGATCGGGCGGCACCGGCAATCCCGCAGTGCCCGCCAACGCGGGGGGCGTCGCCCAGCCCAGGGGCCCCGGGGCGTGGGGCGCAGGCGGCGGCGGGTAGCCGTAACCGCCGAAGACCGCCACCGAGGTCATCCGCGGGCGGGTGTGCACCCCGAGACAGGCCCAGATCAGCGTGGCCAGCCAACCGATGCCGGTCCAGCCGACGAAGAAGTTGATCAAAGCGATAGCCACGACGCTTTGGTGGTGGCGGGTGGCGGCAATGGCCCACGGCAGCCAGTAGAGCGCCGTCAAACCGGCCAGCACCCACGCGATGACAATGTGCGTCGTGGAGGCGGGACGAATCTTCTCTTGGACGACGACCGTCTGCACCGTCCCCGCCGCACCCGCCGGATTGTTCGGGAACGACGGGCGAGGCGGATTCACCGGATAGGACGAGTACACCGGGTAGGACATGGACCCTCCTGGGGCGATAGCGAGCCCCGCGGACCCGTCGAGATGAGATGGAATCCAAGAAGCCTCGAAAAGACCACTTTAGTGCCCGGTGGCGAGGAATGTCGCGCTTAAGCGCGCTGCTGAAGACAGCGCTGCTGTGAGCAGCGTGCGGCCCGAAGCACGCCAACCTGCGGCCCGCTTGGGATTATGAGAGATGACGCATTGGTGCCGAGCCACCAGCTCGATGAAGAGATGTACCAGCGGTTGATCGAGCGGCGTACCCTGCTGCTCGGTGAACCGCTCGAAGACTGGAACAGCAACCGGTTGTGCACGGGGCTGATCCTGCTCGCGGCCGAGGATCCCGCTAGCGACATCCGCTTGTTGATCAACTCGCCGGGCGGGTCGGTGCCGGGGATGCTCGCCATCCGCGACTGTATGCCGGCGATCCCGAACCACGTGGTGACCGTCAATCTCGGCATGGCCTACAGCGCCGGGCAGTTCGTGCTCAGCGCGGGCACCAGGGGCAAGCGGTATTCCGCGCCGCACGCCAAGGTGCTGTTGCATCAGGGGTCGGCGGGCATCGGTGGCACGGCCATGGACATCGCGATCCAGGCCGACGACCTGCGCCGCACCCGGGACACCGTGCTGGGGCTGATCGCGCAAGACACCGGTCAAGACGTCGCCGTGGTGGAACGTGACTCGCGCCGGGACCGCTGGTTCGGCGCCGCCGAAGCGCTCCAGTACGGCTTCGTCGATCACCTCGTCGAACCCGGGGATGACATCTTGCCGAGACCTCAGCGGCCGGCCGGGTTGGGGGGACGACGATGAGCAGCTATTCGATCCCCTACGTCACCACCCGGACCACCAGGGCGAGCGCACCGTCGACGTCTACAGCCGGTTGCTGGCCGATCGGGTCGTCTACCTGGGCACCGACATCGACGACGGGGTCGCCAACGCCGTCATCGCGCAGCTGATTCACCTGGAATCCGACAGCCCGGACCAGCCGATCAACCTCTACCTCAATTCCTCCGGGGGCTCGATCCCGGCCACCCTCGCGATCTACGACGCGATGCAGTTCATCCGCCCGGCCGTGGAGACGACGTGTGTAGGGCAGGCCGCGGCCACCGCGGCGGTGTTGCTGGCCGGTGGCGCGAGGCAAGAGGCAGATCCTGCCGCACGGCCGCGTCGTCATCCACGCCCCCGCGGCGCAGGGTCGCGGCGCCATCCCCGACCTCGTGCTCGAGGCCGAAGAGGTGGCACGGGTGCGGACGATGCTGGAGCAGATCCTGGCCACGCACACCGGCAGGTCGCCGGCGCAGGTGCGAGACGACACCGAGCGCGACCTGATCCTCAGCGCGCAGGCGGCGGTGGACTGCGGCGTCGTCGACGCGGTGCTGACCAGCCGCGATCTGCCGGTCGCATCAGGCGGCTAGGCACAGCGGAGCGCTCGGCGCCCGACCCAAGGCGAGCCTAAGGCGGTGGGTGGCGCGTCGAGTGAGGTCGAGAGTCGAGAGTCCCAGAGAACCGGACACCGCGGCCAGCACCTCCGACGACGGGTCCTTGAGACCGCGTTCGAGCTCGGACAGGTACTGCGGGGCGACGCCAGCGCGGGTGGCGACATCGGCGATGCGCTCCCTGCGCTCTGTCCGTTCGGCCCGGAATTGCTCGCCGACGGCCTCGCGCCACAGCCTCGGGTTGCCCCGGCGAAACCGTACGCGAGGGGAGCGGGAGCACGTTGTCCATGCATTGAACCCTAGCCGCGCAGGCTCCGCCTCGGGTGGCGAGTTCGCTCACCGCGAAAGCGGGCACGTCGATCGCGTGGGGTGGCTGGCCGCCGTGTCGAGTTGCCCGGCGGCAACCCGCGCCAACGCCCGCCAACAAGGTGACGCGGTGGGGTTACCCTTCGCCGGCGGTGGGCACCTGCGCGTACGGCGGCGCGTCACAGGCAACGACGCGATAGCGCGTCGACAGACGTCGACGCCCCCGCCTCGTCCAGCTTGATGAGCAGTTCCTCCGCCTCGGCGGCGCCGGCCTCGAACCATGAGACCGGAAATCGACCAAGATCCGCCCGGAGCTGCGGGAAGCGATCCAGCGCCCGGGCCCGCCCGAGCGCGGACCCGGGAAAGGCCGCAGCGATCAACTCTGCTGCCCGATCTCTGATCGCGTCGCTTGCGGCGTCTACGACGAGCAGACACGTCCATTGTTGGTTCTCCTGGGGCAGCGACCCCGGTGCGTCGAGGTCGTAACGGTTTCCCATCGGGGCTGTCCGCAACGCGGGGGTGGGCCCGGGCGTCAGCGTGGCCCGCCAGCGCCACACCGCGGGCCAGCTGTCCCGCCAGTCCGGTCGGTCCCGGTAGGAGGAGAAGTATTGGCTGCGGGCCACGTCGAGGGCGTCGTCGCGCACCCGTGACGCGACATCGGCCAGCCCGATCGCGGACAGCGCCGCCACGGTGAGTTCGCGGCCCCTCCGGGGATCGAGCAGCGCGTCGCCGGTCGTGACGAACGCCTCGATCGTCAACGGATCGGCCCGCACGAAGCACGGATGCCACAGGTGGTAGCTCCCCATCAGCTCTTTGCCCCCCGGAAAGTTCGCTTCACCTGTCGCGCGTAGCTGTCCGGCTCTTTGCCGCCCGCACTGGAGTTGCGTTGCTTCGGCACGACGGTCAACCCGGAACCGACGAAGTCGTAGAAGCTTCTCCGCGACGGATACGTGGAACTCCGGCCGGCCGCGTTCCAGTGGGCCAGCACGGTGGGTCTCGTGTGATCGAGGGTCGGCATCTCCAACGGGTCGTCGAGCTTCCACCAGTGGTTCCCGCTGGACGACAGCCCGCCGCGCCACTCCCAGTAGACGATGTCGTCCTCGGTGCGGAAGCTGCCGATCTCGGCCAGCATCCTTGCCTTGGTGCCCGTGGAGTAGTCGTGCGGATAGAAGTACGAGCGGGTGGCCTTGCCGCGGTACTGCGCTTTCAGAACCAGCTGTCCCGCGTCCAGCTCCACGTAGTCGAGGTCCCAGTCCCCAACGGGTCGCTTCGCCTTCAACGCCGACGTTTCCACGACGAGGGTTCGGGCCTTCGCCTCCAACTCGCCGAACACCTTGGCGCCCAGGGCGAAATCCCCCTTCTCATACCACTCCCGTGCGCGTTCGAGTTCGCTCTCCAGCTTCTCGACCCGCTTCCACAGGGCACCCGCCTCGTGCTGGTGGCCCAACGCCGCGTTGCGGTACGTTGCCAGATCCGCGATGCTACCCGCCTCGCGGACCTGGTCGTCGGCATACAGCTTCTCGGTCCGGGTCGGGTCGAACGTCTTGTCGAAGGCCGTGTACGCCTTGTGCATGGCCTCCTTCAGCTTCGCGTACTCGGCGTCCTCCGGTTCCACCGCCGGGGGAATCGCGAACCCCTGCTCCCCGTTGTCGATCGCGTCGCCGAGAACGTCGGCGTTCTTGGCGATCGCGTCGTATCCGGACTGGGCCTGATTACGGGTCGTGCCGTCCTCGGCGTTGGCCGGCGCACGGAGAGCGTCGGTCTTGACCCGAAGGTTGGCGGCCGCCTTCGTCGCCTGATCGAGCTTCTCACCTCGATCCTCCAGCTGCTGTACCGGGTTCCTTGCGGGGGTGACGGCGGCGACGGAGGTGCCCGGCGAGGTGCCGCCCGTGGCGGCGGCCGCCGCCTTACGCGCTCTCGCCAGCAACCGGCGGTTGGCCTGCTTCTCCCGTTCCGCGGTCCGCTGGGCAGAGGAGATTCCCGCGAGTGCCCCGGCCTTCGCGGCGGAGACGGCACCCTGATCGGAGTTGCGTCGCTGGCTGCCGGGACCCACGGGATCGTCCTTCAGGGCGCCGGGCTTCTGCGCGGCCTCGACGTCACGCAGGAGCTTGTCCATCGCGAAGCCCTCGGCCTCCGGCATAGACCCGGTGGACCCACCGGGTGAGATCTCGAAGCGTTGCGTCAGGCTCCAGTCGTAACTGCGATCCAAAAGCGGCCAATCCTTGCGGTACTCCTTGCGCCAGCGCCACGTCGAAAGGTCCGGAGTGAACCAGCCGACGATGGGCCAGTCCTGGACCTCGTGGGTCAGATCGGTCACCACGGGGATCTCGGGCAGCCGGAGTTCGACCTTCACCCCGGCGAAGGCGTTGAGACTGAACGCCAGTTTGATCGCGGCTTCGAAATCGAGCACCGCTGTGAAGGAGATCGCACCGTCGGTGTAGGTGGCAGAGAGGTAGGTATCGATCTTGGTCGTCGCCGCGGCGGCGGCGGAGGCGCTCAATCCAGCGAAGGCCCCTGCGGACAGCAGCCCACCGAATACTCCCAGTTCGGCCTCGAGCTTCGCCTCCGCACTCGCCTTGGCGTTGGCCACGGCACTGAAGCTCGCCATGCCGTCAGCGCCGAACCGGCCGCCTGGCTTGGAATCCCACGGCCGGTCGAACACGACACGCGGTGGCATCCCGGGAATGGGCGATGGCAGCCAATGCCCGGGGTTGCGGATTCCCCTCATCCGGTCGGCCTCGCGGCCCGTCACGTACACCTGGATGTCGTGCAGCCGCCCCGGCCCCCACACCAGCCCCGCTGAGCTGTTGGCCGAAGCAGAGCCATCGAGCTTGTAGCTGATCGGGATGCCATCGACGATGAACGTTCCGCCCAGCAACGGGACGAACTTGGGCTTCGCCGGCTGCCAGGCCTTGCCCGTTGACTGCATGCCGAACAGTTGGATGTCGGAGGGGCGGTAGGTGAAGGTGTCCGAACTTCTGATCATCGGTGGCCGCTGCTGGTTGACGGTCGGCCTGCGTTGCACTGGCAGGAACGCCACCGACGTGCCGGGCGGTAGGGCTTTTGACCCGGACGGGTTGGGCGGGCTGGTTCTCGGCGGGGCTGACGCCGGCGGCTGAGTCATCAACGACGTAACGGCACGATTGCCGACCGCCCGCTGCAGGCCGAGCATCCAGCTCGATCGACCGCGGGAAGGGGCCGGACTCGCCTCGTGCGGTGCAGTGCGGGTCGACGCCAGCTTCCCCATTGGCCCGTCGGACCCGTGCGGGGCTTGGGGTAGTTTTATCGACGCGCTCGCCTCCATTCCACCATGATCGCCCGCCTCGGCTGCTATACCAGTGTCGATCGCCACGCCCACCGGGCAAGGCGCCTTGCCCCATCGGGCAACCCAGCCCTTCAGGGTTTTCGGCGGCGTGCTCGAGCCGTCGCGACCCGCTCCTGGGAGGATCTGCGGGCAACCACCACCCGTCAGCCCACCAGAACTCGGTGTAGAACGTCGCCGCGTCCCGGTCAATGACCGGCATCGACGCAAGCGGTGTGGCCTGCTCTCCCGCTGTGTTCGTCGGCTGCTCCTGCACCGATCGCCTCGGCGTAGGCCGCGTCGAGTTGGTCGTGGACGCTGGGTCGTCCCGTCGCCGGTGCCGGGATGCCGAGGTGATGCTGGTAGAGCTCGCTCATGAAGTCCTCCCACAGTTGGGGGCCGCCGTCGTGGAGGAGTTGCGCGCGCACGCGCAGTGGTTCACTGGTGGGGCGGTGGCGCAGTCCCCACCAGCCGAGTTCGGCCAGCACGGGCACCAACTGAATCGCGGGTTTGGTAAGGCTGTCGGCCCTCTCCAGGCCCGTTCCGCGATCGGCCGAGACAGCTACACTGGCGTCCATGCCTGTTCAGTCCCGCGACGACATCGCGCCCCCGTCGACCCCGGGCGCTCCTCGCGCGCTGCGGCTGCTCCCCCTGGAC
The DNA here is from genome assembly GCA_038259365.1 of Propionibacteriales bacterium. Lineage (GTDB taxonomy): Bacteria > Actinomycetota > Actinomycetes > Propionibacteriales > Propionibacteriaceae > JBBSOW01. The sequence continues at coordinate 11,694 of JBBSOW010000070.1, forward strand.
CTCGTCCGGGGAGTCATGATCGGCTCGGCCGAGCTGGTTCCGGGAGTGTCGGGCGGCACCGTCGCCTTGGTGACCGGGGTCTACGAGCAGCTGATCGCTTCCGCCTCGCACGTCATCGGCGCGGTCCGGATCCTCATCACCGGTCCGGACCGTAAGGCCCGCGCCATGACCGAGCTTCGACGGACGGACTGGCGTCTGGTCATCCCCGTTCTTGTCGGGATGGTGCTCGCCGTCTTCACGGTCGCGGGGGCGATGAGTTCGTTTGTGACGGGCCATCCCGAGCATGCTCGCGGCCTGTTCTTCGGATTGGTAGCGGCGAGCATCCTCGTACCCATCCGCATGCTGCCACCGGCGCGTCGGGCCGTGCTGTACGACGTGGCCATGGCCGCGGTGGCCGCCGTCGTCGCTTTCGGTCTGGTCAGCCTGGCGGGGGGCGGGAACAGCGCCGAGCCGCCCCTGTTCGTCGTCTTCTTCGCCGCCGCGGTCGCGATCTGTGCTTTGGTGGTGCCGGGGGTATCGGGTTCGTTCCTGCTGCTGGCCGTGGGCTTGTACACCGTGACCCTCGACGCCGTCGACCAACGCAACCTGGCCTACCTCGGTGTCTTCGCCGCGGGAGCCACCTTCGGGTTGGCCTCGTTCGTGCCCCTGTTGGCGCGCCTCTTGCGTAACCGTCGGCGACTCACGCTGGTGATCATGACCGGCCTCATGATCGGATCGTTGCGGGCGTTGTGGCCCTGGCAAGGCGTTTCGGAAGCCGCCGGCGGCGACGACGGGCCAGGGGCGCTCCTAGCGCCGACCGCCCCGGTGGTGGGCCCGCTGCTCCTCGCGCTTCTCGGCGCGTTGATCGTCTTAGCCCTGGTCTGGATCCAGGCGCGCTCGGATAAGGCGCGCTCCGCGAAAGACTGACCCACGCCGTATCAGCGGGCGACGCTGGTCGTTCGGCGAGGCCGATAATCCGCCAACAGATGCCACAGGTGCCGACGACTCACGCTTGAACGCGGCCGAGCGGGCGCGCTGTTGGCGGGTTTCTGGGCCTTCACGGCGGGCTCTTGTGCATCGTCTTCATCGCCATCGGAGCGTGCGTAAGCCGCCACGCCGGCGTCCTGATCTTCGCGGTCACCTCGTTGCTGGGCAATCTTGGCGCCACCGTCGTCCTCGACGTGGCCTCCCCGCCCAGCCCGGCGGCTTCGGGGGCCAGCGCGCGATCGGCGTCCTGCTGACCTTTGTCGCCGCCGCGAGCGCGGCCCGGTTCGGGCGTCCCCGAGTCGCGCCGCGACATGGGTGAACCGGGCCTTCGCCAGCGCGCTTGATATAGCGCTTCCCGCTCCATCCCTAAATCAAGCGCGAAACCCCGAGTTGAGCGGGCTGGGCGGCATACTGAGCGCGTAGCAACATACCGAGCGGGCTGGGCGGCATACTGAGCGCGCAGCAACATACTGAGCGGGCTGGGCGGCATACCGAGCCCGCCGCAACATACCGAGCCCGCCGCAACATACTGAGCGGGCTGGGCGGCCTACTGAGCCCGCCGCAACATACCGAGCGCGCTGAGGCTAGATCCTGGCCCCGGCCTTCGCCTTCTGCTGGGCCCGGTAGCTCGACCAGAAGGCCAGCCCGAAGATCAACGCGAGGGTGATCCACAGGGCGTACTTATCCACGAGCAGGACGACATCGACGGCGCGCTGGCCGAGGCCGAAGCCGAGCCCGGCGACGAGGCCGGTCATGATCGCCGAACCCAGGGCGTTGCAGGCCAAGAAGGTACCCACCCGCATCTTGTTGACGCCGGCGAACGCGTAGACCATGGCCGCCGGGATGCCGGGAAAGCTGCCGGCCAGCACGAGCAGCCGCACCGTCCAGGGGTTGAAGCTCTCCGCCTTCTTCACCAGCTTTTGGGCCCGCTCGCTGGGGGCGAAGATCTGCACGATCTTCTTGCCCCACCGCTTGCCCGTCAGCCAGAACAACCAATCGAACTTCATCATCCCGAAGACACCGGCGAAGAGCACCAACCACAGCGGCGCCTCCCCGATGCGGGCGAACGCGGCCCCGGCGCCGATCGCCGACAGGCTTCCGGTGACGAACTCCAACACGATGGGATGGTTGGCGATCAGGAGCGGACGCAGCGGCAGCAGCGCCATCATGATCACCATGATCCCCAGGATCGAACCCAGCAGCACCTTGTCTCCGCGTTGCGCCTTTCCCTCCCAGGGTTTGAGGTCGGCCATGCTCTGCGGCGGCTGATACCCCGCCGGCGTCGACTCAGAACCCGGCGGGGCTTGATTCGGGTCGGGTTCGTTCACCGTAGTGTCTTTAGCCACGCACCCAGTTATAGCCGCCCGAGCCATAGCTTCAAACCGAGAGCTTCGCACCACCACCAAGCGCCGCGACGAAATCCGTGTTGCTCACCAGAGGAAGGCTAGGCTGCCGACGTGACTGTGCACGCGCGGGAGAGCCTAGCCAAAGAGCAGTTCGTGCTCTTCACGACCTTCAAGAAGAGCGGCGACGAGGTCGCGACCCCGGTCTGGATCGCGCCCGTCGGGGAGAACCAGCTCGGTTTCACGACATCGGGCTCGACGTGGAAGGTGAAGCGGCTGGCCCGCAACGCCCAGGTGCGCCTGCAACCGTGCTCGCGGGCGGGCACCCCCACCGCGGGATCGACGATCGTCGACGCCACCGCCGAGGTCGTGTCCGAGGGCCCGCGGGTCCACCAGGTACGGGCCGCCATCGAGAACAAGTACGGGTTCCAGGTGAAGCTGATCCATGCCGTGCAGAGCGTCATGGCGAAGTTGAACTACCCGAAGAAACGGTCGGCCTACACCAACGACGTCGTCATCGTCATCAGCTTCGACGCCGTCGGCGAACCGGGTACAGCCAGCTAGAGGCGGGTCGGCAGCGCCTCGCTCAGGGCCGCCATCCACGGCCCGATGTCCATGCCCTGTTCGCGCACCCACTCGTCGTTGAAATAGGTGTGCGCGTAGCGCTCCCCGGGATCGCACAGCAGCGAGACGATCGAGCCCCGGCGCCCCGCCCCGCGAAGCTCGCCGACCAGCCGGGCGATAGCGACGAAGTTGGTGCCGCTGGAACCGCCTACCCGTCGGCCCAGCCGCTCGCTGAGCACGCGGACGCCGGCCACCGAGGCGGCGTCGGGGATCTTCAGCATCCGATCCACCACCGACCCGATGAAGCTGGGCTCCACCCGCGGCCGCCCGATGCCCTCGATGCGCGAGGCCTGGGGATGGACGAAGGCGTCGTCGCGATTGACCCAGCCCCCGAAGAAGGCGCTGCGCTCGACGTCGCAGACGCACAGTTTGGTGGCGAGCTGGTGGTAGCGCAGGTAGCGCCCCAGCGTCGCCGACGTGCCGCCGGTCCCGGCGCCGGTGACAATCCACTCCGGAACGGGATGATCCTCGTGTCTGAGTTGGGTGATGATCGACTCGGCGATGTTGTTGTTCGCCCGCCAGTCGGTGGCCCGTTCGGCGTAGGTGAACTGGTCCATGAAGTGCCCGCCGAGCTCGGCGGCAAGCCGCTCCGATTCGGGGTAGAGCTGGTCGGGCTCGTCGATGAAGTGGCAGGTGCCCCCCTCGTGTTCGATGAGGCGCACCTTCTCGACGCTCGTGCTACGCGGCATCACCGCGATGAACCGCAAGCCCAGCATCCGGGCGAAGTAGGCCTCGCTGACGGCCGTGGAGCCCGAGGTGGCCTCGATCACCGGGGTGTTGGGGGTGAGGCGGCCGTTCACCAGCGCGTAGGTGAACAGTGAGCGCGCCAGGCGGTGCTTCAGGCTGCCGGTGGGGTGGCTGGATTCGTCCTTGAGGTAGACGTCGATTCCCCACTCGCTGGGTAATTCCAGCTTGATGAGGTGGGTGTCGGCCGAGCGATTGGCATCAGCGTTGAGCAACGTGATGGAGCGCGCCACCCAGGCTCGCTGACCGGCGTCGAAACGGTCGACCGACTCCAACGCCGCCAGCAGTAACGGATCGCTCATC
>JBBSOW010000071.1:0-15632 GCA_038259365.1 Propionibacteriales bacterium
ACCGCTCCCGGCGAGAGACCCGCCGACGGTTGCCGTACTCGACATCGGTGAAACTGGGCTGGTTCTCACTATGCATGCCCCATCATTTCGCGGTCACCGGCTCCACACCACACGACGCCCCGACTACCCAAGAAAATCAGTGCTTCCCTAGGTCCCGCCACGGTTGCCTAGGGGACGGAGGCCACCCAGCCGGAATCGGCTGATGGCCCGCTCGGGGGTGAGGTTTGTGGTCAAGAGGAGGGCCCCGTCGAGGCGTTTATCCTGGGTGATCCTGGGCGGGAGATTGACTCCAGAGTGCGCGGACCCTTTCGAATCGGCGACTATGGCCCCAGGCCGACTGTTGTAGGCAGTTCCGTTAGCATACACGGATGTAGAGTGAGGGGCGAGCTTCTAGAACGAAAAGAATGTTGAGGAACGATTGAGTACCGACGAAACGGCCGCCAACTCCTTAGAGCGACACAATGCCGAAGACTTCGACCTGCAAGATAGCATCGCGAGTCTGAACAAACTGGTTTCGAGCCGACTCGGTCTTGAGGACCTGCTGACCAAGGTCGCCAACTACGCCGTGAAAGCCATTCCCGGAGCCGACGGTGCAGGCCTCACCCTGCTGGAGGATGATCGCGCCGACACCATCGTCGCAACAGCGCAGTTCGTCAGCGATGTCGACGCCATCCAGTACGGGATCGGCCAAGGACCCTGCATCACGGCAGCCACCGAGGGCCGCACCGTACTCTCGACCTCATTGGGCAGCGACCCACGCTGGCCTCGGTTCGGTGGTCGGGTCGCTCGGCTCGGTGTCCACAGCGTGGTGTCATTGCCGTTGTTGACGCCAGACGGCGTGGTGGGCGCGATGAACGTCTACGCCCATCCCAAACAGACCTTCGACGACCGCGCCGCCGAGATGGGGGAGGTGTTCGCGCTGCCGGCCGCGATCGCGGTCCAAAACGCCCAGATCCTGGCCCAGGCTCAGCGGTTGTCGGCGAAACTACAAAGGGGGTTGGAAAACCGCAGCGTCGTCGACCGGGCCGTCGGGATCATCATGAGCCGCAGCGGCAGCACCGGGGATGCTGCACTTGAGCGTCTGCGCGCGTCGAGCCAGCGCGAACAACAAAAATTACACGTCGTCGCCGCCGGGATCGTCGATGAAGCCGTCCGCCGAGCGCACGCACGGCAGCACAAGCACAAGCACAAGCACAGGCACAACTGACCCTGCCGCAGCACTCTCGCACCCGCCCCAGCCCCATGTCTTACAACGGCCGGTCGCGGCGGCGGTGTGTCGACTGAGATTGGCGCGGCTGACACAAACACCCTCGGTCCGCACCAGGGCCATTACCGGGTGACCAGCGAGCAAGGTGGACCACCATGACAGGAACAATGACCAGCGGGCGGGCCCGCATCGTCGGAGCGCTCCCGGCTGAGCCATGGCACTACTCGAACCCAAACCGATGTCCGCCGCGAAGGGTCAGGCGGTCATGAGAGTGAGAGTGAGTTCCTGACCGCGAACGGCTGCCAGGCGACGCACCTCACTCTGGAGGGCGACGGCGGAGGCTGGACCCGCCTCGTCGAACCAGGACACGGTGACTTCGTGGCCCTTCACACGCCACGTTCCGGTCACGACCCCGCCCCGGATCACCAGGTTCGCGCCCCGGGAAGCGAGCGAGCGCCGAGCGGGGGTGATGATGCGGGCGTCCGCGGTACCCGGCCCCATCACCCAGGGATCGAAGCCCGGCAGCAACCGGACGACGTCCGTTGGTTCGCTAGCGCTCAACTCTTCGAGATCGGTGGTCAGCACATAAGCACTCGCCCCATCAACGGTTACCTCGCTGACCTCGTCGGCCAGATCGGCCACCCAGCCCAGCAGGCGGCGCCGGGGAGCGCCAAGCCCTTCGGTGAGCCAGTAGAGCAGGTTGTCCTTCGTGGCGGCTCCGTAGGAACCCAGGTAGAACAGCACGGCGCGACGACCAGCATCGTCCACGTCCTCGCGCCGGGGCCGACTCGAGTTCACGTCTGCGCCCAGCAACCGAAACGTCGTTCGCCCCTCCCGCACCGGGCCGAAGCAGATATCGCCCCACCAGTGGAGCGGCTTGTACAGGCTGTCCGCTCCCGCCCCGGCTGCCGCTGGGCAAAGGTGTCTCAGCCCGGGGATTCGCCCCAGGTGGATGGCGATCTCCTCGCGCGTCATCGGCCCCTCTCCGAGGCCCTCGCGGACGGCATCGCGGAGCGGCTCCCAATCCTCTAGCGCGAAACCGCCCTGTCGCTGCCATCGGGAGGTCTCCCACACGCGGGTCAGTGTGCGCACGGACAGCAGAACCGCCGCGATGTCAGCGGTGAACACGTACGAGCCGCCGCGAAAAGCGTAGCTACGGATGACTTCTTTGCTGTCTAGCGCTGATTCCAATCCGCCCGGGTTCGGCTGCGCCTGTCTGACGGTGATCGCCAAGTCGGCCAGATCGAGCGGCCAGCCACGTAAGGCCACGACGCGTCGCACGACATCGAAGACGCCGGTTCCGGCAGCTGGTTCTAGCGCCAGCCGTCGAAGGCGCCAGGCCAGTGCCTGGGCCGCCCGAAGAACCATCCCCGCACCCTACCGGTTGTGGATATTCGATCGCCCACATTTTGGGTTCCCCGGTTGGGACCAGCGGCTAGCTCTAAAGTCACCCCCAGAGGAATCGAAGGCCTCGACGAGAGGGCAACCGGTGGGCAAATATCTTCTGCGGCGGCTCCTGAACTACGTCGTCTTGCTCTTTGTCGCCGTGACCTTGACCTATTTCTTGGCTGCCACCCAACTCAACCCGCGCGCCCTGTACGAAGTCGCCAACCCTCCCCTGGACCCGGCGTCGATAGAGAACAACCTGCGATCTCGAAACCTCAGCGATCAAATACCGTTACTTCAGCGTTGGTGGACCTGGCTCACCAACATCGTGACCCACTGGGACTGGGGCGAGTCGCCGAAAGGCGGCCAAGTCGGTGACGAGATCGGTCGTCGGATCTGGGTTAGCGTCCGGTTGATCACGGTCGGCTCGATTCTGGGTGCGGTGGTTGGCGTCCTCGTCGGAGCGTGGACGGCAACCAAGCAATACAAGCTGTCCGACCGCACCTTCACGTTCTTGGCGCTGCTGGGATTGTCCGTGCCCTCCTTCGTCATCGCCAGCGGTCTGCAGGTGATCGCCACCAACATCAACAACGCGACGGGAACCCGGATGTTCGAGTTCGTCGGGGAAGCGGGCGCCAGGGGCGACTTCTTCGGGGCCGGGCTTGTGGACCGACTGCAACACCTGCTACTCCCGACCCTGGCGCTGACCATCCTGGGAGCCGCCTTCTTCAGCCGAATTCAGCGCAACCTCATGCTCGATGCGCTCGGCTCGGATTACGTCCGGACCGCCCGCGCCAAGGGTCTGCGCCGGTCGGCCGCGGTGATGCGGCACGCGCTACGCACGTCGCTGATCCCCACCGGCACGTATTTCGCTTTCAGCATCGCCACCCTCTTCGTCGGGGCGACGTTCATGGAGATCATCTTCTCCTTCCACGGAATGGGCGAGTACGCCATCACGACGATCTTGGGCCAGGACGTCCACGGGGCCGTCGCGGTGGCCGCGTTCAGCGGGCTTTGCGTGCTGGCCGGTGCGATGCTGGCCGACGTGATGGTGGCCATCCTCGATCCTCGCGTACGGCTGAGCTAGGGAATGCGCCATGGCTGAGAACCCGGTCGAGATCGCCACCGAAGAGCAGGCGGGGACCCCCCAAGCACGCTCGCGCAAGGACGACGTCGGAAAGCGGCTGAGCCGACGCCAGCTCATCGTCAGGCGGTTCTTGCGAAACAAGACCGCGGTCGTCGGCCTGGTGATCATCGCGATCTTGGTGCTGGCCGCGCTGGTAGGTCCGCACTTGTCCCCCTGGGAGTTCGATCAAGTGGACCGCAGGGCGTTCCTCAAGGCCCCGAACGACCGGCACCTACTGGGGACGACGCAGGCAGGCCGCGACATGTTGTCGCTCAGCCTGCACGGTCTGCGCAAGTCACTGATCATCGGCTTCATGGTTGCCTTGTTGTCGACCGGGGTCGCGGCCCTCATCGGCTCGTTCGCCGCCTACTACGGCGGCTGGCTCGAGCGGATCTCCCTGTGGGTGATCGACCTGCTGTTGGTGATCCCGTCCTTCTTGTTGATTGCGCTGGTCACGGCTGGAAACGCCAGCGGGAGGTCATCGTGGCTGCTGCTGGTGGTGCTGCTCGCGGTCTTCAGTTGGATGCTCTCCGCCCGCGTGGTACGCAGCCTCACTCAATCGATCAAGGAACGCGAATACGTCCTGGCCGCCAAGTTCATGGGTTTGTCCGGGCCCAGGACGGTGATCCGGCACATTCTGCCGAACATCTCGTCGCTGCTGATCATCGACGCCACCCTCAACGTCAGCGGGGCCATCCTGGCCGAGACGAGCCTGTCGTACTTCGGCTTCGGCGTCCAACCGCCCGACACATCGTTGGGGACGTTGCTGGGTGACGGCGCTCGCCAGATCAACAGCTTCCCGTGGCTGTTCACCGGCCCCGCGGTGATCATCGTGCTGCTGATTCTCAGCGTGAACGCCGTCGGTGACGGGCTCCGCGATGCGCTCGACCCCAGCTCCGGCTCCGGTGGGGACGCCTGATGACCGACACCACCAGCCCAGACAAGGTCCGGCGCACCACCTCGGGCGCGGTGCTCTCGGTCCGCGACCTGCACGTCACCTTCCCGAGCGAGGCCGGCCCTGTACGGGCCGTCCGCGGGCTGAGCTTCGACCTGGCGCCGGGCGAGTCGATGGCGATCGTCGGCGAGTCGGGCTCTGGCAAGTCGGTCACCTCGCTAGCCATCATGGGTCTGCATCCGAGGTCCACTCGGATCAGTGGCTCGATCACGCTGCACGGGGACGAACTCCTGGGCCGCGGGGACGAGGAGTTGTCGCAGCTGCGGGGCGAGTCCATCGCGATGATCTTTCAGGATCCGCTCTCGGCGCTGACCCCGGTGTATTCGGTCGGCGACCAGATCGTCGAAGCCATCCGGGTGCACCACGACGTGTCCAAGTCGGCCGCGATGAGCCGCGCCGTGGACCTGTTGGACCTGGTCGGCATTCCCAACCCGAAGCTACGGGCACGCTCCTTCCCGCACGAGTTCTCCGGCGGGATGCGCCAGCGCGCGATGATTGCGATGTCCATCGCCAACGACCCGGACGTGATCATCGCCGACGAGCCGACCACGGCCCTCGACGTGACGATTCAGGCGCAGGTGCTCGAGGTGCTCAAGGTCGCCCAGCTCGAGACTCACGCCGCCATGATCATGATCACCCACGACCTCGGGGTGGTAGCCGGGATCGCCGACAAGGTGACGGTGATGTACGCCGGCCGGCCGGTTGAGCAGGGGGGCGTAAACGACATCTTCTACCGGCCGCGGATGCCGTACACCATCGGCTTGTTGGGTTCGGTGCCCCGCCCGGACATCCACGAGAAAAAGCCGCTGGCCACCGTCGATGGCAACCCGCCCTCGGTGCTCAATCTGCCGCCGGGCTGTCCCTTCGCTCCGCGATGTCCGATGTCCACCGAGGCCTGCGAGACGGCCGAGCCCGAGCTGTTGCCGACCGACACCGATGACCAGGTAGCGGCGTGCATCCACTCGGGCGAGATCGCCGATCAGCACCTGGGCTACGCCGACATCTTTCCGGCGGCCGAGATCGCCGAATCGGAGCTGGAGCACAAGCCGCGCGAAGAGCGCGACACCGTGCTCCAGCTCGTCGGCATGAAGCGCCACTATCCCCTGTTGAAGGGGGCGATCTTTCGGCGCCGGATAGGCACGGTCTTCGCCGTCGACGGCATCGACCTCGAGCTGAAACAGGGGGAGGCTCTCGGCCTGGTGGGCGAGTCGGGCTGCGGCAAGAGCACCACCGTGCTAGAGATCCTGAGCCTGAAACCGCCGACCGCGGGAGAGATCTCCGTGTTCGGAACCGAGGTCGGATCACTCAGAGGCCGGGCCGCGCGCCTGGATTTGCGGCGCGACCTGCAGGTGGTGTTCCAAGACCCGATGGCCTCGCTCGACCCGCGGATGCCGGTGTTCGATCTGATCGCCGAGCCGATGGGGGTGTTCAAGACCTCCGTCAAGGAAACCGAGCGCAGGGTCGACGAATTGCTGGGCCTGGTCGGCCTCGAACCCAGCCACGCCAACCGCTATCCGCAACAGTTCTCCGGCGGCCAGCGGCAGCGAATCGGCATCGCTCGAGCCCTCGCCCTGGAGCCTAAGCTCATCGTGTTGGACGAACCAGTTTCAGCGCTGGACGTGTCGATCCAGGCCGGTATCATCAATCTGCTCGACGAGTTGAAGTCCAAGCTCGGGCTGTCCTATCTGTTCGTTGCCCACGATCTCACGGTGATCCGCCACATCGCCGACAGGGTGGCCGTGATGTACCTCGGGGCTATCGTCGAGCAGGGCGAGGTGAACCGGGTGTACGAGAGCCCCACGCATCCCTACACCCAGGCGCTGTTGTCCGCGATGCCGATTCCCGATCCGGATGCCGAGCGGAGCCGCGCCCGGATCTTGTTGACCGGTGATGTGCCGAGCCCGGCCGATCCTCCCGCGGGATGCAAATTTCGCACCCGGTGCCCCAAGAAGCCGACGCTGAGTACCTCTGAACAGACGCGGTGCGTGGAGGAGCCACCGCCCTTGTTGAGTGTTGTCGCTGGGCGCGATCACGAATCGGCCTGTCACTACAACGAGCATCAGGGGGCCGTTCAGCTTTGAATTGGTGTCCAAGTTGTGACCGCTTGGGGCTGCTAAAGCCGCGCCGAACGTCATAGGGTCGAGGCGGTGGCCGGTGCCAACGTCGCCACATCCCAACCCCGGAGGAAATGTGAAGAGACACAAAGCTCTGCTGGCCGCAGTGGCCGCCTGCGTTCTCATGCTGGGCGCCTGCGGTGGCGGGGGTGCTGGTGGCGCCGACGAAGCCCCCGCGGGCAACGAGCCATCGCAAGCGTCGACCACCGCCCAGGACGTCAACCCCCAGGAGCCCGCCAGCCTGGCTCCCGGTGGTGAGCTGCGTCTAGCCATTTCGGATTTCGCGGCGAACTGGAACCCGCTGCACGTCGATGGCAACCGGGCCGATTACAGGCAGGTGCGCGAGCCCCTCCTGCCGGCGCTGTTCACCTACAACGCCAAGGGCGTCCCCGCCCCCAATCCGGACTTCCTGGTCTCCGCCGAGGCGACCAGCCAGGAGCCGACCGTGATCAACTACAAGCTCAATCCGGACGCGGTGTGGGGGGACGGTTCCCCCGTCGACGGCGATGACATGTTAGCGGTCTGGAAGGCCTGCAACGGCAAGAACAAGAAGTTCAACTGCGCCTCGACCGAGCAGTACTCCGAGATCGAAGACATCACCATGGGTTCGGACAAGACCGATGTCACCGTCACCTACGCCTCGCCGTTCCCGGATTGGAGCCAGGCGTACGGCTTCGACGCCCTGGTCAAGGCCGAGAGCGTCGCCGATGAGAAAACCTTCAACGAGGGCTGGAGCGAGCTCAAGCCCGAGTGGCTATCGGGTCCCTTCATGATCGATTCGTTCAACAAGACCCAGAAGGTGATGACTCTGGTCCCCAACGACGAGTGGTGGGGTAAGAAGCCGGTGCTGGACAAGGTGGTCTGGAACGGGATCGCCCCAGACGCGACCGCTCAGGCGTTTGCCAATAACGAGATCGACGCGTTCGACATCGGTTCCGATCCGGACGCCTACCAGCGGGCTACCGGGGTGGCTGACGCGCAGGTGCGCAAGGCCGGCGGGCCCAACTTCCGGCACTTCACGTTCAACTCCAAAGCCGGTCTGATCAAGGACAAGACCATTCGGCAAGCCATCGTCTACGGCCTGGACCGGGAGGCCATCGGCGCCAGCGACCTGGCGGGTATCGACTGGCCGGTGAAGCCGTTGAACAACCACGTGTTCTTGGAAAGCCAGGAGGGTTTCGTGGACACCGCGGAGCTGACCGGACTGAAGTATGACCCGGAGAAGGCGAAGTCCACCCTGGAGGAGGCCGGCTGGAAGGCCGGCGGCGATGGGGTCCGAGAAAGGGACGGCGAGAAGCTGGTCGTCAAGTTCACCCAGATCGCGACCGTGCAGGCGTCGGAGAACGAGGGGCTGCAAGCCCAGGCTCAGTTGAAGGAGGTGGGCATCCAGCTTGATATCGTCACCATCCCGGTCGACAAATTCTCCTCCACCCTGAGCGGCCACGAGTTCGAGATCATTGCCTTCTCCTGGATCGGGACACAGTATCCGTTCAGTGGGATCAAACAGCTCTACGGCACCGGGTCCGAGAGTAACTACGCCCAGCTGTCCATGCCGGAGGTGGACGAGTTGGCCAAGCAGATCGCGGTCGAGACCGATAAGGCGAAGCGGATCGAGCTGGCTAATCGGGCCGATAGGATTATCTGGGAAAACGTGCACACCCTGCCGCTGTATCAGCGTCCCGAGCTGTGGGCCACCAAGTCGAAGCTCGCCAACTTTGGCGCGGTCGGCCTGAGCACCCGATCCTGGGAGAAGATGGGCTACATGAAGTAGCAGACGAGGCAACGACTCGATAGAGAGCCGTGAGGCACACTGCGCAGGCTCTATCAAGTCCGGCAGTATCAAAATCGCGCCTCTCGGCCTCCTATCCCTCATGAACAATCAATCGCATTCAGCGACCCATCCGTCAGCGGTGCGCCTTGTTCACGAACGGCTGCTGACGGACAACCAGATGGTGTCCTCAACGGTGCGAACGCGCGACGGGGCGGCGGTGAACGTCGCCGAGTCGGGAACCGGGCCACCGGTCGTCTTCATTCACGGCTCCGGCAGCCCAGGGCTGTTCTGGCTCCCCCTACTGCGAGAGCTCAAGGGCATGCGAGCGATCGTCGTCGACCGTCCGGGCTTCGGCCTCAGCGATCCGGTCGCCGCCGAAGGCAGCAACCAGGATTCGGCGGTGGGGTGGATAGATCGCCTGCTCGACGCCTTGGAGCTTCACCAGGCGATCCTGGTCGGGCATTCGATGGGCGGACTGTGGGCGCTACATTTTGCCCTGGCCCGTCCCGAACGAGTGCGGGGGTTGAGCATGATCGGTGCTCCCTCGCTTCCCGGCACTCGCGCGCCGTTGCCGTACCGGCTGATGGGCACGCCCGGCGTCGGCGCGCTGATCGCCCGGCAGCCCGAAACTCCGAAGTCCTTCCACCAGTTCGCGAACATGGTTGGCGAGGGGACCACTGTCGGTAACCACCCCGACCTGGTGGACCTCATGGTGACGGTGGGCAACGACCGCGTCGCGCGTCGCGCCCTCCATCGAGAGGTACGTGCGCTGCTTTCACCCTGGGCGCTTGTTAGCTCAACCGGTTTTCGTCGTGCCGCTCATGTCACCGAAACGCAGTTGCAAAAGCTCGCGGTGCCGACGCTTCTGATCGGGGGCGAACACGATCCCGTGGGGAAGGCCGACGTAGCCCGTAGGCTTCAGGCGCTCATTCCCGGCGCCGAGCTTGAACTGGTGGAGGGCGGGCACGCTCCTTGGCTGGGGCAGGCCGCGCAAGTCGCCGCCGCGCTCAACACGTGGGTCCGAAAGCTGACCGCCTAGCTGCCAGACTCGGCTGGTCGCAGACTATTGTCGGCGCTCAGATGTATCGAAACCACCCAACGAGGCCCCCACAGGTGTCTTGCTAGATCAACTATAAGGAGTGTTGATGTCCATCACCGTCCAGCAGCCTCAGCCGTACGACCTCGTCGGAGACGTGGTCAGGATCGCCGGAATGGCGGGCGGAGCATTCGAGGCCAACTACGAGTACGAGATCACCGAGGGCCACGACTACGTGGCGGGCAACTTCATGGCCGGCGACGGAGTGGGTGGCCACGGCCAGTTCCAGACCGAGGCCGATGTGTCCAGCGCCTCGTTCACGCTCAGCTTGGCGTTCCTGCACGTGTTCCACAGCTCGGCTCGCGACGGCAGCCGGATCGATGAAGTTATCGTGCCGGTGCTGATCGGGTCGCAGATCGTGCCCGGTTACACCGTCTACAACGAGTACGAGGTGCGATCCGGCGACACGTTGTGGTCCATCGCCGCCGCGCAGCTGGGCTCGGGCTCGGACTACCCGTTGCTCGTGGCGGCCAACGTGCATACGATCCCCGACCCCGACGTCATCTCCCCCGGGCAGATCATCCGCATCCCGCGCTAAGCCTCAGATCGAGAGCCACCCCGTGACGACGGACAGGCGTTCGCCTGGCGTCGGGAGATGAAGCGGCTGGTGTCACCCAGTGCACCCCGCGAGGTTGTCAGCCCCGGCGAATCACCGTTCGGGCGGTGGCCGCGACGGCCAGGTCGGTGCCCGTCACCAGCCAGCCGGCGTTTCGATCGAAGTCCTTGGTGCCCAACGGAAGTCGCGCGATGATGTGTTGCAGCAAGGCGTGGGGATCGTGGCGGGTGCGGACACCGGCCGCGGTCTGCGCGAGCCTGCCCTTCCGGACCGAACCCAGGCCGAGCGCTCGCGCGGTGTCGCGGACCACGGCGACCGGCGGCGTCAGGTCTTCCCTGTTGGCCTTGCCGATCCACCACGTCGTGATGCCCGCGCGCTTGGCGAACTGCTCGACCAGCCTGGGCGGCAGGTAGCCCGCGGAGGTCAGCGCCACCCCGTCGCCGACGAGGTTGAGGAGAACCTGGTAGGCCTCAGTCAGGCGGCCCGCCTCGATCTTGAGCACATGGTCCCAGCCGTCGCCGAAGTCGTACTCGTACCAGATCGCGTCGCCCTCGGCGCCGACCAGCTGGTCGAGGCGGACGTCATCCTCCAACACGCCATCCTCGCCCTCGTCGAGGTCGACGGCGGTGACGAAGTACGCCGACCGGTGGTCTTGGCCGGTCCGGAAGCGGTGCAGATGGGAGTCGGTCCAGCCCATCGCCGCTTGGATGACCTCGTGCACCCGGGGCAGCGTCAGGTCCCCGGGCAGTTCGAGGCGGCGCCACACCGGCGGCTTGGCGCCGCGCAGATCCAGCCGCAGGCGAAATCCGGGGACCTCCGCGGGCACGGGGCTTAGCTCGGGCTCCGCCGAGGTGTCGAGCCTCTCGAGGATGCTCGAGACGTGTCCGCTGAGCAGAGCATCGAGGAGGGCTCGGTGATCGGCGGTTGTGCCGTCCGCCATCAGCCGCTTGACCAGACCCTCGACATCACCTGACTTGTCCACGAACTCAGTCAATCATCTCGACCCGGGCCGACGCCGGCGTCCTCCACCGGATCGAGAGGTCAGACTTGCGGAGGTGCCGTCGCCGGTCAGGACTCCGTCGAGCGCCCTTCGCCGCGGCCGCTCACTTCCACGAGACGGGTCAGGGCATCGATCTTGGCTTCCAAGCTCGCGACCTGAACCGCCGTCGCCTCACCGTGCTCCTGTTCCTCGGCCACGGCGTCGACGAGCCACGAGGCCAGCGTCGCGGTCACCGAGCCGAGGAGGGCGATACCCGCCACCATCAGCGCGACCGCCACCACCCTGCCGAGCCCCGTGGTCGGGAAGTGATCGCCGTAGCCGACGGTGGTCATCGTCACCATGGACCACCAGATCGCGTCGCCGAAGGTGACGATGTTGGCGTCGGGGCTGCCCCGCTCCACGTCCAGCACCGCCAAGGCGGCACAGAAGGCCATCGTCGAGGCACCGCCAGCAATGTAGATCGCGACTCGGCCGTGCAACCGAGTCCGCGCGCGCTGGTTCAACGTCGTGAGGAGCGGCACGAGCTGCAGCAGCCGCAATGGTCTCAACAGCGGTAGCGCGATGATCAACAGGTCGTACCAGTGCTTGACCAGGTAGCTGCCTCGGTCCTCGGCCAACGCCACCCGAACCACGAGGTCGGTGACGAAGAACGCCCAGGTCACCCAAGTCAGCGCCTCACACGCATACCGGATCCCGGCCGGGAGTTGAGGAGCCAAGATGGGGATCGCGTAGGCGGCCAGGAACACGACCGCCACGATCATCAGGGGCCAATCGACGACTCGTTCCCACCGAAGGCGTCGGCTCTCGCGGCTCGGGGCTGGTGTCATTCGTCCATCATCACGCGGTGACGACGCGAACGTCCCCGCGACACCCGCTAGCCTCACCTCATCGACAGCGATTGGAGACCTATGGCAGACAGGTTCACCGGCAAAACGGTCATCGTGACCGGCTCGGGTTCGGGGATCGGCGCTCAGACGGTGCGGCGCTTCGCCGCCGAGGGGGCCGACGTCGTGGTGTGTGACATCGACGAGGCCAAGGCCCGAGCCGTCGCCGAGACGATCCCGGGTAGCCTGGCCCACCCCGTCGACGTCACCCGCCGCGACTCCCTACAGACGCTGATCGAGGCCACGATCGAGCGGTTCGGGCCCATCGACGTGTGGGTGAACAACGCCATGACGTGCGGTCCGCCCTCGCTGCTGGAGATCACCGAGGAACAAATCCACACCGACCTCGACACCAACCTCGTCGGGCCGCTGCTGGCCGCCCAGTTGATCATTCCGGGCATGATCGCGGCCGGCGGCGGCGTCATCTTGAACCTGGCTTCGGTGAACGCCCTAGCCTACTTCGGCAACTCCGCCTACTCGGCCGCCAAGGCGGGCCTGATCAGCCTCACCCGCTCCATCAGCGTCGAGTTCGGCCGCCACGGCATCCGTTGCGCCGGAGTCGCCCCGGGCACCGTGCACACCGAGTCCTGGCAGGCGAACCTGGCCGTCGATCCCGACGCGCTCGTGCGAGCCGCCCGGCACTATCCGCTCGGCCGGGTGGGCCAACCCGACGACATCGCCAGCGCCCTGCTGTTCCTGGCCAGCGACGAAGCCTCGTGGATCACCGGCGAAATCCTGCGCGTCGACGGGGGGCTCCTGGCCAGCAACATGGCCTTCACCGAACGGCTCCTCGAGGCCGTCGAAAGCAGGGTCGGCAGCGAGCCCACCGAAGACTAAGACGCTGCAGAGCGGCCCGGCCCAGCCCCTCACCGTTCGTAGCGATCCGGCGGGAGTATTGACGGCCGACCGTGCGTGGGCCGAGCTTGACCTGCCCGTGCGGGCGCGGTCGACCCGGCCGCGATGCATGGGGCAACCATTCCCCGGCCGACCCGCAGCCGCTAGATTGGGCCCATGAGTTCACCCAACACCGAATGGAGCGAGGACACTCGCTCGGCCCTGATCACGGCCGGCCGCCAGCTCGCTGAGGCCGTCCTCATCCACGTCGAGAAGCTGGAACAGCTCAAGGGCGAGGACGATCTGGACAGGGCCGACGCCTCCACCGGCGAGCTGGGCCTGGCTCTCGACCGCTTCGAGGACATTCAACTCGAATACTGCGGAACCGGATTGCCGTTCCTCGATCTCAGCGAGTCCGACGTCTACGGCGACGACGAGGACGACGACGAGGTCGATGAGGCCGACAGCAGCGCCGAAGACGTCGAGGCCATCTCGGTGATGTCGCGGATCGATCTCCTGGTCACCGACCACGAGGGGGTGCGCCAAGCGGCCACCGCCGCCGCTCAGCAGATCGGCGGAAACGCGCCGGAACACCTGGGCGAGGCCCTCTATAACCTGACCGCGGTGGGCGGCATCAACCAGCTCATGGAGACCCCCGGGATTCGCCCGGTGGCCGCGCTGACGCTGTTCACCCAGCAGCCGGACCCCTTCACCGGCCACGACATCGACGAGGCCGACATCTCCTCGATCTTCGACCTCGAGACCGCGCCGGTGCTATTCGCCGCCAGCGACGTCTGGGACGAGTCGAACGAGCCCGACGCAGACGAGCCAACCGGGAACCCCAGCCTCAACTAGGGGTGGGTCGAACTCGGGCAGTGGTCACTAGGAGCGAGCCATGATCGACGCCATCTTGGTCGAACGCGGAGACATCACCGCGGCGGGAGAGGACGCCGTGGTCAACGCGGCCGACTCCTCCCTGCTCGGCGGCGGAGGCGTCGACGGCGCCATCCACCGCGCGGGCGGCCCGGCCATCCTCGACGCGTGCCGCGAACTGCGGCGCACGCGCTATCGCGATGGGCTGCCCACGGGCCAGGCGGCGGCAACTCCCTCCGGGAACCTGCGCTGCGAGTGGGTGATTCACACCGTCGGGCCCGTCTTTTCCGCGGGTCAGGACCGAAGCGCCCTGCTGGGCTCCTGCTACACCGAATCCTTGCGGGTCGCGGAAGAGATCGGCGCCCGTAGCGTCGCCTTCCCGGCGATCTCGGCCGGGATCTACGGCTGGCCCATGGGCTCGGCCGCCGACATCGCCCTCACCGCGGTCGCCGCATCGACGTCGGCGGTAGACAGTGTCCGCTTCGTGCTCTTCTCCGAGGCGGCGTTAGCCGAGTTTCAGCGCGCGCACGCCAGCCTGAACTCCTAGCCCTCGGCTGGATTCTCGCGCTCCGCCGGTGAGGCTGGGCGGGCGGCCGTTTCGGGAGCACCCTCGCGGGGCTTCCGGTAACCCCTCCAGACGGCCACGCCGATCATGAGCACCAAGATGCCGACCGCCACCCGCCCGGAATAGACCGCATATATGTCGACGATTTCGACCGCCGGTGCCCCGATGCGGTACCCCAGGAACATGTACAGCGACTGCATCACCGTGGCCGCGGCCAGGTTGAGCAGGATGAACTTGCGCCAGGTCATGCCGGCGGCCGCCACCGTGGCGTAGATGACTCCGGCGGGAATCGGGATGGGTAGGTAGCTGACGAGGATCGCCGGCACACCGAAGCGCTGGGCGAACCGCTGCGCCTTGGCCGCGTTCCGGGCCGAGCGCTTGGACCGGCTGGCGAAGGCCTTCATGAAGCCGTCGCCCCAGAGCTTGCCCGCCCAAAAGTAGATGAGGTCGAACTTGATCACGCTGGGGATGCCGAGCAGCAAGCCCGGGACCCAGTCCCCGCGCCCGACGGCGGCCAACGCCCCGAGCGTCACGGTTCCGCTGCGCGAGCCCGAGAGCCCGACGAGCAACAGCGGATTGGCCGCGATCAGGTAGGCCCGCAGCGGGATCATCGCCCAGGCGAAGATGCCGACGAACAGCAACAAACCGACACAGATGAGATCCTTGCGGCCGGGTTTGTGCTGCCACGGCAGCGCCGGGTCCTGCCACCATTGCTTCTCGCCCACCCCTGCCGGCTTCGCCTCGTCTGGCTTCGGGCTCTCCCTCACGCCGACTCGTCCATGGCGGCCGCGACGTCGGCGGGGAATCCGCCCGTGGCTATGGGCCCCCACCCGGTGATGGCGATCCGGATCAGCGACTTGTCCTGCACCGCCATGGCGCGGCGGTACTCGTCCCAATCCGAGTGTTCACCGGAAATGCAGCGAAAGTATTCCACGAGACCGTGGCCGGCCTCGGGCATGTGCAGCACCTCGGCGTCGCCGTCAATCTGCACCCAGGGACCACCGAAGTCGTCCGAGAGCACGCACACGCTCACCTGCTCGTGGCGCTGGGCGTTCTTGGTCTTGGCTCGGCCGGGATAGCTGGAGATGACGATGCGCCCTTGCGGATCCACTCCCCCGGTGACCGGCGAGATCTGCGGCCGGCCATCGCGGCGCCTGGTCACCAACAGCATCTGGTGGCGGGGGGTGACGAACGCGACGAGATCACCGCGCGTTGCGTCGGTGTTGGTCGCGATCGTTCGGGCCATCGCCGTCTCCACTCTGCTC
>JBBSOW010000072.1:0-15551 GCA_038259365.1 Propionibacteriales bacterium
CCCGGTAAGTGTCAGTCGTCGGGCTCGCCGAGGAGGTTCTGGGGAGGATCTACGAAAGAGGTGGCGGGAACGTCGCGCAGGTAGTCCTCCATGATCGGTTTCCAGAGTTTTCGTCCTGCGTCGGTGCTTCCGCTGCCGGCGAGGCGCACACCGCTGGAGGGGATCCGATACCCCTTGAGCCCCTTGGTTGGTAGGTTCTGCTCGCCCGCGGAGGCGAACGGGGCCCGTTGGTTGTCGATGGAGATCATCGCGACTCCGGCAACGTCGGGGGTGTAGCCGGCGAACCACAGCGCTCGATTGTCCTCGATCGTGCCGGTCTTGCCCGCTTGTGGGCGGTTGTCGCGGGTCATCGCCTTCTGGCCGGTTCCGTCGGTCATCACGTGGGCGAGCAGGGCGTTGACGCTGTCGGCCACCGACCTCTTGAGCACGCGTCGACATCGCGCGTCCGGTGGGGTGATCGGGGTGCCGTCGGCGGCGCTGATGGAGTCGATGATGATGGGCCGGCAATGAACGCCGCTGGCGGCGAAGGTGGCGTAGGCCTCTGCCAGCGAGAGCGGAGCGATCTCCACCGCGCCTAGGGTGAAGGCGGGCACGTGCTGATAGCGCTCCACCAAGTCGCCACCGTCGGCGGGGGTGATCCCCAGCCGTTGCGCTAGCTGGGTCACCCGGCACAGCCCGAGGTCGAGTTCGAGGGGGACGAAATAGTTGTTGGCCGAGAGGGCGGCGGCTTCATACATGTCTATCTCGCCGTCGGCGCGGGCGGTGCTCTTGACCGTCCAGTCGTCGCGGATCTGGTCGCGACCAGAGCAGGTGTCGAATGATCGGCCCCGGTAGTTCACCGAGCGTGGCGCGTCCCGTTTGTCGGTGAGGGGAATGCCCTGCTCCAGTGCGGCCGCTGCGGTGAACGCTTTGAAGGTGGAGCCCGCCTGGTACCCCGTGGTGCCGCCCAGGTCGGGCGTGGCGGAGTAATTCCAATACGTTTGCCCTGCCGCCTCGCCGGCCCCCATCACCGGCCTGCTCTGGGCCATCCCCAGGATGCGTCCGGTGCCGGGTTCGATCATGTCCATGGTGGAGATCAACGGGTCGCTGGCGTCGACGACATCGGTGATCCGGGATTGAACCTGCCGCTGGGTGGAGGGGTCGACGGTGGTGCGGATCCGCAGGCCGCCTTCGTGGAGGATCCTTCTCCGGTCCTCCTCGGTCGGACCGAGGGTGGGATCGCGTACCAGGGTCCGGCGGACGTAGTCACAGACGAAGGGAAACGCGGTGTCGAGGCAGCCGCTGCGGACCTCGGTGACCTTGTCGCGGAAGAAGTTCGCCGCGGAAGCCGTCGCAGCTTGGCGGGGCGTGATCAGGTTTTGCTCGGTCATCGCGGTCAGGACCACGTCGCGGCGGGCCAGGGCGGCGTCGGGGTGAGCGACCGGGTCGGTGCTGGCCGGGGCTCGCACGAGCCCGGCGAGCAAGGCGGCCTGGGACAGATCGAGCCGAGCCGCGGAGGTGGAGAAATAGTGTTCGGCGGCCGCCTCGACCCCGTAGGCTCCGTCGCCGAAGTAGGCAAGGTTCAGATAGCGCTCGAGGATCTCGTCCTTGCTGTGATCCTTCTCGACCGTCACGGCGTAGCGCAGCTCGCGGATCTTGCGGGCCACGTTCGCGCCCTGGGCTTGCTCGACGCACTGCGGATCGCCGTCGCACGCCGATATCAGCGATAGCTTCACGTACTGCTGGGTGAGCGTCGAGCCACCCTGCACGGGGCCGCCGCGGGCGTTGTTCAACACGGCCCGGAGAGTGCCCTGCACGTCCATGGCACCGTGATCGTAGAACCGGCGGTCTTCGATGGCAACGATCGCCTCCCTCATCACGGGGGCGATCCGCCCCAGACGGACCGGCACCCGGTTCTCGGCGAAGAAGTTGGCCACCATTTCGCCGTGGGCCATCACCACCTGCGACCGGGCGGGCGGTGGCGCATCGGTCAACGATCGGGAGAACCGCGTGGCGTCGGAGCCCAGCGGGCCAGGATAGACGAAGAGGCCGGAGAGCAACACGCTCAGCGACACCCCGATCGCCAGAGGTTTGAGACGGCGTCGCCACCACCTCGGCTTGGCCACCGCGCCAGCGTCGTGGCCAGCGGCGAGCACGGCTGGCCCGTCGATGGCGTCCTCACCGTTCCCTAGTTCCTGCATGCTCCCACCCCAAGTCGTTACTCGTTGAGTAGGACATTGTGTGCCCCGTGGCCTGTGTCCCCGCTGAGCAACCCTGTGAGAATCTCGAGCCGGATCGGGAAGGCGCGCTGACATGCGTGCTGCCAATCGCTGCTGCGGCTGGGACTCGCCCGCTCTGACGCCGGACAGATCTCGACAACAGAGCACCGCCCGGACAAGCCCATAGCTTCCCACTCAGCGATCTCACAGGGCCACCGAGCAACCATGGTCGTTATCCGGGGATGCGCTACAGCAGACCCCCCGGGATCGACGACGGAAGGAATCAGCATGCTCCACTCACGGGGGACCGCAGTCTCGGCGGCGGTGTTCGCACTGCCCGGCCATGCATCGCAGCCGGAGGGGTCGCTGGATCGGTCCTCCCAACCCGGGTTCAAGGTTGCTTGGGAGTGCTCGGGATAGCCGCCGTGGCGGTGGGCACGATGTGGATGGGTGTGGAATGGGCTTGCAATCGCAGACGCAGGAGGGCCGAGACATCGCCGGAGGCCGAGCCCGCGGGGCCGCTGGCACTGGTCGATGCGGGCGTGCGATGAGCGTTTCCGCGGTGATCGAGGAGACCTCCGGTGGCGGCCTGGACAGGTAGCTCCGCCGAGGATGCCTCGGCCAAAAGAGATATCGCACGAGGAAAGGACACGACAATGCGCGTCTTGGTGGTCGAAGACGAACCCAACTTGGCCGAATCGGTGCGCCGCGGTCTGACCGCCGAGGGCTTCACCGTCGAGGTGGAAACCAACGGCGAGGATGGGCTCTGGGCCGCAACCGAACACACCTACGCAGTGATCGTGCTCGACATCATGTTGCCCAAGCTCAACGGCTACAAGGTGATCGAACAGCTCCGCCAACGCGAGGTGTGGACCCCGGTGTTGATGCTGACGGCCAAGGATGGCGAGTACGATCTCGCCGACGCCTTCGAGCTCGGGGCCGACGATTACCTGACCAAGCCGTTCTCCTTCATCGTGCTCGTGGCTCGGCTGCGGGCGCTGATCCGGCGCGGCGCCCCCGCCAGGCCCGTGGTCCTGAGCGCCGGAGATCTGCAACTCGACCCGGCCCGACGATCCGTGCGACGCGGAACCACTCCCATCGCCCTGACCGCACGCGAGTTCGGGCTTTTGGAGCACCTCATGGAACACCGCGGTGACGTGGTCACCAAGATCGAGATCCTCGAATCGGTGTGGGACCGCTACTACGAGGGCGACCCCAACGTCGTCGAGGTGTACATCGGCTACCTTCGCCGGAAAATCGATGCCCCCTTCCAGCGGCAAGCCATCGAGACCATCCGGGGCATGGGCTACCGACTGGCCGCCGACGGCGGCTGACAGCCGGCGCGCGAAGGACCGCCATTCACCGGGACACCGCATCCGCTCCCGCGGTGTCGGGCAGGGGGAGACTCAACTGCAGGTGGGCGCCCGTGCCGTGTGTTGATGGCAGGACACGGACACCGCCGGAGTGAACGAGGGCGATCTGGTGGGTGATCGCCAGGCCCAGGCCGGTGCCGCCGGTTCCACGCTCGCGACTGTCATCGAGCCGTACGAACCGCTCGAACACTCGATCCCACTCGGACTCGGGGATGCCTGGGCCATCGTCACTGATATCCAGTACGGCTTTGCCGTCGGCGGTGCCCAGGCGCACCTCGACACGGGTGCTGGCGAACCTGGCCGCGTTGTCGACCAGGTTGCGCACCGCTCGCAGAAGGTGTTGCTCGTCTCCGCGGACCCGCACCGACACCACATCGACCACCACATCTACCGTCCCGCCAGCCCGTAATCGGGCGATCTCGCCGGTGACGATGTCGTCGAGGTCGACATCCTCGACGTGCATGATCAGCCCGTGCTCATCGGAGCGAGCCAACAGCGCCAGGTCCGAGACCAAGCGCTCCAGGCGGTGAGTCTCGGTCAGGATCGTGTCGCTGGCGCGTTCGAGGTCCATGGCTTCGGGATGCAGGACCGCGAGTTCTGTGGTGGTGCGAATGGTGGCCAGCGGACTACGCAGTTCGTGTGAGGCGTCGGCCACGAACCGGTGCTGCGCGGCGGCTGCGGCCTGGAGCCGAGACAGCATGGAGTTCATGGTGTGCGCTAGGCGAGAGATTTCGTCCGTGCTCTCAGGGACCGGAACTCGGGTGTCCTGGTCGGCCGTCGACACCTCTGCGACGCGGCGCCGGATTGCCTCGACCGGCGCCAACGCTTTACCCACCACCGCGTACGAGGTGCCAGCCACCACCAGCAGCACTAGCGGCGCCCCGATACTCAACAGCGCCACCAACACACCGGTGGCATCCTGCACGGATTCCAGCGGCTGAGCGGCGACCACCCGCACCACACCGGTTGCGGTTTGTACGCCCGATACCACGATCACGAACGGCTCGGCATCTTCGGCCAAGGACGCGACGGTGTACTCCGCCGTCTCACCGGGGGCCGATCTCTTGGTGGTGATCGGGTGCGTGGCGTAGTCGTCATCGGTGGACAGCAAGACCGTTCCATCGGTGTCCAGGATCTGCAACAGCGCGGCATCGCCAGCGGCGACGTTCAAGGCGTTGGCATCGACCGCGGCGAGCCCTCGGTCTTTGATCTCCTCGGCGATGGTATTGACCTGGCTCTTGGCGGCCTCGGTCCGCCCGTCGATGAGTTGCTGGCGTTGCAGCAGCACCAACGCCACCGACGCCCCCGCCAACGCCAATGCGAACACGAGGGTCGCCGCCATCGTGGTGCGCAACCGGATCCCGCGAGGGAACCAACGCAATCGCCGCCGACTCATGCGTTGCCTTCCTCCTCACGTCAGGATCGGTTGTGTTGCTCAAGTGTGCTCTCTCGGTCACCCAAAGTGTCCACTGGTTCATCGTGGCCGGGGACGCCTGTGGAGAGCCTGAGGTCGCGAATCCCAAAGGCCCGCTGGGTAGGGATGCGCGGATAAGAGCTCGCACAGCGGCACTCAGGCGGACCACAGCACCTCCGCGGCACCGTGGTCTTCACGAGGGAGCGACCAGCTCCCAACGCTAAGGAGAAACAATGAACGCCAATCATAGGAAGGCCGGGATCGTGGGCGCTGCTCTCAGCAGCGCGCTCCTCCTGGGCGGCGGGGCACTCGCCTACGCCGACACCACCAGCCCGGCCAACCCCGGCTCGTCTTCGACCACGGAGCAGGGTGAGACGGGAACCGGGGAGAAGAACGACAAACAGGAGCGCGACGAAGCCACGTTCACCGGCACCATCGCCGCCCCTGCCGAGAACGAGGCCGAGGCCGCCGATGGCAGCCCGGAGGAGAAGGCACAGGACCAGGCCGAGCTCGCCGAGCTGCAACAGCTGGCCACCGTCACGGAGGAACAGGCGAGGCAGGCCGCCACCGGCTCCGTTCCCGGAACCGTCAACACGATCGAACTGGATGACGAAGGCGGATTCGTGGTGTGGGAGGTCGACATCACCAAGGACGACGGCACCACGGTCGAGGTCCTCGTCGATGCCGGCGACGCCAGCATCCTCGCGCAGGAAACGGACTAACAAGTTCGGGGGCTCGACTAAATGAACTAACGAGTTAGGAGGCTAGATGGAATAGGGAACTCAATAGACGTCGCACCCCCAGTGCGACGAAGGTCACACACGGCGCCAACGGGCCCCCGCCCGTTGGCGCCGCCTGGTGCGCAAACGCTGGCAATAAAAGGGATCTACCCTCCCCTGTCCCCGAAACGCCATCGAGGTGTCCGGCGGCGGCCGCGTAAAGGCTGACTCTTGCCGCCTAGGCCTGCGCCGGGCAGACTCCCAGTCATGCCTACCGTCGTGAAGCAGGTCCGTCGTCGACGCTGGCGTCGTTTGGCTCCGGTCAGCCTGGTTGCGCTCACCGGGATCGCCAACGCGGCTACCGGGTTGTTCCCATGGGTGGGAGTCGAGTTGGCCGAATTCACCGGCGCCGGTCCCCGGTCACGGCTCGTGCTGACCGGGCGAGTGGCCGCCGTGGAGCTAGGAATCGCTCTTTTGGTGCTGGCTCGGTTCCTGGCACGCGGGTCACGACAGGCCTGGCGGCTGGCGGTACTCCTCACTGCCGTTGGCGCGCTCCTGAGCCTGCCGCGCGGCCACGTCAGCATTGCGGTGGTGCTGTCGGCGCTCGCCCTGGTTCTGCTGCTCCTCACCCGGGACACGTTCCGGTTGCGTGGCTCGGGAACCCGTCCGGCTCGGTGGTCGGTGCCGCTGGGCATGGCCGTGGGACTGCTCGCGTTCGCTCTGGTGGGGTACGCCGAGATCGACCAGCTCGCTCCGGCGCCGCTCAATGATCGGCTCGCGGTGATTTGGCGCACCCTGCTGTTCCTGCCTGGCGGGGTCGACATCGAACAAACCCTGGTGGAGACCTACGTCCTCGCCCTGCACATCGGGTCGCTACTGTTGGTCTTTGCCCTGATCTGGGCGCTGCGGCGCAGCTCCCAGAGGCAAGCTGCAGATCGGGAGGCTATCCGAACCTTCGCCTACCACCACGGCACCACCGGCACCGCCCCCCTGCTGGCCTTGCCCGATAACCAGCTACTCGAATTGGACCATGGCCGAGCCTGGGCCGCGGTAGGCATCCGTGGCGGCACCGCCGTTTCCTTAGGTGCTCCGGTGGCAGAGGCAGGACGCGAATACGTCGCGATGAATGAACTGACGTCACACTGCGAACAGAACGGGTGGACCCCTGCCCTGCTGGCTCTGGACTCCGCTCAAAACGACTTGGCCGTCGCCGCTGGGTACGCCACCACCCAGATCGGGGTCGAAGCCGTTCTCGACGTCTCCGAGTTCTCCACCGCCGGCAAACGGCGCTCCAATATCCGGCATTCCGCTTCGCGAGCCCGCCGCGAAGAGGTCACGGTGCTCTCCTACAGCGGGGCCGCCCGCACCACGGGGCGCACCGAACAACTCGCGCAAGTCAGCACCCAGTGGTTGCAGGACAAGGGCGGGCCGGAGTTGGGATTCACCCTGGGCCGGTTCGACCCCGAGCGTCTCGATGACCAAGAGATCTACGTCGCGGTCCGCGCGATCGACACCCCCGCAGAGCGCGTCGTCGCGTTCGTGACGTGGTTACCGTTCAATAACGGCCAAGACGCCGTGCTCGACCTCATGCGCCGGGCCCAAGACTGCCCCCCAGGGGTCATGGAGCTGCTGATCGTGGAGAGTGTGGCGCACTTCGCGACCCTGGGGCGGGCGCGGGCCAGCCTCGGTGGCGTGCCACTGGCGAACGACCCCAATGCACCTGCCGACGAAGCGCAAGACACGGCCCGCGGCGTCCTGGGTTGGCTCTACGAACACGGCGGTGGGGTCTACGACGCCAAGGGCCTGTTCCGGTTCAAAGACAAGTTCGCACCCCGGTGGGAACCGATGTTCTTGGCCTACCCCAGCCGGGCCGACCTGCCCCGGATCAGCGTGGGCATCGCCCGCGCCTTCCTCCCACCCGGCGCGGTTCGCGAAGCCATCCGGACCCGTCGATCCAACGCCGCCACCTTGACCAGGGCTTCTGGGTGAGGGCGGCCCTAGCCTCGATAAGGGTGCGGTTCGACGAGCTCGACCGGGGCTCACACCGCACCGGGTGGGCCCGCCTGCCGCTAGCCCCCCTGCTGTGGACGCTCGGGATGATCGCCACCTGTGCCCTCACCTGGGACGCGTCCTGGCAGCTTCGACCCGGCGTGAACGAGGAGCTCTCGTGGTCGGCCCAGCAGATCCTTGACGGGCACCTCTGGCGCGCGGTCACGGCCATCGTCTTGACCCGGGACGTGTTCATGATCGGTTCCCTGTTGATCACCACCGGCATCTACCTATGGCTACTCGAAAGGTTGACCAACTGGCCGGTGGCGCTGGCCGCCTGGGCGCTCGGAGCCATCTGGGGTTTTCTCGGCACCACCATCATCTTGTGGGCGTGCAGCACAGCGGGCTGGGACCTGGCGACGTCTGCGCTGGGGACGTCCGACTATGGGCCCTCGGGCGGCACGGCTGCGCTCGCGGCGCTGGTCGTGGTGCTGCTACGTCACCGACTCGTGACGATCGCGTCTATCGTGGTTTTGTTGGTCGGGTCCGCGCTGCACCACCAGGTGGCCGACGTCGAGCACATCATTAGCTTCACCACCGTGCTGCTCCTGGGCCCGATCGTGCTCAGCTGGTCACGCTGGCCAGCGAGTGCGGCATAATGGCTTGGGTTGTCCGACCACCGATCTAGAATTAAGGATTGTGCCTAATCCATGCCTGAGTTTGTCTTCACGATGCACGATGTCCGCAAGAAGTTGGGCGAGAAGCTCGTCCTCGACAACGTCACCCTGTCGTTCTACGACGGCGCCAAGATCGGCGTCGTGGGACCCAACGGTGCCGGCAAGTCGACCATGCTCAAGATCATGGCCGGCATGGAGCAGCCCAACAACGGCGACGCCATGCTCGGCAAGGGCAAGACCGTCGGCATCTTGTTGCAGGAGCCGCCGCTGACCGAAGGCAAGACGGTCCTGGAGAACGTCGAAGAGGCCGTCGGCGAGACCAAGGCGATGGTGACGCGCTTCAACGAGGTATCCGAGGCGATGGCCGACCCGGACGCCGACTTCGACACCCTGCTCGCCGAGATGGGGGACCTGCAGACCGAGCTCGACGTGCGGAACGCGTGGGACATCGATTCCCAGCTGGAGCAGGCGATGGACGCCTTGCGGTGCCCGCCGCCGGACCAGATCGTCGACGTGCTCTCCGGCGGCGAGCGTCGCCGCGTGGCGTTGTGCAAGCTGCTGCTCCAACAGCCCGACCTGCTGCTGCTCGATGAGCCCACCAACCACCTCGACGCCGAGAGCGTGAACTGGCTGGAAAGCCACCTCAAGGCCTACCCCGGTGCGGTGCTGGCCGTCACCCACGATCGGTACTTCCTCGACAACGTCGCCCAGTGGATCTGCGAGATCGACCGCGGCCGGCTGCACCCGTACGAGGGCAACTACTCCACCTACCTGCAGAGCAAGCAGGCCAGGCTGCAGGTCGAGGGCAAGAAGGACGCCAAACGCGCGAAGATCTTAGAGAAGGAGCTCGATTGGGTGCGTTCCAGCCCCAAGGCCCGCCAGGCCAAGAACCGGGCCCGGCTGGGGCGCTACGAGGAGATGGCCTCCGAGGCCGAGCGCAACCGCAAGCTCGATTTCGAGGAGATCAACATTCCCGCCGGCCCCCGCCTGGGCACCAACGTGCTCGATGCGAGGAACGTCACCAAGGGCTTCGACGATAGGGTCCTCATCGACGGGTTGTCCTTCACCCTGCCCCGCTCGGGGATCGTCGGGATCATCGGACCCAACGGGGTCGGCAAGTCGACGCTGTTCAAGATGATCGTCGGCGAGGAGGAGCCGGACGCCGGCGAGCTGAAGCTGGGCGAGACCGTCAAGCTCTCCTACGTCGATCAGGCCCGCGGGGGGTTGGACCCGAAGAAGAACGTCTGGGAACTGGTTTCCGACGGACTGGACTTCATCAAGGTGGCCAACTACGAGGTGCCCTCGAGGGCCTACGTCGCATCGTTCGGCTTCAAGGGCCCCGATCAGCAAAAGCCGTCCGGCGTGTTGTCCGGCGGCGAGCGCAACCGGCTGAACCTGGCGCTGACGCTGAAGATGGGCGGCAACCTGTTGCTGCTCGACGAGCCCACCAACGACCTGGACGTGGAGACCCTGCAGTCCCTCGAAGACGCCCTGCTGGACTTCCCGGGCTGCGCCGTGGTGATCTCCCACGACCGCTGGTTCCTCGATCGCGTCGCCACCCACATCTTGGCGTGGGAGGGCGATTCCGAGGATCAGGCCAAGTGGCACTGGTTCGAGGGCAACTTCAACGATTACGAGGCCAACAAGATCGATCGCCTCGGCGCCGAGGCGGCCCGTCCGCACCGCGCGACGCACCGCCGCCTGACGCGCTGACGGCCCACCGACAATTCTCCACCAACAATAGGGATCAGGGCGGAGCCGATCGCCTCCGCCCTGATCGCTATCTCGCTACCGGCAGAGCGGCCACGATTTCAGCGTCGTCGTACTCACCGGTGGGCCGGAAGCCGATGGCTTCGTACAGGGCGGCCGCCGCCACGTTGTCGGGGTGGTAGGAGAGGCGAATCTCGTGCGCACCGGGTAGACCGCTCAACATCGCGATGCACGCGTGGACGGCGGCCCGGCCGACACCCTTGCCCTGCTCGGAGTAGTCGATCATCATGCCGCCAATCCAGTGCGTCCCGTCGCCCGGATCGAGCGCCCACATCACGTGCCCTATCACGGACCCGTCGGCCATGACGGCCAGCGAGTGCCAATCGTCCTCGCGCGAGGACATCAACAGGTAGCGGCCAGCGAGAGCGAATACAAAGCGCCGTTGATCGTCACTCGGCGCTACGTCGGCCAAGTCGCGCCAGTTGTCGTCGGTGATCTCGCCTAACGTGATGCGACGACCCGTCCGATCGTGAACTTGTAAACACACCTTTTACCTCCGCCTTGAATCGCCCGCCGCCCGGTTGAACGACTGGGACATGAGCCGAAAACCCGCCAACAGACGGACCGGTCGGCGCGCACTTGCGCTGGGCGCGGTAGGAACCCAGGCTCTGTTCGCAGATTATCAGCAGGCAGCGTCCAGATCGTGGTTGATCAGCTGCCGACCATGGCGATGACGGCGCCGACGATGTAGGGGATCAGCCAGATGGCCCACACGATGAGGCTGAACCGGTGGAAGGTGACCTTTTCGCGTTCACGGTTGCGGACAAGAACGATGATGGCCCAGATCAGGTGGATGGCCATGAGCACACGCAGCTCCCGAAGGGCAGCTGTGGTGGCCACGCCGTCCCGCCGCCACCGAGGCGCAGGGCGCTGATGCTCATTCGGTTCTCCTTTCACAAGCGGACGGCGGTCAGGCCGCCAGGTGCTGGGCCCTTTCATCGATGTCTGCGTCGATCACCCGCTTGCCGACCGTGGGGCGCGGCCACCAGATCTTGTCTCCCAGGAGCCCGAACAACGCGGGCACGATGATGGTGCGCACCACGAGGGTGTCCACGAGCACGCCGAGCCCGACGATGAGTCCCAGCTGGCCCAGGGTGACCAGTGGCAGCACCCCGAGGGCGGCGAAGACCCCCGCCAGCACGATCCCCGCGCTGGTGATGACTCCGCCGGTGTGGGCGACGGCGTTGACCATGCCCTCCCGGGTGCCGACCAGTTCTTTCTCCGCCCGCGCCCGGTGCACGAGGAAGATGGTGTAGTCGATGCCCAGGGCCACCAAGAAGATGAACGACAGCAGCGGCACCTGCAGATCCAGCGCGTCTTGCCCGAACACGATCCGGCTGAGGAACGCTCCCGCGCCGATGGCCGCCGCCGCGCTGATCAGGTTGACTAGCAGCAGGACCACGGGAGCGACCAGCGAGCGCAGCAGCAGGAACAGCACGACGAAGCTGACGGCCAAGACGAAGGGCGCGATGACGAGCAGATCGCGGGCGTTGCCGGCGCGGGCGTCGACGTCGGTGGCCTCGGCGCCGCCCACCAGGGCGTCGGCGGCTGGGATGTCGGCGACGGTGTCGCGCAGCTCCTGCACCAGGCGGAGGCTCTCCGGGGTGCCGGGGGCGTACTCTCCGGTGACCATGATGCGGGTCCACCGCCCGTCGGCGGTCTGGGCGGTGGCAGATACTCGGACGATGCCGTCCAGATCGGAGACCGCGTCGACGACGGGCTCCACGCTGCCGGTCCTGGCGAGGACGAGCATGGGCTGCGATTCGCCTGCCGGGAAGTGTTCGGACAACACCTGTAGCCCGATGGAGGACTCGGTGGCCACCCGGAACTTCTCCACCTGGGTCAGGCCGACCTGAGCCCCGAAGAGCCCCGAGGCCATGACCGCCAACAGCGCAAGACCAGAACCCAGGGCGATCAGCGGACGCCGCACCACGCGGGCGGCGACCAGCCGCCAGTACCTGCCCGGCTCGGTGCTGCTGCCCGGCCTGGGAACGAACGGCCAGAACACGCCGCGTCCGCACACCGCCAACACAGGGGGCAGCGCGAACAGCACCCCGGCCAGGGCGATGAGCAGGCCCACCGCGGAGGAGATGCCCAGCCCGCGAGTTCCCGGGATGACGGCCAGGGCCAGCGTGAGGAGGGAGAGGACGACGGTGACGTTGGAGGCCACGATGGCGGGCATCGTCTTCTGCCAGGCCGAGGAAAGCGCGGCCCGGTGGTCTCGGGTCGAATTCAGTTCCTCGCGGTACCGAGAGATCAACAGCAGCGCGTAGTTCGTGCCCGCGCCGAACACCAGGACGCTGATGATGCCGGCGTCGAACTGCAACTCCAGCGCGGTGCCCAGGGCGGCGGTCACCTTGTTCGCGAGCTGATCGGCCAGCGCGACCACGATGAGCGGGATCAGCCACAAGATGGGGGAGCGGTACGTGCCGATGAGCAACACCGCCACGATTGCGATGGTCATGAGCAACAGCGAGACGTTGGCGCCGTCGAAGGCCGACGTGACATCCGCGCCGAACGCGGGGCCGCCCGTGACCTGGAGGTCCAGCCCGGGGACGGACTGATCGGCGACGGTGGCGCGCAGGCTCTTCACGACCTCGGCCGTCTCGGCGTTGTCCTCGCCCACCATGATGGAGGTGATGATGACCGCCGCCTCCCCGTCCTCGCTCGTGCGCGCCTGCGTGGCTTCGTGACCCGTTCGCGCATCCAGGCCGGGCGCGAGCGCGCCCATCGCCTCGAGATCCGTGCTGGACAGGGCGGCCCCGTCGGGCCTCGAGCCGACGATCAGCACCGATTGCTCGTCGGCGTCGGGAAACTCGGCCAGCACCTCGGCGGCCTGCGCGGATTGCGAATCCGGCGGGGCCGCATCGTTGCCGGCGGGGGCGCTCGCTTGACCGAAAATCCCGAAGAGGGCGGCGAAGATCACCACCACGAGAGCCAGGGAGATCCACGCCCCCCGACGCGAGGTCAGGCGGTCCGGGAGGCGGGTAGGAGTGCGTAGAAGGGCCATGGATCCATCCCACCAGGGGCGACGAGCGCAGACATCGCCCAAGGGGTTGGATCCGGTATCAACCAAAAGGTTGATTTCTCCACTCCCGCAGCCGCGAGGGGCCACATACCCCCCACCCGTGATTAGCATGGTTTGAGTGAGCACAGCAGCCGACGGACCAGCCTCTTTACCCTCCTCATCCGGTGCCGTAGACGCCCAGGACACCGACCCCGAGGAGGTGGACCCGCCGCATAAATGGGCGGCGCTGTGGGTGCTGGCGGTCGGTCTGGGAATGATCGTCTTGGACGGCACGATCGTCGGGGTCGCGTTGCCGAAGATCATCTCGAGCCTCGATCTGGAGATCACCGAGGCGCAGTGGATCAACAGCATCTACTCGGTGGTGTTCGCGACGCTGCTGCTCTCCGCCGGGCGGATCGGTGACCGGGTGGGCCGCAAGCGGCTCTTCATCGCGGGCACGGCGATCTTCGTCCTCGGATCCATCCTGGCGGCCCTGTCCGGATCGGTCACCCCCCTGCTGCTGGCGCGGGTGGTACAGGGGGTCGGCGGGGCGTTGGTCCTGCCCTCCACCCTCTCGAGCGTCAACGCCGTCTTCCGCGGCGAGGACCGCGCCGCCGCCTTCGGCGTCTGGGGGGCCACCATGTCGGGAGCGGCCGCCCTGGGCCCGCTGCTCGGCGGGTGGCTCGCGGGCTCCTTCTCCTGGCAGTGGATCTTTTGGGTCAACGTCCCCATCGGGGTGGCGGTCATCGCGGCGACCGTGCTGCTCGTGCCCGACACCAAGGGAGAGGTGACCGAGCGAGGGGTGGACGTGGACGGCTTCCAACTCTCCGCCCTGGGCGTCGGTGCGGTGGTCTTCGCGGTCATCGAGGGCCCATCGATGGGGTGGTGGGCGCCGACGCGCGACGCCACCATGCTGTTGTGGACTTGGCCCGAGAGCGCCCCCGTCTCACCCGTTCCCGTGCTCGGGCTGCTCGGGGTGCTGTCCATCGGGCTCTTCGTGCTGTGGGAGCGCCACCGCGCCCGCGTCCAACGCTCGGCGCTGTTGGACCTCTCGCTCTTCGCCCTGCCCAGGTTCAGCTGGGGCAACGTCACCGCCGCCACGGTGGCGATCGGCGAATTCGCCCTCATCTTCGTGCTGCCGCTCTACCTGGTCTCCGCCCGCGGGCTGGGCATCATGCAGTCCGGTCTCGTGCTCGCCGCCATGGCGATCGGGGCCTTCATCGCGGGCGCCCAGGCGCGCCATCTGGCCGCCCGGATCGGCCCCCCGGCCGTGGTGGTGCTCGGCCTGGGCCTCGAGGTCGTCGGCATCGCGGTGCTGGCGATGCTGCTCGCGCCGACGGTCAGCGTGTGGCTGATGGCCATCCCGCTCGTCGTCTACGGGCTGGGGCTGGGTCTGGCCTCGGCGCAGCTCACCGCCCTGGTGCTCGCCGACGTCCCGACGGCGCAGTCCGGCCAGGGCTCGGCCACCCAGAGCACGGTGCGGCAGGTCGGGATGGCCATCGGCACCGCCGTCGCCGGCGCGCTCCTCTCGATGGGTCTCGGTCGGTATCTCTCGACGGGGACACCCTTCGACGAAGGCGTCCGGGAATCGGCCGGCGGTGCCCTGCAGGGGCTGCGCGCTCAAGGTGGCCGAGAGGATCTCGTGGCCGAGTTGAGCCGCCAGTTCGCGCAGGCGACTCAGGTGACGCTGCTGGGCGCGGTGGCGTTCCTGGTGCTGGGCCTGGTGGGGGCGCTGATCATGCGCCGCCTCAGCAAACCCAGCGAGCCAGTCCGAAAACTGGGGTTGCCCTCACAGGAGACGACTTGAGCCATGTCTCAAGTCACCGACATCGCAGGTCGCCTGTGATGTCTACGAACGTAGGCATCGACTATTGTTGACGAACGTAGACAAATGCTAGTGTCTACGATCAGAGACATAGGCCAAGGGTCTGCGATCGTAGACACTGGGCCAAGGAGGGCCATATGGACATCCGTCCAATCGACCGCTGGACCGACCTCGGACAGGCCATTCGCGCCGCGCGGCTCAATGCTGGTCTCACCCAGTACGAACTGGCTGACAAGGCCAGCGTGTCGCGGGCCTGGTTGGCGCGGGTGGAAGCAGGACACCGGAAGGCTGAAATCGAGCTCCTGATGCGCACGGTGAAGGCACTGGGCTTGTCGTTCTCCCTCGGACCGAACCCACCCGAGGACACCGACCCCGAGCTCGACGAGGCACTCCGCATCGCTGGGCTGACATGAGCGACAGCGGCCTCGGATCCGGTGCCGATTCGCTGATCGTCGTGCTGTACGGACACGAGGTCGGCCGACTCGATCGAGAGCCGAACGGGGAAATCAGCTTCACCTACCGCCCTGGGTACTTGGAGCGGGCGCGGCCTCAGCTGTCGATGCGCCTGCCGTTGCAGTC
>JBBSOW010000073.1:0-15205 GCA_038259365.1 Propionibacteriales bacterium
CAAAAACCGAACCAGCCTCAGGCCGGCTTGGCCAAAAACCGAACCAGCCTCAGGCCGGCTTGGCCAAAAACCGAACCAGCCTCAGGCCGGCTTGGCCAAAAACCGAACCAGCCTCAGGCCGGCTGGGCCAAAAACGTCAATGTCAATCTTGAGTGGAGCGGAAGGCCCGGACTATTTCGGGGGTGGCCAGTTCCCGCTGCCAGGGACGCGCCCCGAGCCCGGCCAGGCGCTCGTCGACGGCATCGGCATCCATGGGCTGGGGTGGGGCCCAGGCGAGCTGGCGAAGGAAGTCCGGGGTCAGCAGGTTCTCCACCGGGAGCTGTGCCCTCTCGGCCAGGCTGATCATCGCCTCGCGGGCGGCGGAGAACCTCGCGTGCGCAGCCGGGTTCTTGTTGGCCCAGGTTTTGGTCGGGGGGAGCTCATCGGTGCTAGCACGGACGCTCGGCAGCTCGGCCGCGGTGAGATCGGCGGCGCGCTGCAGCGCGGCCAGCCAGTTGGTCTCGAAGCGCTTGGCGGTGCGGCGGTTGAATCCGGCGATGGAGCGCAGTTGGGGACGTCCGACGACCGCTTTCGCGCCCAGCCCGCCAGCGTCGGCGATCGCCCTGTCCGGCACGATGCGGCCGGGGGCCGTGTCGGACTTGCGGGCGAGGGCGTCGCGCTCCAGCCAGAGTTCGCGCACGGCCGCGAGTCCGCGGGGGGTGCGCACCGCGTGTATCCCCGAGGTCCTGCGCCACGGCTCGGCCCGCGGCGGGCGGGGGTCCCCGCTGTGGGCGGCC
This sequence comes from Propionibacteriales bacterium, assembly GCA_038259365.1. Classification (GTDB taxonomy): domain Bacteria; phylum Actinomycetota; class Actinomycetes; order Propionibacteriales; family Propionibacteriaceae; genus JBBSOW01. Next base: position 777 of record JBBSOW010000073.1, read on the forward strand.
AGGTAGGCGAACTCCTGTTCGGCCCACTCGCGCTTGCCCGCCTCGTCCAGCCTCGCGGCCAGCTTCTCGCGGAGTTCGATGAGGAGCTCGACGTCGAGGGCGGCGTAGTTCAGCCATTGCTCGGGCAGCGGCCGGGTGGACCAGTTGGCCGCCGAATGCTCCTTGAGCAGCCGAACACCGAAAGCGTTCTCGACAAGCGTGCCCAAGGCGACGCGCGGATCGCCGAGCAGCCGGGCGGCGAGTTCGGTGTCGAAGAGCCTCTGCGGGACGAGGTTGATCTCGACCAGACACGGCAGGTCTTGGCTGGCCGCGTGGACGATCCACTCGGCGTCGACGATGGCCGACCCGAGCGCGGAAAGGTCCGCCTCGCCCTCGCCGGGGCGGAAGGCGACGGGATCGATGAGGGCGGTGCCCGCGCCTTGCCGGCGGAGCTGGATCAGGTAGGCCCGCGCAGAGTACCGAAAGCCGTGCGCCCGCTCGGCGTCCACGGCCACGGGCCCGGTGCCGGCGGCAAACCGCTCGATGGTGGCGGACAGGCTGGCCTCGTCGTCGACGAGGTCGGGCACCCCGTCGGCCGGGGAATCGAGGATCGGCAGCTCTTCGGCAGGCTCCTTGGCCGGGTCTGCCGAGCCGGGACTCGTCGGCGGGCCGCTCTGAGCGCTCGGGTAAGACGGTGACGTCATCTCTGCGCCTAAGCCTGACCGTGAAGTCGCTGGGGGCTCCCCGGGCGGAGCGAGGCCACACCGTCGGGAAGGGTGGGCAGACCGGCGGTGGTGCACAACAGTTCGGCCCACGCGTCCAGGTGGGCGGCCAGGCCGCGACCCCGATCGAGGACGGGAGTCCAGGAGGCGCGGATCTCCACCTCGGCGCTCGGCGGATCTTCGGCCATGGCGCCGAAGGAGGCACTGCACACGGCGGTGACGGTTCCGCTGGGGGCGACGTATTCTGCGCCGTGGCTGGCCAGCGAATCGGTCAACCACGACCAGCCGACCTCGGCGATGAGGGGATCGGTGGCCATCTCGGGGTCGACGCGGGAGCGGGCGAAGGAGACGAGCCGGAAGATGCCCTCCCAGGCGTCGTTGCCGGCCGGATCGTGCAACAGGATCAGCCGGCCCGAGCCGAGCTCCTCATCACCGACGACGACATCGGCCGTCATCGCGCTCGAATACGGCGCGATTCGGGTGGGGGCAGGGATCTCGGCCACCTCGAGTTCGCTTCGCCAGGAAACGTGCGAAAACTCGGCCAGTGCCCGAGTGAACTCGGTCGGGGCCGCCCTCAAGTCTGTGCTGGCGCTCACTCTGTGAGCCTAAGATGCCGACCCCGCCAAACCCGTGAGGACTCGCCGGAGTGGGTAAGGTGGGCGGTTGTGACCAGCCCTCAGACGAATGCCCCCGGCACGACGAACACGACCAGCACGTTCCTCGCCGCCTGCCGATCCCAGCCCGTCGAGCACACCCCTGTGTGGTTCATGCGCCAGGCGGGACGCTCGCTGCCGGAGTACAAGAAGATCCGGACCGGCACGACCATGTTGGAGGCCTGCAACACCCCCGAGCTCGTGGCCGAGATAACGCTGCAACCCGTGCGGCGCTACGGGGTCGACGCCGCGGTGTTCTACTCAGACATCATGGTGCCGTTGAAGGCGGCCGGCATCGATCTCGACATCGTCGCCGGCACCGGCCCGGTGATCGCCGAGCCCATCCGCAACCGCGCCGACATCGAACGGCTGCCCGAGCTCGACCCGAGTGCCTTGGCGCCGATCGCCGCCGCCGTCAAGCTGACCGTGGCCGAACTGGGCTCAACGCCGCTGCTCGGCTTCGCCGGCGCATCGTTCACCCTGGCGAGCTATCTCATCGAAGGCGGCCCGAGCAAGGACTACGCCAAGACGAAGGCGCTGATGGTGGGCGATCCGCACAGCTGGCACGCGTTGTGCGCCAAGCTGGCCGAGATCTCCGCGACATTCCTGACCGCTCAGGTGCAGGCGGGCGCGCGGGGGGTTCAGCTCTTCGATTCGTGGGTGGGCAGCCTCTGCGCCGAGGACTACCGCACCTTCGTGCAACCGCACTCGGCCAGCATTTTGAGCAAAGTAGGCGAACTCGGCGTGCCACGGATCCACTTCGGCGTCGGCGCCGGTGAGTTGTTGACCGACCTCGCCGATGCGGGCGCCGACGTCGTGGGCGTGGATTGGCGCATCTCGCTGGCGGAGGCGAACCGTCGACTCGGCGGCCGCTACCCGCTCCAAGGCAACCTCGATCCCGCCCTGTTGGGGGCGCCCTGGTCGGTGCTCGAGGAACGGGTCCGAGCCATCTGCGCCTCGGGGGCGCAGGCTCCGGGCCACATCTTCAACCTCGGGCACGGGGTGCCGCCAACCGCCGACCCCGAGGTGCTGGGCCGCATCGTGACGCTCGTCCAGTCCCTTCCGGCGGCCGATCGCACACCGGCGCCCGTGGCCTCATCCGCGTAGGCCATGATGGGCACCACCTAGCCACGCCAGCCGAATCTCACCACGCCAGCCGAATCTCACTCCGGAGAACTACCTTGTCTTCTCGAATCACCGATCACGGACCACAGCCGCACGTTCTCGACATCGAGGCTGCGACGCTGGAGAACACCGACTACCGACAGACGGCGTGGACGGGAAAAAACCTCCAGTTGACGGTGATGGCGATCGCGCCCGGGGACGACATCGGCCTCGAGGTGCACGAGGACCACGATCAGTTCCTCCGCGTCGAGGAGGGCAAGGGGCGGGTGCAGATGGGACCCGCCGAGGACGATCTCAGCTTCGACGAAGAGGTGGAAGACGACTGGGTGGTGCTGGTGCCAGCGGGCAGCTGGCACAACATCACCAACATCGGGGACGAGCCCCTCAAGGTGTACTCCCTGTACTCACCGCCGGAGCATCCACACGGCACCGTGCACGCGACCAAGGCCGAATCCGACGCCGACGAGCACGATCACTAAGCACGCGGGGGGCGGATCAGCACCGCCGCGAGGGTGATGAGTCCGGCGATCACGGCGCCGCCGAGGGCGAGCACGGGATAACCGCCGGTGCCCAACACCACCCCGGCCAGGGCCCCGGTGAGCGCCCCGGTCATGCCCATGGCGAAGTCGGCGAAGCCCTGGGCGGTGGGCCGTTCGGCCACCGGGAGGGCGTTGACGAGCAGGGTCGAGCCCGCCACCAAGGTGCACGACCACCCGAGCCCGAGCGTGAAGAGCGCGACGGCCAGCAGCGGCGACATGCCCGGCTGCGAGGTCGAGGCGAGCAGCGAGGCCCCCATCAGGATGAGCGAACCGGTGATCGCGACGGCGCGTCCCCCCAAGCGATCGACCGCGAGACCGGTGAGCGGGGAAAGCGCGTACATCCCGAGGATGTGCACGCTGATCACCAGCCCGACCAGTCGCAGGCTCGCGTTGCCGTGGGTCATGTGGATGGGGGTCATCACCATCACCGCGATCATCACGCCGTGGCCCAGGGCCATCGTCACCAGGCCGAGCAGCGCACCCCGGTGGGCGAGCACCGAGCGAACGCCGTCGCGAAAGGTGCCCCGGCTGCTCCTGGTGGCCGGCGGCCGTGCTTCGGGCTCGTCGAAGGCAGCGGATTGGGCCACCGTCAATGGATCCGGGCGCAGGAAGGTGTGCAGGATGACGATCGCGCCCGCGAACCCGAGTGCGCCGCCCAGGAAGGCGCCTCCGTAGCTTGGCAAACCCCATTGACCGGTCACGGCCTCGATGGGGGAGACCAGGTTGGGGCCGGCCACCGAACCGATCGTGGTGGCCCACACGACGATCGAGAGGTCGCGCCCGCGGTGTCGCGGTGCGGCGAGATCCGCCGCGGCGTAGCGGGCTTGGCTGTTCGAGGTGGTGCCGCCGCCGACGAGGAAGCTGCCCACCAGCATCAGGGCGAAGCTGCCGAGCTGCGCGGCCAAGACGACGATGAGGGCCCCGGCCAGCGCCACCGCATAGCCCAGCATCAACCCGGGGCGGCGGCCCCGCGCGGCCATTAGCCGGGAGACCGGGATCGCGATCACGGCCCCGCCCAACACCTGGAAGGTGGTGCCGAAGCCCGCGAGGGTCTCGCTGCCCGAGAGCTCGAGGGCCAGCAACGACATCACCGCGATGCCGGTGGCGATCCCCATCCCGCCCAGGATCTGCGAGCTGACCAGCGTGCGCAGGGTGCGCACCTGCAGCGAGCTCAGCTGCGGCAACGCGCTCGAGTCACCCGCCTCGGCACGACGGGTCGGCGCGGCTTCATTCGTCGGCGGCAAGGTCGCCATCTCCCTCCCCGGGATCGACGTCGCGGGCCGCGGCGTCGGACGGCGCGCCCCGAACCCGGAACTCGTTGGTGATCAGGGCTCGGTCGCGCTTGGCCTTCTCGATGATTCGTTCCGTGTTCTGGGTGAACGCCGCCATCGGGCCGTCGGGCAGGTCCCCGAGCACGTACCGCTTCATCTCTCGACGCTCTTTCGCCATCGAATCGGCGCCGAACGCGTCGGCGAAGACGGCCGCGAAGTTCGTGAGGTCAGACTCGAGGATGTAGGAGGTGCGTTGGGTAGGAAACGTGTCCTTGAAGCGGGGCACCGGGAGCTGGCGCGGATTGGTGACGATGAGCGGGCGTTCGGTGTAGAGGAAGTCGGTCACCACGCTGGAGATGTCGGAGAGCAAGACATCGGCCTGGGCGAAGCAGTCCAGCAGGCTTAGCGTCGGGCGATCGTCGACGCACAGGTGCCCGTGCGAGGCGGGAGCCGAGCGCAGGAGTTGCACGATCTCGGCGCTGGCCCGCTTCATCCCCGGACGCTGTGCGCCCGTGGCCGGATGCGGCTTGAACCAGATACGAACGTCGGGGTAGTGCTCCAAGACGGCGGCGATCATTGCGGGGCCCATCCGCTCCAGCGAGGAGTAGTTGGACTCCTCGTAGTAGCCCTCGAAGGTGGGGGCGTACAGCAGGGTGGGCCGGGCGTGCCCGAGCCGGCCGACGGGGAGGGACTCGACCTGGGGGCGGCCGACGATGCCGAAGTTGTTACGAAGGTGGACACCGGCGGCCGCGTAGCGATCGACGGCGGCCTGACCGGCCACCCACACCTCGTCGTAGACCCGCACCACCGGGTTGGCGCTGGTGGACTTGTCCGAGTCCCCGTGGTTGAGGAACACGTGTTTGATGCCGGCCTCGCGCTGCAGGTGCACGTTCTTGCCGGCGTTAGCGAGGTAGAATGCCACCTGGACGCTTGGGAGCACTAGGTCCTCGACGTGGCGGGTGCGGGGGGCGTAAACGATCGGGATGTCGGTGTCGACGATGAAGGGGAGGTGACTGGCCTCGCGGACGATCACGAAAGACGACTGCTGTAAGCGGCCGAAGATAGGCATCCACTGGTTCATGATTGTCTTGGACTGTCCCTCGCCTCCGCTCATGTAGATCAGGGCGACGGGCTGTTCAGCACCGATCTGAGCCCTGAGCTTCGCCTGCACCCCGTCTGCCTGCCGGGCTAGCCGACGAAGCTGAAGGGCCCGGAGCGTGGCTAGCACCAGCAGCCCGAGCACGCCGAGGCTCACCACGACCGCGCTCGCAATGGCTGCTGCGTGGGAGGTGAGCGCGGCCAGCAGCACGCCAAGCGCGACGGCCTCCACGGCGAGAGGCACAAAAGGAAAATCGCTTGCGCGCCCAAGAACTTTGGCGTATTCCAGGCTCTCTCGCGGCTGCGGTCCGCCCGGGCGGAACAGCAGGATGGGCTGCCTAGGCCCAATCCAGCGCGCCCCGACGAGGGCGCCGAACCACGACAGCTGCACAGCCAGGATCACGACGAGGTATCCGAAGAAGACCGCACCCCCGGGTTCGGCTGCGCAGCGGGCCAACAGCACCACAGCGAGCAAGGAACGGGCTAGGGACCGCGCAATGGCAGTGGCGCCTGACCGGGAGAGAATGGCCTCGTGTTTCGCCCGTACGCGTCTGCCCAACCCGTCCACCACCATGGCCAGCACGAACATCATCAGACCGAAGACGGCCCAACCGGCGACCGCCGCGATACCGAACAGGAGCATGCTGGCGCAAAACAGAGCCAGGTACCGGGTGCGCAGAAACTGGGTGACACCGACGGGTAGCCGCAACCGGCTCGAGCCGAGCATTGCCTCGGCCAGCCAGGCGCGCTCCCCCAGGATGAGGGGCTTGGCGCTGCCTTCGGTGGCTGACAGCAGGCCTGGGCCAGTGGTCTCAGGCTTGTCGGCTTTTTCGTGGAACTCGGACACTACGGGTCTCCTGAAAATCGTCAACAACCTGAACGATCTACAGTATGGCTGATGCGTTGGCGTTCACCAGCGAGGCGCTCCGGATCCCCTTTGCCCATCGATCTCCCTTTACCCGATCGATCTCCTTGGAGCTGGCTAGGCTGGGGGCATTCGTCGTCGAGAAAGAGAGCATTCCCCCATGAGTGAATCCGCGCCCCCCGCGCCCACCGCCGAGCAGGTGGATCAGATCAACACCTCGATCCGCTACGTGATGTACTCGGTGTTCTCGCGCTCGTCCAGGGTAGATGCCGATCCCTTCGCCGCCGAGGAGGCGATGGAAGCCATCGCGTCGGCCTGTGAGGGCGGGGATCTCGCGACCCGCGGCTGGTACGACCTGGCCGGTCTGCGGGCCGACGCCGACCTCATGGTCTGGTGGCACGCCCCCGACTCGGAAACCCTCCAGGACGCCTATCTCGCCTTGCGCGCCAGCCGATTGGGCGGCCAGCTCACTCCCGTCTGGTCTCAGGTGGGGCTGCACCGCCCGGCGGAGTTCAACCGTGGCCACGTACCAGCGTTCGCCGCCGGCGAGGATCCGGGGGAACACATCTGCGTCTACCCGTTCGTGCGCAGCCTGGAGTGGTACCTGCTGCCCGAGGACGAGCGTCGCGAGATGCTCGCCGAGCACGGCCGGTTGGCCCGCCCCTACCCCGACGTGCGCGCCAACACGGTGTCGGCGTTCGCGCTCGGCGACTACGAGTGGCTGCTGGCCTTCGAGGCCGCTGAACTGCACCGCATCGTCGACCTCATGCGAGCGCTGCGGGCCGCCGGCGCGCGCCGACACACCCGCGAGGAGGTGCCGTTCTACACGGGGCGCCGGCGCGAGCTCGGCGAGATCGTCGCGAGCTGGCGCTGATCAGCCTTCGCTGTTCTCCAGCTTGAGCGAAATCGAGTTGATGCAATAGCGCAGGTCGGTGGGGGTGTCGTAGCCCTCGCCCTCGAACACGTGGCCGAGGTGGGAATCGCAGCTGGCGCAGCGCACCTCGGTTCGGGGGTAACCCAGCAGGGTGTCGCGAATGTAGCGGACGCGGTCCTCGGCCAATGGGGCGAAGAACGACGGCCAGCCGCAGTGCGAGCCGAACTTCTCACCGGAGCGGAACAGCTCGGCGTTGCAGGCCCGGCAGCGGTACACACCGGTGGCGGTGGTGTCGGTGTAGTCGCCGGTGAAGGCGCGCTCGGTGCCGGCCTCGCGCAGCACCTGGTACTCCTGCTTGCTGAGCTGCTCGCGCCATTGCGCTTCGCTCTTGACGACCTTGCCGACCTGGGCAGCCGGGTTTTCGCTGTTTGATACATCTTGGCTCATGTGGCGTCTCTTCTCGGATCAGTCCGGTTGTGGAACACTGCCATTGTAGGCGGCATGCACAGCAGACCAACGCTCTGAGTCGGGGCTGGCTTAGGCTCTGACCATGGCCACTGACGCGATCGAATACACGGTGGGGGAGCGGCAGGTGCGCCTGTCCAGCCCCACCAAGGTGTACTTCCCCGAACTGGGGATCACCAAGGCCGATCTGGCCGATTACGTGCAGGCGGTCGGGCCCGGGTTCCTGCCGGCGTTGATGGACCGCCCGACGGCGATGGAGCGCTGGCCGGGCGGGGTGCGCGAGGGGGTCAAGCTCAGCACCCGCGGGCAGCGGGGCGGGGACGCCTTCTACCAGAAGCGGGCGCCGAAGGGCATGCCGGATTGGGTGCAGACCGCCGAGATATCGTTCCCTTCCGGACGCACGGCAGACCAGGTCTGCCCGACCGAGCTGGCCACCCTGGTGTGGATGATCAACCTCGGCACGTTGCGGTTTCATCCGTGGCCGGTCCGGAGCAAGGACACCGAGGCCGTCGACGAACTGCGCATCGACCTGGACCCCCAGCCCGGCACCGGCTTCGCCGATGCCGCCAAGGCCGCGCACGGCCTTCGCGAGCTGTTGAGCGAGCTGGGGCTGACGGGTTTTGCCAAGACCAGCGGCGGCCGGGGGGTACACGTGTTCTGCCCGATCGAGCCCGTCGGCTTCATCGACGCCCGTCACGCCGTCATCGCGATCGGCCGCGAGCTGGCCCGGCGCAGGCCCGACCGGGTCACGGTGAACTGGTGGAAGGAGGAGCGTGGGGCGCGAATCTTCGTCGATTTCAACCAGATGGCACGCGACCGCACGATTGCGTCGGCCTACTCCATCCGCCCCGTGCCCCAGGCCCTGGTTTCGGCGCCGCTGGACTGGTCGGAGCTCGACGAGGTCGGCCCGGAGGACTTCACGGTGCTCACGATGGCGAGCCGCTTCGCCGGGGGCGGGGATCGTTGGGCGGGCTACTACGCGACCACCCCGGGCTCGATCGGCGAGGCGCTGGCCCTGTATGACCACGAGCAGGCCCACGGCGGGGCGGCAGAGCTGCCCTACCCGCCGGAATACCCGAAGATGCCGGGGGAGCCCATGCGCGTACAGCCGAGCAGGAAGGCCAACTAGGGCCTGAGGTTCGACGGGTCGACGACCGATTCCACTAGACTCATCGCTGGCTACCCGCCGCGCGTCTGCGGCTAGCCGGAATCGAGCAGATGGGACTTGTGCGTATGAGTGTGGCCGAGCAGGCCGCTCGCGACGGCCTACACCGGGTCGGGGCCAGGCCACCGCTGCGTCAGTACCTGAAGGATGCGTGGGCCCGCCGGGAGTTCGCGGTGGGTATGGCCAAGTACAAGATCGCCGCCCGCGACGAATCCAATCGGCTCGGCGTGGTGTGGATCGTGCTGCGCCCCACGCTGAACGCCGTCGTCTACGGCAGCATCTTCGGCCTGTTGCAGGGCGCCAACCGGCCGGCCGACTACGCCGCCTTCATCGTGATCGGCGTCTTCCTCTTCGACTTCTTCTCCACCTCCATGAACAAGGGCGCCAAGGCCATCACCGGCAACCGGTCGTTGGTCCAGTCGCTCTCCTTTCCCCGCGTGACGCTGCCGATGTCGGTGGTCGTCGAGCAGTTCATGTCCTTGGTCCCCATGCTCGGGGTGATGGTGGTCTTTCTGCTCGCGCTCGGGCAGCCGCCGCAGGTCAGCTGGCTGATGATGGTGCCCCTGCTGGCGCTGTTCGCGCTGTTCAACGCCGGCGTCGCCATGATCGGCGCCCGGTTGACGGTGCACCTACGCGATCTCACCCAGCTGTTGCCGTTCGTCACCCGGTTGCTGTTCTACTCATCCGGGGTGCTCTTCGACGTCAACCGCATCCTCGGGCGCTGGCCGGCCGCGGTGTACGCCTTCGATTTTCACCCGATCTATGAGGTGCTCACGATCGCGCGGGGCGTGCTGATGACCGACCAGGGCCATCCACCCGTCTATTGGCTGTATCTCTCGATGTGGACGCTCGTGGTGTTCGTGGGCGGATTCGTGTTCTTCTGGGTCGCCGAGGAGCGCTATGGCCGGGTCGACTGAACCACAAACCGCCCGGGGAAGCGCGCGTCCCGTGGTGGTCGTCGACGATCTGCACGTGAAGTATCACGTGTACGCCAGCGGTAAGGGCGCCAAGGACACCGGCCGAAAGCTGTTGACCCGGCGCACCCGAGGGCTGCGCACGGTGCACGCCCTCAAAGGAGTCTCCTTCTCCGTCGGGCCGAACGAGTCGGTCGGGGTGATCGGCTCCAACGGCTCCGGCAAGTCGACGCTGATGCGCGCCCTGGTGGGGCTGACCCCACCCGCCAGCGGCGGGGTGTGGGCGGCGTCTCGCCCGAACATGCTCGGCGTAGGGGCGGCCTTGCTGCCGTCGCTTTCGGGGGAGCGCAACATCACCCTCGGCGGCCTGGCCCTGGGGTTCAGCAAGGGCGAGATCGAGGACCTTCGCGACGAGATCGTGGCATTCGCCGAGCTGGAGGAGTTCATCGACCTGCCGATGCGCACCTACTCCTCGGGCATGCAGGCACGGCTGAAGTTCGCCATCGCGGCCGCCAAGGCGCACGAGATCTTGATCATTGACGAGGCCCTCTCCGTGGGTGACAAGCGATTCCAGCACCGCTCCGAGGAGCGCATCCGCAACATTCGAGACCAGGCCGGCACCGTGTTCTTGGTGTCGCACTCGATGAAGTCCATCCGCGACACCTGCAGCCGCACCATCTGGATCAACAAGGGGGTCTTGGAGCTCGACGGCGATACCGACGCGGTCGTGGACGCCGACGAGGCGTCGAAGTAGGCGGTGGCGACCCGTGATGTCGGCTAACGCCCAGCCGAGCCTCGACGAGCTGCGAGCCGTGGTTCAGCCACCGGAGGTGCTCGCTCGCCGAGCCGAGCACTGGACCGGTGACCTGTACATGCGCAGGTTCTCGATCCACCTCACCCGGGCGCTGATCAGGACCCCCATCTCCGCCAACGGGGTCACCGGGTTGATGATCCTCAGCGGCTCCCTGGCGGGTCTCGCCCTGCTCGTCCCCGGGATCTGGGGGCCGCTGCTGGCCGTGGCGCTCACCCAACTGCAGATGCTGATCGACTGCTGCGATGGTGAGGTCGCGCGCTGGCGCGGCACCTACACCCCTGCCGGGATCTTCTTGGACAAGGTGGGTCATTACCTGGCAGAGGGACTGCTCGGCCTCGGGCTCGGGCTGCGGGCCAGCGGAATCACCATGGGTGAGACCGCATCCACCAAGGTCTGGCAGTGCCTGTTCGCCGGCGCGATCCTGATGGCCTGGATCTGGTTCAACAAGGCCTTGAACGACATGGTGCACGTGGCGCGCGCGTTCAACGGCCTGGACAAGCTGGCCGAGCGCAAGAGCCTCCCGTCGCAGGAGGCCCCGAGTGCTCCCGCGGAACCGGAGGCGGCTGAGACCCGCTCAGTGCTGGCGGTGCGGTTGCTGGGAACGGCCCGCACGATGGCCCGCTTCGTCCCGTTTCACAAGGCGTTCCACTCCATCGAGCTGAGCCTCGTCGTCTTCGCCGTCGCCCTCATCGGCCTTATCGTCGGCCAACCACTCGCCGTCATGCGCGTGCTGCTGGTCGTCTTGGCTGTTGCCATCGTGCTGGTCAGCCTGGGCCACGCGATCTCGATCATCATGTCCTCGAAACTCCGAGCTCGAGGATGACTGGCGCAGAGAGGGAGTTGCCGAGCTTCGGCGTCGTCATCCTGACCCAGGGCAAGCGCCCCGCCGAGCTGGCTAGGGGCGTGGCTTCGGTGCTAGCGCAGCGCGAGGTCTCCCTCGATATCGTCGTCGTGGGCAACGGCTGGGCGCCCGCCGGGCTTCCTAAGAGGTGCCACACGCTCCACCTGCCCCAAAATCTGGGCATTCCCGCCGGTCGCAACGCCGGCGTGGCGCACGTCGGCGGGGAGTTTCTCTTCTTCCTCGACGACGACGCGTGGCTGCCCGACGACGATTTCCTGCTCCGGTCAGCCCGGTATCTGGGCGAGCACGACGATGTGGCCATGCTGCAGCCGCGCATCGAGGATCCGGAGACCCACGAGCGGCCGCGGCGCTGGATACCGCGGTTACGCAAAGGGAGCCCCTTGCGTTCCAGCAACGTCTTCTCGGTGATCGAATTGGCGCTGGTGTTGCGCCGCGACACCTTCGAGTCCACGGGCGGCTGGCCAGGCACGTTCTTCTACGCCCACGAGGGCATCGAGCTCGCTTGGCGAGTGTGGGATTGCGGAATGCGTGTAGTCTACCTGGGCGATCTCCGGGCCGCCCATCCGATCTTCGACCCGGCACGCCACGCCGAGTACTTCGAGCTGAATGCGCGGAACCGCGTGTGGCTGGCGCGGCGCAACCTCCCGTGGCCGGTGAGCTGGGCCTACGTGGGCACCTGGACCGTGGTGCAGCTGATCCGCTGGCGGTCCCGACCCGAGCAGCTCAAGCCCTGGCTGGCCGGCTGGCGACGAGGTTGGCTCGCCGATCCCTGGGCCCCCGACGAGACGCGGGGCAAGCTTCGCTGGTCCACGGTCGTGGCCATGACGAGGGCAGGTCGGCCGCCCGTCGTCTAGTATGGGGGAATCCTCAGCTCCCGCTTAGGAGCGAGTGTCACTGGACTACGAACAAACCAACCGTCAGTGCGGCTGTCGGAATCCCTCGTTTGCAATGGGGTAAGGGATGCACGTACGTTTGCTGTCACCGCGGTGTCGATATAACGACACCGAACCGACACGCGAGGATATTTGTGCTAACCCCCCCAACTTTGTTTTTCTCAGATTCTGCCACCAGATCCTCGGTCTCGAGGAGTCCGCGGCCACATCGGTTTACCAACGCTAGTCCTGACACCGGTCGCGGGGGGCACCGTCGGTGGATGTCGATGTGGGTGGGCCTACTGGGCCTGGTGTTGGCCCTGCTGCCGGTGACGCCCGCGCAGGCCGCGGTCGCGCCGCCCTCGGGCCTGACGTCGACGTCGGTTTCGTCGAACGCAGTCTCGCTGCGCTGGAACGCGGTGAAGTCGGCACCGAAGTACCGGATCCAGTATTCGACGAGTTCCTCACTGTCGAAGGCGACGTACGTGCGGGTGGTCGACAACGCGTTCGACGCTACTTCGCTCAAGCCCAGCACGCGCTACTACTTCAGGGTGCGCGTCATCACGACCTCCGGCGGAGGCTTGAGCGACTATTCCTCGACCTTCTCGGTCGAGACCGCCAGCAAGTCTGGCTACTCCTACCTCGCACCGCTGAACCTGTCGGTGACCAGGACCACGTCCTCGGCGATATCGCTGGATTGGGACAGCCGCGGCAGCGGGATCCGGTACCGCATCGAGTATTCGACGTCTCCGTCTCGGGCCAACCCGGTCTATAGCCGCTTCACCCCCACCCAAGCCACGATCACCGGATTGAAGCCGGGATCGAGCTACTACTTCCGGGTGCGGGTCATCACCAACGGGGGTGGCAGCCTCAGCGCGTACTCCCCTCTGATGAAGGCCTCGACGGCGGCCTCGTCGGGGTACTCCCACTTCGCCCCCAAGGGCCTCACGGTGGCGAGTTCTTCCCCGACGAGCCTGTCGCTGCGCTGGGAGACCCGCGGCGGCGGCATCCGCTACCGCGTGCAGTACTCGACCTCGCCCACGATGTCGGGCGCCAAGTACCTCCGCTTCACCCCGAACTACGCCACCATCTCCGGGCTGAGGGCCCAAACCAAGTACTACTTCCGGGTCCGCGTCATCACCAACGATGGCGGCAATCTCAGCGGCTACTCCGACGCCGTGCGGGGCGAGACCCGGTCCGCGGGCTCGTCGACCACCGGGGGGGCGCCCTTACGGGTCGTCAGCTACAACGTCAAGTGCGCCAACTGCTACTCGGGCCTGCGCGACGAGCTGCCGTGGAACGACAGGCGTGGTGCGGTGGCGGCCACCCTGCTGAAACAAAATCCCGACGTGATAGGCGTCCAAGAAGCCTCGCAGGGCTGGCTGCGCGACAAGAGCGGGAAGACGATCGACCTCAGCCAGTTCGAGGATCTCGACCAGCGGCTCGGGTCGAAGTATCGGCTGACCAACAGCAAGCGCAACAACTGCGTGAAGTCCACGACGCCCACGGGGTGCGTCTACGCCAATCAGGGAGCCTCCAAGGGCAGCAAGATCCTCTATAACGCCGACCGGATCAGCCTGCTGGCGCAGGGGTCACGGCGCCTTCCCGTGACCCGTAGCACCGATGGTGAGCGCTACGTGGCGTGGGCCATCCTGCAACAGAAGAACACCGGCAAGAAGTTCTTCTTCACCAACACCCACCTGGAGTACCTGCCGGACCGCTCCGGACAGAGCACGTATTACCAGCTGCGCCGCACGCAGGCCCAGGCGGTTGTCGGCCTGATCGCCGAGAAGAACACCGGCAGGCTCCCGGTCATCTCGGTGGGAGACTACAACTCCACCAAGTGGGCCGCCCCCACGAACGGGCCCTACGACGTCATGGTCAAGGCGGGCCTAGTCGACCCCTTGGGCAACACCTACCGCAGCACGAGCACCGCACCCGGCGCCACGGTGGAGAAGAGGATCAACACCAGCTTCTACAGTTACAACGGTTTCCTGCGCAGTGCTCCCCAACGGACCAACTGGATCAACGGCAGCTACATCGACTACATCTTCACGAGTCCGATGCGGGTGTCGGAGTATGAGAACGTGGTAGACGTCAACTCCACGGGCCAGTTCAAGGGGATCATCCCCGCCGATCACAACCCGCAGCGCGCGACGGTCCACCTGCCGTAGCCGAAGTGGGTCCCGAGCCGGGATGCCGGATTAGACC